>JBKPSO010000152.1:0-8013 GCA_046735055.1 Actinomycetota bacterium
GCGAGGGCGTCGGCGCACGCACGGACTCGCTCGAGCTCCTCCGGAGTCGCGCGCGCGATTCGCTCCTGCACGAGCTGCTCGCAGCGCTCGAGCACCGCGGGCCAGCTCTCCGGATCCTCGCCGCGCACCTCGAGCAGCCGCCGGAGCCAGCGGCGGCCGTACTCGGCGTGCAGCGTCTCGTCGACCCAGTCGAACTCCATATCGGTCTCGCTCGTCCGGTCGCCCATCGCTTCGAACGCCTGGGCGCGCTCGCGCTTCCGCCCGATGTTCTTCGTCTCGAAGTACCCGAGCATCCCGAGCCCGTACAGAGGGTCCTCCCCACGCCAGGCCTCGTAGATGTAGCCGCCCAGCGGAACCATCCCGTCCGGCAGGCCCCATCCCTCCAAGCGCTTCTTGCCCATCAGCATGTGCCGGGTCTCGTCGTACAGCCAGCGCGCAGCCTCCGACGTGAACTCCCAGCCGAGCTCGGGCGACAGGTCGTGGAGGATCCGGCCGGCGGTCTCGACGGCCCAGACCTCGTTCAGGTGGCTCACGGCGGAGCGGAGCTGGAGGACGATCCCCTCGCCGTAGGCGTAGTCGGGGTCGAGCACGTCCGGCCAGTAGAAGCTCGACGGGAAGAAGCGGTCGTCCCGTACCGGGTCGCCGTCGCCGAGCTCGACCGCGGAGAGTGCGTCGACCTGCCGCTCCTTGTCGCGCAGCGCGCTCTCGGCAATCCGGATGGAGGGGCCGTCCGCGAGCTCATCCGCGGCGTCGAGATAGCTGCGGAACTCGTCGCGCTGGCCTGCGAGCAGAGCGAGCAGATCCTCCGCGGTCACGATCCGGATCTCCTCCGCCTGCTCGTCGAGGAAACGCGACGGGTAGCGGAGCTCGAACACCCGGACGCGCAGCGCGTCGGCGGTGAGCGCGCACTCCCAGGCCGTGCGACCGAGCTCGGCCTTCGTCTCGAGCCGCCCGACCCGTGGGATGAAGTCGCCGCACGCCAGCAAGAGCGCCTCCTCGCGGTAGAAGAGCCGCGAGAGCACCTGAGCGGTGTCGAGCCGCTCGCGCAGCTCCCGGGTGGGCGGCAGGTAGCTCACGAGAGAATCGAGACCATCAGCTCGAAGAAGCGCTCGGTGTCGTAGTCGGTGACGACGCGGGCGTTCGGTTCGCGACCGGTGCGGCCGAGCGTGTCGATCAGGCTCCAGCCCCGCGTCAGCGCGCCGCTCGTCTCGACATCGAGGACTGCCTCCTCGGTCGCGAGCACGAGCGACGGCTCGACAATCGCGGCGCACGTCATCGAATCGGGATGGGTCGAGCCGCCGAGGTGGTTGACCCTGTCGTCGAACTCGCGCGCCTTCCGGTTCACCTGGTCGAAGAACTCGGCAAGCGGCGTGCCGAGTGCCGCGATCCGCGCCAGCTTCCCGTCGTCGAACACCCCGTGCGTCCGCGTCAGTGTCCAGGTGAAGAGCGTGAGCGGGAAGCCGGCGTTGACGACGATCTTTGCCGCCTCCGGGTCGACGAAGAAGTTGTACTCGGCCGCGGGCGTGATGTTCCCGAACCCTCCGCCCATCACATACAGGTGCGCCACCTTCCCCGCGATCGCGGGGTCGCGTGTCACCGCCGCCGCGAGGTTCGTCAGCGGTGCCTCTGCGAGGATCGTCAGCTCGCCGGGGCTCTCGTTGATCCGGCGGACGAGCTCGTCGACCGCGTGCTCCGGCTGGGGCCGCTGCTTCGCCCGCGGGAAGTAGGAGTCGCCCATGCCGTCGTTGCCGTGCACGTACTCCGCCCCCACCCACTCCGAGATCAACGGCTCCGAGCAGCCGGGGTAGACGGGGACCTCGCCCGAACGACCCGCCAGCTCGACCGCGTAGAGCGCGTTCTCGATCTCCTGCTCGAAGCGCACGTTGCCACAGCAGACCGTGATCGCCTCGAGCTGCGCCTTCGGGTGCAGGAGCGCGATCAGGAGCGAGAAGACGTCGTCTCCGGCGGTGTCGGTGTCGACGATCAGGCGGGTCATACGGCGACCACGAGCCGCTCTTCGAGTTGGGCGCGGGTCGGCAGGCCCGGGACCACGCCCGGGTGCTCGACCATGTGGGCGCCGGCCGCGCAGCCCCAGCGCACCGCGTCGAGGGGCGAACGGCCCTCTGCGAGCGCGACTGCGAACGCGGCACAGAATGCGTCACCTGCGCCGGTCGTGTCGACGGCCCGAGCGGGAAACGCAGGCACCCGCTCGTCGCCGATCCGCGCGCCACACTCGCCGAGCGTGACGACGAGCGTCCCCTCGGCCCCCTCGACGGCAGGCGCCTCGGTCTCGTTCGGGACGAGGTAGTCCGCGGCCGGCGTCATCGGCTCGGGCGGCGCCGGCGCAGGGTTGAGGATCGTACGCACGCCCGCCTGCCGTCCGACCGCGAGCGCGTGCAGGGCCGTCTCGACAGGGATCTCGAGCTGCACGAGCAGCACGTCGGCCGCCTCGATCTGCGGCTCGAAGCCGTCGACGTGCCCGGGCGCCAGCGTCGAGAGCGCTCCGGGCACGATCACGATCCGGTTGTCGCCGCCCTCCTCGACGAGGATCGCGGCCGTCATCGTCGGCTCCGCCGAGCGAAGCACGGCCGACGCGTCCACGCCCTCCCGGGCCCAGAGCTCGTAGGCGCGGTCGCCGAATGCATCCTCTCCGACCGCGGTCAAGAACGAAACCTCCGCCCCGAGGCGAGCCGCCCCGACCGCCTGGTTCGACCCCTTGCCGCCGTCGTCCGTGCGAAAGAGCGTCCCGATCACGGTCTCCCCACGCTCGGGCAGACGCGGGGATCCGAACGTCAAACCGACGCCGTAGCTACCGACGACCGCGATCCGCGCCACGCGCGGATCTTAGGACGCGAGCGACTCGGTCTCGTCGACCAGCACGCGGCGCGGCTTCGAGCCCTCGTACGGCGAGATGATCCCGCGGCGCTCGAGCATGTCGATCAGCCGGCCGGCGCGCGTGTAGCCGACGCGCAGTCGGCGCTGGAGTAGCGACACGCTCGCGGTCTGTGCCTGGACGACGACCTCGATCGCCTTCTCGAGCAGCGGATCCTCGTCCGGATCGAAGTCGCCGTCGAAGTCCTCGTCGTCCTCGGCGGGCTCCCGCTCGGGCGCCTCGAGCAGCGACTCGTCGAGCTCCTGCCCGCGCTGTGCACGGCATTGGTCGACCAGCAGCGCGATCTCCTCCTCGCTGACGTAGGCGCCCTGGAGGCGCTGCAACCGCGAGGTGCCGAGCGGCTTGAAGAGCATGTCGCCCTGGCCGAGCAGGCTCTCGGCGCCCGACTGGTCGAGGATCACCCGCGAGTCGGTCTGGCTCGAGACTGCGAACGCGACGCGCGAGGGGACGTTCGCCTTGATCATCCCGGTGATCACGTCCACCGACGGCCGCTGCGTGGCGAGCACGAGGTGGATGCCGACCGCGCGCGACTTCTGCGCGAGCCGAATCACCGCGTCCTCGACCTCCTGCGGCGAGATCATCATCAGGTCGGCCAGCTCGTCGATCACGACGAGCAGGTACGGCAGGGGCTTCTCGCCGCGCCCGCGGAGTGCGCGGTTCACCTCCGGGAGGCTGCGCGCCCGCACCTGGCTCATCCGCTCGTAGCGACGCTCCATCTCGCCGACGACGTTCGCGAGGGCGGCGGCGGCCGTCTTCGGGCTCGAGACGACCGGGGTCAGCAGGTGCGGAATCGACTCGTAGAAGCCGAGCTCGATGCGCTTCGGGTCGATCAGGATCATCCGCACCTCGTCCGGCGTCGCGCGCAGGAGGATCGAGCTGAGGATCGTGTTGATGCATCCGGACTTTCCCGAGCCGGTCGTCCCGGCGATCAGGAGGTGCGGCATACGCGCGAGGTCCGTCCACACCGCGTTCCCGGAGATGTCCTTGCCGAGCCAGACCGAGAGCGGGCTCGCCGTCGCCGGCAGGTCGGCGAAGATGTCCCCGAGGGTGACGATGTTCGGCGAGTGGTTGGGGACCTCGACGCCCACTGCCTGCTTCCCGGGGATCGGAGCGAGGATGCGGATCTCCGTCGTCGCGAGCGCGTACGAGAGGTCGTCCTTCAGGGCTGCGACCTTGGACACCTTCGTCCCCGGCGCCAGGCGAAGCTCGTAGCGGGTCACGCGTGGGCCTGCGATCTCGCCGACGACGGTCGCGTCGACGCCGAAGTTCCCGAGCGCCGCCACGAGCGTCTCGGCGATGTGCGCGGTGCGCGCGGCGCTGTCTCCGCTCGCGGCCTTGGAACGGCGCAGGATGCCCGGGTCGGGCAGCGTGTAGACGGCGGCGACGTCGTCTCCGTCGACGACGTCGAACAGGCTCGGCTGCTCGACGTGCTGGGGTTCTGCGGCCTCGTCGTCGAAGACGAGCAGCGGCGGGGGCGAGACGACGTCGGGAAACTCCTCCACACCGTCGATCGGCGCCTCGGGCTTCGGAAGAGGGACGACGTTCGCCTCGTCGGCCGTCGGCTCCGGCGCCTCCGCAAGCCGAGGACGGCGGGTAGGTCTCACGCGGGCCGCCCGGCGAACCGCATGGCCGGAGCGGCGCAGAAACGCCCCGGCCGACGCACCGGTGATCAGCAGCACGCCTGCGAGCAGAACGAAGGCACCGAGCAGCCTCGTTCCGGTCGTCCCGATCAGGCTCCCCAACAGCGACTCGAGCCCCTTGCCCAGGTACCCCCCGTGCGCGCGGCCGAGCACGAGCGCGAGCGCGAGCGCGGTGAGCACGAGACCCGTGCGGAACGGCCCAAAACGCGGCAGGTCGCTGCGCGCGACCATCAGCGATCCGACCGCGATGCACGCGATCGGCGCGACGTACGCGGTCCCGCCGACGAGCGCGACGAGGCCGTCGTCGATCGCCTTGCCGACGGACCCGCCGTTCCAGCCCGCGTAGAGGATGGTCCCCATGAATAGGCCGAACAGGGCGAGGCCGATCCCGATCAGCTCGGGATGCTGGTGCCCGCGCGTCCGCTTGCGCGTCTTCCTCCTGACGCGGGCGGGCGAGCGCGGGCGAGCCTTGCTGGGACGCTTCTTGCGCGCCATGGGCGCGACTTCGACGCCTGGCGCGTTACCCCTTCGTGTAGGCCCGCTCGAACACGCCCGGCGCGACGGATCCGGCCGGCATCGCGGCGTTCTCGAGCGTGATGCCCCCAGCTTCAACCGAGGGAGGAGCTGCGTTCCACGAGCAGCTCGATGAACGCGTTCTTGTCGATCCCGACCCCGACGTGCGCGTTCGGCTCCCAGCCCACACGGCCTCTGAGGTCGACGTTCGTCCGCCCGCGGCCGAGCTCCTCGCCGCAGTCGACCCGCACGCCGGTATGCACCGTCTCGACGATTCCCGGGCGAAAAGCGTGCGCCATCGCGACCGCGTCATGGATCGGCGAGCCGTCCCAGCCGTAGGACCGTTTGTGGAAGCGCCCGTAGAACTCGAGCAGCTCGGCGACCATCGCGCCCACCCTCCCCGCCGCCTTGATCTCCGCGGTCGGAGCCGGCCCGAAGATCGCCTGGTGGGTGACGTCGAGGCCGATCATCGTCACGTCCAGACCGCTCGTGAAGACGCGGTCGGCGGCCTCCGGATCGCACCAGATGTTGAACTCGGCCGCCGGGGTGACGTTCCCCTCCCCGATCGCACCACCCATCAGGACGATCCGCTCGACCCGTTCGGCGGCGGCCTGGTGGCGGGCGAGGAACAGGCCGATGTTCGTCAGCGGGCCCGTCGGGACGAGCGTGATCGGCTCCTCGCAGGCGAGGACGGTCTCGGCGATGAAGTCGACTGCGTGCTTGCCAACCGGGGCTGTCGTCGGGGCGGGCAACGACGGCCCGTCCATCCCGCTCTCGCCGTGGACGTACTCGGCCACGAACGGCTCGCGCCGGATCGGCCGCTCGGCGCCTGCGGCGACCGGAACCTCCGTGCGGCCGACGAACTCGAGCAGCTTCAGCGCGTTGACCGTCGTCTTCTCCAGCGTCTGGTTCCCGTGCACCGTCGTCACGCCGACGAGCTCGACCTCGGGGCTCGCGAGCGCCAGCAGGAGGGCGATCGCGTCGTCGTGACCCGGATCGCAGTCGAGCAGGACCTTCATGCGGCGAGTATCGCGTCTACCTCGTCTGCCGTGGGGAGCGAAGGCTGCGCGCCCGGACGTGAGGCGGCGAGCGCACCGGCGGCGCAGGCCCGCCGGAGCGCCTCCTCGGGCGGACGGCCCTCCAGCACCGAGACCAGCAGGCAGGCGCTGAACGCGTCGCCCGCGCCGGTCCCGTCGACCGCGTCCACTGACGGCGGCTCGGCGCGCGTCACCTCGTTCCCGCCCTCGAGCAGGACAGCGCCCTCCGACCCGAGCGTCACGGCGGTCAGGCCATCGTAGGGCCCGACCGACTCCAGCTCGTACCGGTTGACGACGAGGAGGTCGACCTCGGCGAGCACTTCCGCCGGCAGCGCCCGCGCCGGTGCGGCGTTGAGGCAGAAGAACCGCGCTTGCCGCCCCGCGGCGGCGACGGTCGCGACCGGGATCTCGAGCTGGCAGAGCACGGCGTCCGCGTGGCCGAGCTCCCCGGCCTCGGTTGCCCGGTTCGCGCCCGGCGCGACGACGATCTCGTTCTCGCCGTCTGCACCGACGATGATCAGCGCAACGCCCGTCGGCTCCGCAACCGTGCGCACGGCGTCGAGGTCGACTCCGCCCTCCCGCAGGAGCGCGAGCGCCTCGTCCGCGAACGGGTCCTCGCCGACCGCCCCGATGAGCCGCACCTCGGCACCGAGCCGAGCGGCGGCGAGCGCCTGGTTCGCCCCCTTGCCGCCGGGAATGCGCCCGAAGGTCGCATCGGTCAGCGTCTCCCCCGGCCGCGGCAACCGCTCAGAGCGCGCGACCAGGTCGAGGTTGATCGACCCTACGACCTCGATCTTCGGTGCCACCCCGGCCAAGTAACACTAGGCGGCGAGCGCGCGGAGGTCTTCGAGCGTCTGACCGAGCAGGTTCTCGCGCAGGTCGAAGAGGCCGGCCCAGAGGGACGAGCGGTCGGGCTCGGAGCCGATGTCCGCTGCGGCTCGCAACCCCTCGAGCGCGCGCACGAGCACCGCCAGCTCGAGATAGGCCTGCGCGACGCGGACGGGCGAGACGCTCACCCCCGCCCGCTCCAGCACGTCGTGCCAGTCGCGCAGCTCGCCGGCTCCCGGCTCGCCGTACCACGAGCGACCCTCTGCCCGCTCCGGCTCGAGCTCGAGCAGGTAGCGGCCGAGCGGCCGCTCCAGGCCCGCCAGCGCCGTCTCGGCTCGCTCGGCGGCGCGCCGCAGCGCGGCCTGGCGCCGGCCCGCGGTCGAGGGATCGGCCTCTCCGCGTGCCCAGCGCTCGAGCAGGCGGCAGAACGCGAGCGCCGCGACCTCGCATGCGGCCAACTGGGAGATCAACCGCCGCGCCGTTCCGGCCTCGGCGGCGTGGTCGGCGAGGACACCCGCCCACCCATCGGCGACGGCGCTCATGCTCAGACTTCCACGACGACCGGCAGGATCATCGGCCGGCGCTTCGTTCGGTCGTAGACGAGCTGCCCGATGCCGTCGTGGAGGTGCTCCTGGAGAAGCTTGATCTCGACCAGGCCCTCCTCGAGACAGTGGCGCAGCACGGCCTCGGCCTCGCTGCGCATCTCGTCCAGGAGCGGCTCGTCCTCCGCGAACCCGCGGGCAACGAGCTCTGCTGCTGCCGCCTGCGATCCGTTCTGGCTCGCGAGGGTGGCGACGATGATCAGGACGCCGTCCTCGGCCATGTGGCGCCGGTCACGCAGGGCGACGTCGCCGATGTCGCCGACGCCGAGGCCGTCGACGAACGTGATCCCGGCCTCGACGCGGTCGACGATCTGCGCCCCAGCCGGGGTCAGCTCGACGACCGAGCCGTTCTCCGCCAAGACGATCGAGTCGGCCGGGACGCCCGCCTCCTGCGCCATGCGCGCGTTCGCGGCCTGCATGCGGTACTCGCCGTGGATCGGCATCACCGCGCGCGGCCGCACGAGCCCGTAGAGCGTCCGGATCTCCTCCTGCATCGCGTG
>JBKPSO010000153.1:0-4440 GCA_046735055.1 Actinomycetota bacterium
GTAGCCGTCGAGGCGGAGATCGAGCTGCTCCCCGACCTCTTCCTCGAAGCGCTGCAGCCGTCGGATCGACTCGAGTCCGATGCGAACGTTCAGCTCGTCTGAGAACAGCGTGCGGACACCACCGGCACAGTGTCCCGTCGAGCCGCTTGCGAGCGTGTCACGTTCAAGGAGGACCGGCCGGCGGCAGCCGAGCTCGGCGAGGTAGCGCAGCGCAGCCGCCCCCATGACACCCCCGCCGATGACGACGACGTCCGCGCGCTCGGACATGTCCTCATGATCGACGATGCCACGGCGAGCCACCGCGTGGCGTCGTCACGCGTCGCGAGGCCCGGACCTGGGAATGCTCCGGAAACGTGTTGGGTACGCGGTGGAGAGATGCCAAAGACTGAAATGGAGAAGCAGGTGAGGATCCAGAGGATGGACCACGTCGGCATCGTGGTCGACGACCTCCCGGCCGCAACCGAGTTCTTTGTCGAGTTCGGCCTCGAGCTGCAGGGCAAGGGGCCGGTCGAGGGCCGCTGGGTGGACCGCGTCGTGGGGCTCGATGACGTTCGGGTGGACTTCGCAATGCTCCAGACACCGGACGGCCACGGACGACTCGAGCTGGTGAAGTTCCACTCGCCGCCCAACGAGGGCGACAGTCGGCGCGCGCCGGCCAACACCCGGGGCATCCGCCACATCGCATTCGCCGTCGAAGACATCGGCGCCGTCGTCGCCCGCCTGCGAGCCCGCGGCGCTGAACTCGTCGGCGAGCTGGAGCGTTACAAGGACAGCTACCGGCTTTGCTACGTCCGCGGCCCCGAGGGGATCATCGTCGAGCTGGCAGAGCCGATCGGCAAGGAGGGGGGATAAAGAGCGGGAGCGACGGGACTCGAACCCGACGCCGCAGCTAGGCGGGGATCTCGTCCAGGGTGGCAATCCGGACTGCGTCGACCCGCGCCAGCCACGGCTTCGCTTCGAGCCGCTCGAACGTCTCGTGCGCCTGCATGAGTAGCGGTTGAGCCTCGTCGGGCCTGTCTCGGCCGGTCAACCATTCGGCGTGCTCGAGCTGCGTGACCGCGAGCCAGAAAACCAGCTCCCGCTCGCGGAAGATCTCGGCCGCACGGCGATAGCCACGCTCGGCTGCCGGCGCGTCACCGGCGAGCTTTGCGCGGAAGCGCGCAGCGTGTGCGTCCAACAGCGGCGGCCGCTCGCCCGGCCGTAGGTCCTCGATGATCGTGAGCAGCTCCTCGAGCTTTTCGCTGTCTCCGAGCTCGAACGCGCATTCGAGTGCCTCGACGAACCCGAGCTTGACGGCGAGGCTGGTGATGCCGAGGTCCGAGCGCGCCTGCAGGGCCGGCTCGAGAGCTTCTTGCGCAGCGCGTAGGTTCCCTTCCGTGCGCCGCAGCAACGCCTCGTGCAAGAAGTAGCTCGCTCTGACGTCGACGGCCTCGTGCGTCTTGCTCTCATTTCGTTCGAGGCGTGAACGCCCGTGCTCTGTGTCCCCTCGCCAGCAGTCGATCGCTACGAGGGGCAGGAGGAGTTCGTGGTAGGACACCAGCCCTGCCGCACTGGCTTCCGCCTCGCGCGCGAGCGCCTCGTCCCACCGGCCGAGCAGGGCGAGCGCACTGATCGGGCCGGTGAACAAGAGCGCTTCCCAGTTTCTGTCTCCGACTCTTCGCGCGATTGCCGCGGCCCGATCGGCCAATGCGAAAGCATCCGCGTAGCGGTCGGACGACTCGTGGACGACTGCGAGGTTGTTGCTCGCACGGATCGCCGCGGCCGGGATGTCGTGCTCGAGCGCAATCGTGAGTGCGCCTTCGAGCAGGATCCGGCCCTCCTCGAGACGGTTCTGCCGCGTGAGCGTGACAGCCTTTGTCGTGAGCGCTTGAGTGAGGACCTCCGGAAGATTGAGCGCTTCCGCCAACTCGAGCGCAAGCTCGAGCTGAGGCACGGCGGCGTCCATCTGGCCATCGAGCGCCAGGAAACGTCCGAGCTGAGCCGCGACAGCCGCGACGTCGGCGCCACGTTCCTCTCCTGCAAGCGACTCGAGCGCTTGCTCGAGACGCGCAATTGCGTCGGACAGGTGACCGTCGCGGTAATCGATCTCCGCGAGGATCGCAGCCGTAAGAGCCGCCGGACGCTTCAGGCCCTGGGCGTCGAAGATCTCGAGTGCCTTTCCGAAGAGCCCTCGCGCTTCGTCGGCACGACCTCGTCGCCAGGCCATTTGCCCTGCCCGGTCCTCCAGGTCGGCGCAGACGAGGGGGTCGTCTGCGAGTTCCGCCGCTTGCGCGTAGTAGCGCTGCGCCTCGCGCGCCGCGGCAAGAGACGCCGCACGATCTCCGGCGCGGGCGAGCATCTCGCGCGCCTTTACCTTGATCTCGGCGGCATCCGGCGCGTCCGGTGCTTCGCGGTAGGCGTCCAGGTAATGAGAGGCGAGGACCTCAACCACCTCGTCCTCCTCCGCGAAGACGGATTCGAGGTGCGCCGCGGCTGCCAAATGCCGGCTCTTCCGCTCGGCGCGCGACAACGTCTCATACGCGACGTGTCGGAGCAGGTCCTGGACGAATGAGTACTGCCCGTGCTCCGGCGAGCGCGGGTCGGCCTGCACCGACACAATCTCCTTGCGCACGAGCGTGTGCAGCAGCGGGCTCAGCTCGTCGTCGTCGAGCCCGGCGAGGCTCCCGAGGCCCTGACGGGTGAAGGTCTTGCCGAGGACGGCGGCGTTCTGGAGCAGGCGCCGCTCCTCGGGCGCGAGCCCGTCGAGGCGCGCGGCGATCAGCGCGTGGAGCGTCTCGGGCACTTCGAGCTGCGCGATCGGTGCCGCGGGGCGGTAAACGGGACCGTCCTGAACGAGCGCGCCGCGGTCCAGCATCATCCTGACCGTCTCGACCGCGTACAGCGGGACTCCCTCTGCCCGTTCCAGGATCTGGGCTCTGAGGTCGTCGGGCAGGCCGGGCACCAGTCCGGCGAGAAGCTGCTCCATCGCGTCGTGCGAGAGCGGCTCGAGGTAGAGCGACGTGAAGCTGCGGCGGCCGGCGCCCCAGGTCGGGCGGCGCTCGTGGATCTCCGGCCGCGCGAGCGTGCAGACGAAGATCGGATGCTGGCGCGACCATTCGAGCAGGTAGTCGATGAAGTCGAGCAGCGAGTCGTCCGCCCACTGCATGTCCTCGAACACCATCGCCACCGGGTTGACGGCGGCCAGCCGCTCGAAGAAGACGCGCCACGCGGCAAAGAGGTCGTCGCGCTCGTAGCGCGGTCCCTCCTCGAGGCCGAGGAGATGTGCGACGCGCGGCTCGACGAAGCGACGCTCCTCGTCGTCGACCACGTGTTCGCTGACTACCGCCTTCAGCTTCTCGAGGGCGGACGCCGGCTGCTCGTCCTCGGCGATCCGACAACGCATCCTGACCATGTCGGCCAACGCCCAGTACGTCACGCCTTCGCCGTAGGACAGGCAGCGACCACGATGCCAGTACGTGATCTGGGGCAGCCCATCCATGTACTTGAAGAACTCCCAAGCCAACCTCGACTTGCCGATCCCTGCGATCCCGATGAACGAGACGAGATGGGCGGTGCCCTCGTCCACGGCGCTGTGAAAGAGCTCCTTGACGAGGCGCAGCTCCCGATCGCGGCCGACGAACGGCGCCTCCAGCCCCTCGGCCTTCAGCGAGCCGCGCGCACCCGACACAACCCGCAGCGCTCGGAAGAGCAGGTAGAGCCCCCCTTTGCCTTGCAGCTCATGGGCCCCGGCATCCTCGTAGACGATCGCTTGCTCCGTCGCGCGCTTGGTCGCCTCGCCGACGTAGACCGAGCCGGGTGGGGCGAGCGACTGGATCCGCGACGCCGTGTTGACCAGATCACCGGCCACCATCCCCTGACCCTCGGCCCCGAGCGTGACAGCCGCCTCTCCGGTCAGAACGCCGGCCCGAGCCCGGAGCTCCTCGATGCCGACCTCGTCCCCGAGTGCGGAGACCGCGGCTACGAGGTCGAGCGCCGCGCGGACGGCGCGCTCGGCGTCGTCCTCGGTTGCGACCGGCGTGCCCCAGACTGCCATCACCGCGTCGCCGATGAACTTCTCGACCGTCCCGCCGTAGAGCTCGATCAGCCGCCGGCAGGTCTCGAAGTAGCGGGATAGCAGCTCGCGTGTCTCCTCGGCGTCGCGCTTCTCCGACGCAGACGTGAAGCCGACGAGGTCAGCGAACAGGACGGAGACGAGTCGACGTTCGGCCACCGCCTGTTTGGCGACCGCTTGAGGAGTGGGCGTCGCCGGGGCGGCAGCCTCGTCCAGAACCGCGCCGCAGTGGTTGCAGAACCGCATCCCAGCATCGTTTGCTTCGCCGCACGCGGGGCAGACGCGGGCGAGCGGCGCGCCGCAGCCGCCGCAGAAGCGTGCCCCCGACGGGTTCTCGACGCCGCAGCTCGCGCAGTCAGCCACGGCCGAAGCGTAGAGCGCGCGCACCG
>JBKPSO010000154.1:0-10191 GCA_046735055.1 Actinomycetota bacterium
AACGCCGGATCGTTGACGTCCAGATCGAGCTCGTGCAGCTCGACACGGGCGGGAAGGTTCTCCCGCAGCGCGGAAAAGAGCGCCGCGTCCGCTTCGGGATCGTGGAACGGCCCGCCCTTGGTCGCGATCATCGACACGCCGTTCAAGGGCACGAAGAGCGCTGTCGGCCCGGTCGCCGCCGAGAGCTTCCGCGCGATCCGCCGGCCGAGCTCGGCGCACTCCTCGGGCGTCGTCCGCATCAGCGTGACGGTCGGGTTGTGGGCGTAGAGGTTGCGGTCCTCGAACTGTGGGGGCACGGTCTCACGCGGTCCGAAGTTGACCATGTCGAGCGCGCCGAGCGACACGACCTGCGGCAGCCCGAGCTCGCCCGCGGCCTCCAGGCGGTCCGGCCCGGCGGAGAGCACCCCGCCGACGAGGTCGTCGGCGAGCTCGGTCGTCGTCAGGTCGAGCACGCCCGCCAGGTACCCGCCCCGCGCGAGCGCCTCCATCGACTGTCCGCCGGTGCCGGTCGCGTGGAAGACGAGCACCTCGTAGCCGAGCTCCTCGAGCCGCTCCCGCGCCCGGGTCACCGCCGGCGTCGTCACGCCGAACATCGTCGCCCCAATCAAAGGAGTAGAGCTCAACGGTCGGCCCGAGCTCTCCTCGTCGTCGGACACCTTCGCCATCCCGGCGATCGCCCCGGCCGCGTTCGCGAGGATCCGCTCGGAGATGCGGTTCAGCCCGGAGATGTCGACGACCGAGTACGTCATCGACACGTCGTTCGCACCCACGTAGGGACGCGTGTCTCCCGAGGCGAGCGTGGACACGAGCAGCTTCGGCACCCCGACCGGCAGCGCGCGCATCGCCTGGGCCGCGATCGACGAGTTGCCCGAGCCGCCGACCGAGAGGATCCCGTCGAGCCGGCCCTCCTCGTGCAGTCGACGAATGACCTCGGCCGCGCCGCGGCCCATCGCGTCGACGGCCGCGCCCCGGTCGCCCCCCGAAGCGAGCGCCGTGACGTCGGCGCCCGCGGCGGCGGCGACCTCCTCCCGCGGGACGTCGGCGTCGATCTGCGGCTCGAAGACCCCCGCGTCGACGAGCAGGACATCGACGCCCTGCTCGAGCAGACGCGCGCGCAGGTAGTCGTACTCCTTCCCCTTGGTGTCCAGCGTGCCGAGGAGGACGACCGTCGCCACCGTACGATCCTATTGCGGCCGCACGGGCCGCCAGGCCGGGCTCGAGTCATTCTTGGCGTGTGTCAGTTCCTTCTCCTTTCCCCCGGGGTCGACCGTGAAGATCGATCCGTCGCTCGAGAACGCGAGCATGTTCCCGTCCTCTGACCAGTCGGGTTCGAAGGTGCCTGTCTCCGACGTGGCGAGCCGGGTCAGTTGCTTTCCGTCAAGTCCGACGGCGTAGATGGCAAAAACGCCGCCGTCCTTGTCGGTCGAGAAAGCGATCCGCCGTCCGTCCGGCGACCAAGCCGGCGCCTGGCTCAATGCCCGAAGATGCGTGAGCCGACGGCGGCCGGATCCGTTCGGATGGATGAGCCAGATCTCGCGGGCAGTTGTCCCGGGGGTTCTCCGACTGTATGCGATCCACCGTCCGTCCGGCGACCATGCAGGGTCACCTTCATCGGCGAAGTCCGACTCAATAGGGTGAGCGCGTGTCCCATCGGCCCTCATCACGTAGATATCGCCGGGTAATCCACGGTCGAATGCAATCTCGGAGCCGTCCGGAGACCACGTCGGATTCTGATCGTCTGCCGCCGTGGTCGTCAGACGACGCGCGCCTGACCCGTCGGCGCGCATGACGAAGATCTGGAAGGGGCCGTCGCGCCTACTTCCGAAGGCGATCAGGCGGCCATCAGGAGACCAGGCGGGTTCGACCTGGAAGAAGAGACCTGTTGGGCTCGAAGGGTCTCCTTTTTGACGAGTCAGCCGCCGTTGGCGACCTCCGTCTGCATTCATGCCGAAGATTGCGTAGTCGCCATCCCGCGTCGAGACGAAGGCGAGATCAGGCCTCGGCTTCGAGGACCCTCCGCAGCCGGTGACGAGCACGACGGCGGCGGCGGTCGCCAGGAGCGCCGCTGTGACCAGGCCCCTCCCCATCGTCCTCCGATCCTAGTGCTACTCGGCGAGCGGCTCGACGCCGAGGTAGCGCCGTTGCATCTCCGGGTTGCCCGCGAGCTCGTCGGCCGTCGTCTCGAGGGCGACCTCTCCACCGACCATGATCAGCTGCCGCTCGGCAAGCGACGTTGCCACGCCGAGGTTCTGCTCGATGAGGAGGATTCTCAGTCCTCCCTCCTCGAGCCTGCGGAACGTGAGGATCAGGTTCTCGATAACCGTCGGCGCAAGTCCCTCCGAGGGCTCGTCCATGATCAGGAGCTTGGGGTTGGTCAACAGCGCACGTCCGATCGCGAGCATCTGTTGCTCGCCCCCCGAGAGTTCGGCGCCGCCATGGCCCTTTCGCTCGGCGAGCCGGGGAAACAGGTCGTAGACCTTGCTGACGCTCCAGCCGTCGCCACTCCGAGGCGCGAGCATGCGCAGGTGCTCGTCGACTGTCAGTGACGGAAAGAGGCGACGGCCCTGCGGAATGTAGCCGACACCCAGCTTTGCGATCTTGTACGGCTGCCGACCGATCAGCTCGTAACCGAGGAAGCGGATCGAGCCCTTCGCCGAGCCTTTGAATGATGGCATCAGGCCCATGATCGACGCGCAAAGCGTCGTCTTGCCCATCCCGTTCCGGCCAACGACTGCGACCGACTCCTCGCCCAGCTCGAACTCGACGTTTTGCAGGATGTGCGCGGAGCCGTAGTACGCGTCGAGGGCCTGGACCGAGAGAAGCGGCTCGCTCACTGACCGCGTCCCTCCAGCCGCTCCGTACTTCCGAGGTACAACCGGTGCACGAGCTGATTCGCCCTGATCTCGTCCGGCGTGCCCTCGACGATCACACGGCCTTCGTGCATCATCGTCACCTTCTCGGCAACCCGTAGCGCGACGTCCATGTCGTGCTCGATGAGCACGAGCGTGATCGTCCGGTCGAGCGCCAGGAGGAGGTCGGTAAGCAGCGTCCGCTCACCGCGCGAGAGTCCCGAGGCGGGTTCGTCGAGCAACAGCATCCTCGGTTCGGCAGCGAGGGCCATCGCGAGGGCGACTTGTCGATGTTCGCCGTGTGAGAGCGAGGCGACTGTCTCGGAGAGCTTGTGGTCGATGGCGACCTTGCCTGCGGCTCGCGTGGCCCGACTTCGGATTTCGCGATCTTTCCGCAGGACAAGAGGGCGGAAATGCCCGGACCCGACGCCGAGAATCGAGAGGTAGATGTTGTCCTCGACCGTGAGCCCGGATAGCAGACGTGATTGCTGGTACGTTCGGGCGAGGCCCAGCGCAGCGCGAGAGCGCGCAGGCGCATGCGTCAGATCGTGACCAAATATTTCGACCGTCCCGGACGAGGGCGGAAAATCACCCGAGACGACGTTGAACAGGGTCGTCTTGCCGGCGCCGTTCGGGCCGAGAATCGCACGACGCTCCCCCGGGGCGACGTCCAGATCGACGTCGCGGATTGCATGGAGACCACCGAAGCGCCGGCCGACCCCCCGCAAGCGGAGGGTCGGCTCGGTGCTTACAACGCGCGAGGGTGCTTCTGTCACCTACCCCTTGGGCACCCCGTTCACCACAGGGACGATCTTGTTGTGCCACGGTAGGTTCGCCTTGTGACATGTAGGCGCCGCGCGGCTCGGCGAGGGTGTTGTCTCACTGAAGTACCCGCCGAACTTCTGGGTCACCTGGCGTACGACCCCGATGACGTCGAAGCTGATCGAGCCGTCGGGGAGCTTCGTGTACTGGATCGGATACTGGTCCTGGATTGCCTGCCTGTTCCTGTCGAGGACGATCTTGCCGAAGCCGGCATTGAGGACCCTTGGCATCGCTGCCTGCAGCTTCTTCTGGCCGCCGGACAGGTTGCCGTGGGCCGCATTCATCCCCTTCACGAGTGCCCACGCGGCGTTCCAGTAGTTGTAGTAGAAGCCGTCATCGACAGACAGTTTCGCGCCGTCCATGTACGGCTTGTACCAATGGTTGCTGGCTGCGCGGTAAGCGTTGGCCAAAGGCGTCTTCAGGCCCGGCCCGGTGCCGAAGCCACCCATGTACGCACCCACGACTTGCGGACCGATCTCGGCATCGTTGCCCTCGAAGGCGAAGAAGAGGTTGCCGATGAACTTCTTCGGATCGACCTTCCCGTACAGCTGTGTGTAGGCCTTGAGGGACGGGCCCGTGCCCGAGCCGCCGATGACCCAGAAGTACCCGTCGACCTTGTCCGGCGGCGGGAGCTGCTGGACGTACGACGAGTAGTCCTGGTTAGGGGACGGCGCGAACACGCGCTTCGTGATCTGACCGCCCCAGGAGCAGAAGTCCGCGATGAACCCGGCCCCGGACGTGTAGCCGAAGCTGTAGTCGTCCATGAAGATCGCTGCCTTGCGCCAGTGAAGGCGCTTGTACGCGATCTCACCCGTGCCGGCGTTCCACTGGGCGCCGTCGCCGTTGTAGCGGAAGAAGTTCCGCGCCCGCACCTTGAGCGTCGTCTGCTGCCCACCCGAGGTGCCGTTGATGAAGGTCTTCCCCGGCTGTTTCGTCTTGGCGTAGTTTGCGATGGCAACGCCCTCGTCCCCCGAGAGCGGGCCGATCAGGACGTCGGCGCCGAGCTGCTCCACGAGGCGCCGCGTCTCCTTCAGCGCAAGAGACGGCGTCTCGTCGCCGCATCCGTAACCGACGATCTTGATCGACTTGCCGCCCATCGAGCCTCCGACGAGGCCTGCTGACGGCTTCTTGGGGTCCTTCGGCCGTGCGCCGGCATATTTCGCGAATGCCGCCTGCGCCCCGGCGATGTCCTCTTCGTAGGCGCCCCCGAAGGCCCCCTTGCAGTCAGTCATGATCCCGATCTTGATCACGCCTGCACTGCGTGAGGCCGTCGCCGTCGTCGCGGCGATCGCTGCACCAATGGCCAGCAACACGCCTAGGGGAATCGCGAGCTTCCAGCTTCGCACCATCCGCCTCCTCATATTCAGATCCTCCCTTCTAGGTCAGAGCCTGTGCCGCGGACTCTGCTGATCCGCGATTCTTACTCACCTTCTGGGGCGATCTCAAGCGGGGACCGTCAGCCTCCCGGCTCACGACCGGCGGCCGGCGGGCTGAACGTCGACCGCCGACGGCGGCCGCCCTCTGCGCTCAAGGAGCCGCAGCACGCGTCCCCAGATCCCGATCAATCCGTCCGGCGAGACCAGAACGATGACGAGGAAGATCACGCCGATGTAGGTACTGAAGTGCGCGGCGTCGAGCCCGAGTCGGGTGAAGAGACTGCCTTCCAAGAAACCGAAGCCCCGCACGTAGTTGTTGATGACGATGTAGGCGAAAGCACCGAGCCAGGCGCCCTCGATGCGACCGAGTCCTCCGATTACCGCGACGATGAGAAGGGCGACGATCGAATTGAGGTCGACGGACGCCGGATCGACGTTGCCCTGCCACCACGCGTAGAGCACTCCACTCAGGGAGGCAATGAACCCCGCGAAGCCGAAGGCCACTACGCGGTGGAGCGGGACGTTGTAACCGAGCGAAGCCATGCGGACCGGCTCGTCACGGATTCCTTGCAGCACCATTCCGAAGGGCGTCTTGACGACATAGCGGACGAGGGCGTAGACGATGGTCGCCACGACCAGCGCCACGTAGTACAGTCGCGCCGGGTCGGCGGTAGGCGGGCCGACGATTCCCGGGGCGTGCAGGTCGACGGTGGAGATGCCGGCCCGGCCCGAGAGCTTGTCCACTTGTAGGAAGAAATAGAAGCCGATCACGCCGTAGGCCAGAGTGATCATCAGGAAGTAGATACCGAAGCTGCGGCTCGCGATCGCCCCGAACAGGAGCGCGATCGCGGTTGCGACTGCGATCGCGATCACGACCCCGAGCCAAGGGTTCCAACCGAGATTGAGGCCTTGCTGAGCGTTCTTGGTGACGACGTTGGCGAGCGTGAATCCAGCGATGCCGACCAGTGCCGTCTGCGCGAGCGAAAGCATCCCCCCGTAGGCAGAGAGAAAGATCAGACTTGCGGCGGCGATTCCGACGAGGAACGTCTGGGTGAGGATGTTCTTCACCCAGTTGTCCGTCAAGAAGAGCGGTCCGACCGCAACGACGACCAGGAGGGCGACGCCAACACCGCCTTCCATGAACCTGCGCGTCGTCCCAGTTCGAATCATCCAGGCCTTCCTACGAGTCCCTGCGGCCTGAACGCGAGCACGAGCGTCAGCAAGACGAACGTGAAGATGATCGAGTACTGCGCGCAGCAGTCACTGCCCACCGTCGGCAGGTACACGGCTGAGAAGGAATAGACCAGTCCGTAGAGGAGCGATCCGATCGCGGCGCCGAGCAACGACCCCATGCCACCGATGATCACGACGACGAGTGAGTTGAGCAGCCAGTCTCGATCGGCTCCCGTCGCGGCGATGTTCTGGGTGGCGCCGACCGCACCTCCAAACCCGGCAAGGGCCGAGCCTACGAAGAAGGCGATCGCGAACGTTCGCTGAATGTTGATGCCGAGCGCCGAGGTCATGTGGCGGTCGTCGACCCCTGCGCGAATGACCATGCCAGTGCGGGTCCGGTAGAGCCAGAGCCAGAGAAGGGCACCGACAAGGAGACCAAGCCCAAGCACGACGAGGCGAGCGAGGGAGTACTGAACGCCGAAGATGTGCAGGTTGACGAACCGCTCGATCGATCCCGGCCACGTGACGCTCCTGCCAAGCCCACCGTGGAAATGGGCGATGACCTGGTCGGCGAGGATGACCGAGACCGCGATCGTGATCAACGCCTGCCGCAGGTCCTGGCCCTGGTTCCAGCGCAGAAAGAGTTGCTGCACGGCGAGCCCAAGCAGGCCGATGCTGAGGGTGGCGACTGCCGCCGGGATGATCCACTCCCGGGCGTTCACGTCGGAGGAGAGCAGGGTGAGCCCGCCTCCGTGGGCTACCGCTTGCTGCATGTCATAGGCGATGTATCCGCCGAGGAGGAAAAACGCGCCCTGCGCCATGTTGATCACGCGCATCAGGCCGAAGATAAGGGCGAAGCCACTCGCGACGATGAACAGCAGCCCGGCGAACGTCAAGCCGTTCAGCAGGGTGATCACGAAATTCTCGGGATCGTCGATCGCGGGCCCGAAGTTCGTATTCGGCGCCCAGAAGAGAATCCAAACTGTGGCGAAGACGACCGCGGCGACGACCACTGCCTGCGGAACGACCTGCTTGGCCGACAGTGTCCCTCTCGTGATCTGAGCGACCTTGCTGGAGACGGGAGTCACGGCGTCAGGGGAGTAGCCGGGCGTACAGCGTGGCGACCGCAGCGTCGCCGTCCTGCGGCACGGCGCTCTCCAGCGGGAGGATCTCGGCCCGAGTGGCGGCGTCAAGCGACTCGACGTCCGGCCAGTCGACCTCGACGAGGTTCCCGGCCGGATCGCGCAGGTAGAGCTGGACCCACCCGGCCGGGTGGCTGCGGAGCGGCGAGCCGAACGCCCGCGTGTCGAGGATCCCGAGCTCCTTCGCCGTTGCGTAGAGGGCGTCGAAGTCCGCGACGTCGATCCCGAGGTGCTGGCGCGGCGTCGGCGGATCCTCGTCGCTCGTGAAGAGGTGGAGCTGCTGATCCCCGAGCCTGAGCCACAGCACGGGCTCCGGGAACCTCGCGGTCGGCAGACGTTCCATACCGAAGAGGTCCTCGTAGAAGCGAGCCGACTCGTCGAGGTCGTCGGCGACGATCGAGACGTGGTTGATTCGGGTGGCGCGCATGATTCGGGACGGTATAGCCTGCGGCCGTGGCCCGCCTGAAGATCCCGTACGAGTCGCTCGACCCGCTGACGATCGGCGCCTCCGGCGACGAGACCAAGGTGAACCGCGAGGAGCTCGAGCTCGAGGTGCCGGAGGCGAACCTGCTCGCCGCGATCTATCCGGACGAGCCCGAGCCCCTCGGCGACGCGACCGAGGCCGCGCGCGCCGCGCTCGAGTCTCCGGTCTCGGGCCCGCCCTTCTCGGAGCTCCTCGCCGGGGCGACCAGGGTCGCCGTCGTGATCGACAACCAGTTCCGGCCGACACCGCAGTCGCGGTTGCTGCCCGCCGTCTTCGACGCGATCGAGGCTGCCGGCAAGCCGACGGTCGTCGCGTGCGCGAACGGCAAGGTCTTCCCGATGTCGGAGTCGGACATCGAGCAGAAGATCGGCCGCGCGAACCTCGACCGGATGGAGAAGCTCGGGATCCCGTTCCACCAGAACGACCCGCGCAACGCCGAGGTGTACACCTACATCGGAGTCTCGTCACGCGGCACGCCGGTCTGGATCCTGACCGCGGTCGCCGAGTGCGACCTGAAGATCACGATCGGGCACGCGCAGGCGAACCACTGGGGCGCGGGCGGCGGCGGCAAGCTCATCCTCCCCGGCGTCGCCTCCGACGAGACGGTCGAGTCGAACCACTGCGCCTTCGTCCCCTCGCCGCAGACCCACTACGGCGCCTACGCGGGCCCGATGCGCTCCGACATCGACGAGGTCGCGACGATGTGCGGGCTGCAGTGCACGATGAACGTCCTGCTCGACACACGCGGCCGCGTGATCGATTGCATCTTCGGCGCCCACCCGGACGCGCACCGGCAGGCGATCGAGCGCTTCAATCAGATCTACACGTACGAGCACCCGGGCGAGCAGGCGGACATCGCGGTCTGCGGCGTCTTCGCGCCGACCGACCATCTCTTCTTCCACACAGGCTGGGGCTGCATGTCGGCCGACTTCGTGCTCAGGGACGGCGGCACGCTGATCTACACGTCGCCCTCACCGGGGGTCTCGACCGCGGTCGGCGACTTCCCCGGGCTCGCGCTGATGGACCTGATGAAGCCGTACATGCCCCCGAGCGTCGAGAACTACCAGCAGGTGCTGCGCGACATCCACGCGCGGACGATCCAGATGTGGGCGGGCTGCATCTGGGTGCCGATCTACGAGGTGATGACGCGCAAGCACCTGAAGCTCGTCACACTCGAGGAGAACCTGGAGCTGGCGGCCGACATCGGGATCGACGCGACGACGTCGCTCGACGAGGCGTTCGCCGAGGCGATGGAGCGCCACGGTCCGGACGCGAAGGTGATCGTCCTTCCGTACGCGCGCTACCAGCTGCCGGCGAACGTGGTGCGGATGGACGCGGACCCGCTCCGCTTCCCGCAGGAAGCGCACGCGTAAGGGAAGGCCCTCGGGCGAAAGCGGCCTACACTGGCGGGGTGACCCAGCAGCGGGTGATCGGCGTCAACGCGCGCGGCACCTCACCCGAGGCGCCGGCGTCGCGGGATATCAAAGGCTCGACGACGATCGTCGAGCTGCTGCGAATGTATCCAGCCGGCGAGGCCGCACGGCTGATGTCCACGCTCGCGCTCCCGTGCGCGCATTGCGGCGGCGCTTTCCACGAGCCGCTGACACTTGCCGCGAAGCGGCACCGGCGCGACCCACGCGCTGTGATCGAGGCCTTCCGCGCGCTGGAGACGGGCGGTCCGAGTGAGGAGCAAGTCGAGGCGGCAGCGAGGAGGCTCGGCTAGATCGTCTGCGTGAGTGCCGAGGCCCGCCCGGCGTGCGTCTCCATCCGCAGCTCGCGGTACGTCGCGAGCGCTTGGTCGGTCAACCCATCCCGAGGTATCGAGCGACGGGGCCGAGCGACACCTCGCCGGACGCAAGCGCGCTGAGCTGCCCAAGGGATCGAGAAGGCGATAGAGGGTGGCGTTCCTCGAGGCAGGCGAGGCGCAGATCCTCCAGACGTTGTTCGGGTCCAGGAGCAGCACGGCCAACAGGGCGCGCTGCTTGGCGCCGCCGAGATCGAGGGCCTGCCGCCTTAACCGTGCCCTTACCGATCGTTAAGCGGCCTCGTGTCTATTGGTCGAAAGGGCCGCGCCAGGCGGCTCCGGAGGAGAAGGAGGCGAAGATGTATTCCTCGACCTATCTCAACTGGTTCAGACGACTGTTGATCCTCGGCGCAGTCGTCGCCGGGCTGACCGCTTCGGCGGCCGGGGCCGGGATCGACAGCCGACCGCCCGACGTCAGCGACGTCGCGTCCGGGCTGTTCGCGACGCAGGCGACGATCGTCTCGCGCCCGCCGGACGTTCAGGATGCGGCCAGCTCGGCGAGCGCGGCCACCCCCGACGTCCTCGAGCGGTACGCGACGGC
>JBKPSO010000155.1:0-3180 GCA_046735055.1 Actinomycetota bacterium
CGACTCGAGCGCCTTGGCCGCGACGCCCTCACCCTCGTGGATCAGACCGAGCAGGATGTGCTCGGTGCCGATGTAGTTGTGGTTGAGCAGCCGCGCCTCTTCCTGCGCCAGCACGACCACTCGTCGGGCTCGATCGGTGAAGCGTTCGAACACCTGGCAACCACCTCTCGGGAGCAATTCAGCGTCCGCATCTCCCTGCACCCCATTCGGCACCGGGAACGACTTCGGACGCTGACTCCTCTTTTCAGTGTATCGGGCAGGCCCCGGAATCCCGGGCCGTAACGGACGGGCCGGCTGCCGGAATCCCTGCATTTACCTAGACATCCTTAGACAACCCCAGCTTGGAGTTTGTTCCCGCCGGACCGTAACGTCGGTCGTATGGACCCGGTCCAGACGCTGGCGCTCCCGCCGCTGGCGGGCGATCTGGCCCGGGTGGAGGACTCGCTTCACCAGGCGGTGAGAACCCCCGATCGCTTCCTCGCCGACGTGGCCTCGCACCTCATCGGGGCGGGCGGGAAGCGCATACGCCCCACTCTCACGCTGTGCGCGGCGTATGCCGCCGGCGACGGCGAGGGCCCGGCGGCGTCGGCCGCTGTCACCGGGGCGGTGGCGATCGAGCTCGTCCACCAGGGATCGCTGTACCACGACGACGTCATCGACGAGGCCGAGACCCGCAGGGGCGTCCCGAGCGTCAACGCGCGATGGAGCAACATCGTCGCCATCCTCGCCGGCGACTTCCTGCTGGCCCGGGCGTCGGCGCTCGCCGCCCGGCTGGGCGGTGACGTCGCCGAGATCCTGGCGAGCACCATCGCCGAGCTGTGCCGGGGCCAGGTGCTCGAGCTCCAGCACCTGTTCGACGTCGACCGGAGCGAGGAGGGCTACAGCTCGGCGATCGAAGGAAAGACGGCGTCGTTGTTCGGGACGTCGTGCCGCGTCGGCGGGATGGTGTCCGGCGTCGGTGAGCCGACACTCGATGCGCTGACGCGCTACGGCTTCCACCTCGGCATGTGCTTCCAGATCGTCGACGACGTGCTCGACATCACCGCCACGGACGCGGCGCTTGGGAAACCCGCCGGCCAAGACCTCGTCGAGGGCGTGTACACGTTGCCGGTGATTCACGCGATCGCGTCGAGCCCGACGCTGCGAGAGCGGCTCGGTCAACCACTCGACGCCGAGCAGCTCGCCGAAGTGCGGCGCCTGGCGAGCGCCGATGGCGCGATCGACGCCGCTCTTGGTAAGGCACGCGACCACGCCGCCAAAGCCGGCGACGCGCTCGACGGTGCCGAGGGCCTGGCGCCTGACGTCTGCGCTGCGCTCACCCGCCTGGTCGGCGGGCTCGTGGACCGCGACTCCTAGCTTTTGGCGTGACCTAACGGCCCAGAGGTGCCTTGTTGACGCCAGAACGGATCAGGCGCTCGCGGCTTGCACGTCGCTCCCCGCGTCAAGGCCGCTGACGCGGTCGAGGAAGTCGAGCACGGTGTCGTTGAAACCGTTCGGCGACTCGACCATCAGGCCGTGGGCGGCGCCGCGCAGCTCGACCAGCTGCGCGTACGGGATCATCTCGGCGAGCTCCTCGGCGTCCCCGATCGGCGTCAGCGCATCCTGCGAGCCTGTGATCACGAGCGCGGGAACGCGCACGTTGCAGAGCTCGAAGCGCAGCTCGTCGGGCGCGTCCAGGATCGCCTGCACCTGGCCGGCGAACCCGTCGGGATCGGCGTGCACGAGGATGCGGGCGAGGATGTTCAACCACATCCCGAACCGCCGGCGAAGCCGCGGCCCGACGAGCCAGCGCAGAGCCTCGTCACCCAGACTGGCGGAGCCGCGCTCCTGCACCACGTCGGCCCACCCCTGCAGGACCTCGCGGCGCCAGGGGTGATGCCGGCACGACGTGCACGCCAGCACGAGCGACCGGGTGCGCTCGGGGTGCATGACGCCGATCACCTGCGCGATCACGCCGCCCATCGACGCGCCGACGATGTGCGCCGACTCGACACCCTCGGCGTCGAGGACGGCGAGCGCGTCGCGCGCCATCTGCTCGAGCGAGTAGGGCCGCGCCACCGGACCGGTGTGGCCGACGCCGCGGTTGTCGGGCGCGAAGCAGCGGTAGTGCCGGCCGAACGCCATGCGCTGGAGAGCCCAGCCGCGGGAATCGGTCCCGAGGCCTTGGATCAGGAGGACCGGCGGGCCGTCTCGGCGACCCCAGACGTCGTAGGCGATCTCGACGCCGTCGTCGGAGGTGATCTCCTTCACCGCTCCCTCCGCTTGCTCAGCGCGAACGATCGTTCGCGTCAGTAGATCGACCCTACCTGACGGCAACGTCGGGAACTGGTTCTCTGTTCCGACAGGAACTAGCCGTCTCTTCGTGCGTCAGCCGGAGCCCCGCGCCGTCTCGAGCAGGCGGTTGACGGCGGCGCCCGTCCGCTCGGCCAGCTCGGCGCCTGCGAGGCTGTCGCCGGAGACGGCGTCGGTGGTGGTCTCGACGACGGGACCGATGATCACGCGCCACGGTCGGATCGGGAGCGGGCCCGGACCGCCGGGGAGCACCGCCGCCGGCACCACCGGGTAGCCGAGGATGGCGGCGAGGAGCTCGCGCGGCGGGGCGCCGGCCCCGGAACGCAGCCACGTCGACGCCAGCGGGGCAGCGGCCAGGTGGCCGGCGCGCAACAGCGCGGCGACGTCATCGGCGCGATAGCCGACGGCGCCGATCTTGCGGAACACGTCGCCGAGGACGGGTGCGTCGGGCGCGCCGATGACGCGCAGACGGCGGCCGACCGCGAGGCGGACCGCGACTGCGAGCGCGGCAGGCTCGACGATCCCGAGGCCCCGGTTGGCGACAAGGAGCGCGCCGCCGATACGCGGGAGACGCTCGGAGTGCTCGACCTCGACGCGCACGGCGCGCGCGACCACGAGGCCGGTGAGGTCCATGAGCTGCGCGTCCCCGCCGAAGGCGTCGATCTCGAACTGCCCGTCGAACCGGCGGCGTGCGAACGCGAGCGGCGACTCGAGCGGTCGGACGCGGTCGTCGTCGGCGACGCCGAGCGTCGTCTCCGCCGCCGTCGTCACGCGACGTCCTCGGCCGGGTGGAGCTGGCTCACCGTGCCCCACTCGTACAGCTCGGTACAGATCTCGATCGTGGACCGCAGGCCCGGGAGCGACAGGGCGTCGCGCGCGCGTGTGCCG
>JBKPSO010000156.1:0-28189 GCA_046735055.1 Actinomycetota bacterium
CAGGCGGTACCGCCAAAGTGTCTCTGACCTTCACCGGCCTCTCTGGCGACCCGCAGATCGATGACGTGTTCGTCGATCCGTATTGTCATGGATGATCGCTCTACACCCTGCTTGCTCGGATTCGACGGTTCAGCCAATCCGAGACGCTGACGCGATGGCCGAGCGGAAGTCGTGACGAGCCCGCGACCGGACAGAAAGGCCGCGTCAGCGTGAGCACGCGAGCGAGTGCTTCACTCCAACCGTGATCTTCTATGGCCTCGTGATCTGGCAAGCACAGAGTGTCGAGGCGTTCTTCCTCACCCGCGAAGAGGCCGATTCCACGCTGCGCGACGTGAGACGTGCTAGCTGACGAGCCGGACTGGCAGGAGACAGTGGGACTCGTCCGTCTTGACCTCCCGGGCTTCGAGCCTGTCGTCGAGGTGCTGAGCTGACCCCTTGGGTCAGACGCTGGGTCAGATCACACTGCCCAACCCTGACCTACCTGGCCCTCGCTCGTAGAGGCAGAAGCTCGCAGCCATACGGTCTGACCGCTAGCGACTACCGCTGACCCTAGGTTTCCCTGACTTTGCAAGCCGGAGGTCGCCGGTTCGATCCCGGCACGCTCCATCCGGGGGACCCGCTGCTAACGGCGGGTTTCTTCGTGTAGGGGGCAACCTGTCGAAGCGCCGAGCGCGGCGCGTGGCAACAGAATGGCAACGGTCGCAGGGGACCGGCCGCGTCTCGCTCCAAGCGCGGCACCTCACCGAAGCACTCCCCGAGGACGAGCGCATCGCCGTCACCCTCCTCGAAACACACCTGTTCCTCCGCCGCGAAGGACCGCACGACGCGTTCGAGATCCTCCCTGACGGCACACCCGGAATCTTCCTCACCACGCCCCGCGTCCAGCTCCTCCTCCGTCTGATCGGATCGAGACAAACCGGCCGCGACTTCCCCCGCAAGATCACGCGCGAGATCCTGCCCCGGCTCGGCCTCCTCCAAGACACGGGCCTGACGAAAAAGCCACGAGCACGGACAGGAAAGGAAGGGGGCAGGCACGCACAACGCTCGATGCAGCACTCATTCTGGTGGCCGCTGCACCGAATCCCGCCCCTGACGAGGCTCACGACTCCACGGTTCGGGGCGTACCCAAAACGGCCCGGGAGTCCGGGTCATTGACGGGTGCGCGATCCCGACAAGAAGCCGCGCAGCAGCTCGACGACCTGCTCCGGCTGCTCCTGCTGCACCCAGTGGCCGGCGCCCTCGACGAGATGGCAGCCGACCAGCTGCGTGCAAACGTCCTGCATACGTTCGAACGCGCCCGGCTCCTGGTACACGCCCCAGTCGCTCGCGCCGGCGATGAACATCGACCGCACGTCGATCGTCCGCCCCGAGAACACCTGCAAATCGGCCGTGTACGTCACGTCGCTCCAGACTCGGTACCAGTTGAGCCCACCCTGGAAGCCGGTGCGCTTGTACTCGTCGCCGTAGACACGGAGCTCCGAGTCGGGCAGCCAACGACAGGCAGTGATCTCGGCGTCCGTCGGCATCTCCCGGGCCACCGTGGCCGCCATGTCCTGATCAAGGTCCATAACGTAGTACGTCGGCATCTTCGCCAGCTCCTCGGCCGCCCAGCCCTCGAGGCGGAACGGCCGGTTCTGCGTCCAGTCGGCGCTCTTGTGGTGGAAGTAGGCGCGCAAGAAGGCGTCCACGCCCTCCGTGCAGTGCCACATGTCCGCGTTCGCCGTGCGCGTAGTGAAGTACCACTGGTAGTGCTTGCGCGGGCGCTCCAGGCGGGCCAGGGCGACGCGGATGTCCTCGGCCGCGCGTGACCTGTCGGCGGCCGTGCGCCCGCTCTCCAAAGCCAGCGTCGGGGGGCCCGCGAACGGGGCGCTCATCAGCACGACCGAGCGGAACACGTCGGGCCGGATCAGCGCGCCCCACGCCGCGACGGGCGAACCGAAGTCGTGCCCGACCACCGCCGCGACCGTCTCGTGCCCGAGCCGCGCGGCCAGCGCCAGCATGTCGAAGAGCACGTTGAGCGGGCGAAACTCACGGAGGTCGCCGTCATAGTCGCCGCTCCAGCCCGTGGTGCGACCGTACCCGCGCTGGTCGGGCGCGACGACATGAAACCCGGCGCGGGCCAGCGGCCCCAACAGCCTGCGCCACGACCACGCCAGCTCCGGAAACCCGTGCAGGAGCAGGATGCACGGCCGGCCGGGCGTCTCGAAACCCGCCTCCAGGACGTGCACGCGTAGCCCGTTGACTCCATCCACGAACCGCGAGCGGACGCCGGCCGGTAGAACGCCGGAGTCGAGCGGCGCGAACTCGCTCACCGGCCGAACACATCGGCAGCAGCCACACTCATAGCGTAAGACTCGACGGCCAGCGCCTCGACCGAAACGATCTCTGAGGTGCCGGGGGCCCGCGTAGGACACCACGGCCGTCAGCGTGAGGCCGTTGTCCTTGAATACCACCCGACGGGAGCGGCCTTCGACGTCTCACGCCCAGCGGCTCAGATATCGGCTCCCGACGGGGGCCGGATCGCCTACCTGGATCGTCGGGGCGCTCTCTTGGTATGCACCTGAGGATCTTTGTCGTCCCGACCGACGGGGGCGCGCCGCGACGCCTTCCGAGCGGCGATGTCTTTGCCTCGACTGGTCTCCGCGAGGAGACGAGATCGCCTACGGGGATGGGTCCGGCAGGCAACGGATCATCCGCACCGACGGGAGCAAGCCACGGCCCTTTTTCCGCCGTCCGCTGGCCCGTGGGAAAGGGCTGCCGACACGGTCTCCGAACGGAACGCACGTCGGGTTCGTGGGCGGGGTTCGGCGCGGGCGCTATTTCGACCGCTATAGCGCGATCTATGTTGCAGACGCGGACGGAAGCAACCTTCGCCTCGTCACGAGCACGCCTACAACGAGTACGGGTTCGTGTGGTCGCCGGACGGGGCGGTGGATTCTCTACGGCAGGGCGAACCGCGAAGGCATCTACGTGATCGGTGCCGACGGGCGGAACAACCACCGGCTGACGCGCGATTCACCTACTCCCACCTTGTTTCTGACTCTGACCTGGGCGCCGGACGGGCGCTCGATCGCCTACGAGACCGACCGAACCGGCAACCGCGATATCTACCTGATCGGCGCCGATGGCCACAACCATTTTCAACTCACAAGCTCAGCCGCGAGCGACACCCCCCTCCTGGCGACCTCAGTAGCGGAAGCGCAACCTCGACTCGACCCGGTCTCCGTCGGCAAGGGGCGGCTTGCTGGGCGGCTTTCCTCCCTGACTCCTGGACGCGTACCTCGCCCGCGCCGACCCGCCGGTCGCGTTGTCGTTATCTGCGGGAAGTGCGACACGGCCTGAGTCGACCTTGGCCCACGGGCGAAGAGCCTCCGCGATGGCGGAGTCGGAGAGCAGATCGGCCAGGGCTAGGAGGAGGGCTGGAGGTAGCGGTGCACCAAGGCGATCGCTATGCCTCCCTCACCGACTGCTGCTGCCACGCGCTTCACCGATCCGGAGCGGACATCGCCGATGGCGAAGATCCCAGGGGCGCTCGTTTCGAGAGCGAACGGCTCGCGGTCGGCCTTCCACTGTCCCGCGTTCATCGCGTCGCTTCCCGTCAATACGAAGCCGTGGTCGTCGCGCGCGATCTCCGGGGGGAGCCAGTCAGTCGCTGCTTCGGCGCCGATGAGGACGAAGAGCGCCCTCGTATCCCGTCGAGATGCCGTGCCGGCCCTTCGATCGATGACCTCGATCGCCTCGAGTTGTTCGTCTCCGTGCACCGCGACGACCTCGGACCGCGTTTCCACGCGGATGTTCGCTTTCGTTGCGATCTGCTCGATGAGGTAATGAGACATGCTCGCCGCGAGCGACTCGCCACGCACGAGCAGCGTCACAGATCGGGCGTGACTGGAGAAGAAGAGGGCGGCCTGGCCGGCCGAGTTGCCCGCCCCGATCAGATACACCTCGTTTCCCTGCGCCAGGCCGGCGTCGCTGCGTGCCGCACCGTAGTAGACACCGGAGCCGACGAATCGATCGACCGAATCGACCTCGAGGCGCCGCCACTCCACGCCCGTCGCGAGGACGATCGATCTCGTTCCGAGAACGTCGCCTCCATCCAGCCTGACGGTCAGGTCGACAGGGTCGATGCCTTCGACGCGGCGGGTCACGACGATCTCGGCGCCCAGCCGCTTCGCCTGTTGCAGCGCCCGGCTCGCGAGCTCGTCCCCGGAGACGCCGAACGGGAACCCCGTGTAGTTCTCGATCCGGGTCGAGGTGCCGGCCTGCCCGCCCGGGGCGAAGGACTCGAACAGCCCCGTCTGCAGGCCCTCGGAAGCGGCGTTGACCGCCGCCGTCAGACCCGCCGGCCCGCCGCCCACGATCACCACGTCGTAGAGCGCCCGGCCTGGCACGACCGTCAGTCCAGCGACCGTGGCAATGACACGCATTGTCGGCGCAATCAGGCGAGTGCCGTCGCGCAGCTCCACCACCGGATAGGGGGCGGTCACGGCGGCTCCAGCTCCGGTGCGTGCGGCTAAAGCGGAGTCATCGGGATCGAGGTGATCGTGAGGAATCTGGTTGCGATGGAGGAAGCCCTCGGCGGCGTGGACTCCCTGGTCGAGGGGCGGGCCGATCACGAACATCGCGGGGTCGAGTGGCTGCGCGGTGGCGTTTCTGAGCATCTCCAGGCGCCCCAACGCGGCGGCACCGACCGTTGCGGAGACCTGAGGGGCCATGGCCGCGAGCGTGTGGAACACCTCGACGCTCACCTTCAGCACGCGCGACGGCTCGACGGCCCGCATGCTGGCGGGCAACGGCGTACCGAGCGTCATCGGGATCTCGCCTCCGAGCTCCCCTGGGAGCCGGACGCCGATCACCTGCTCGACGCCGTTCACGAGCTTCGTCAGCTCGGTCTTCCCCTCGACCACGACCGCCAAGAACCGGGCTTCGCCCTCGTGAGCCACGTACTCACCGGGGACGAGGCGGATGTCCTCGACAGAGCCGGCAAGGTACCCCAGCTCGTTCTCCGCGAGTGCCGAGAAGAGCGGAATCGTGGCCAGCTCATCGACAGTGATCACGATTCCCTCACAACCTCTTCCGCCTAGCGTCCCTGCAGCCCAAGCTCAGGCAACGCTTACCGCGGGAGAATACCCCGCTCAGCCGCGTGCGGACGCCCTCCCGCTCGAACCCGTAGGTCGCTCGTCCGCTTGCCTCGCCGCTGTCTCTTCGCATTGTCCGACACGCACCCCGAGGGCGTGCGACGGCGCAGAATGCGGGAAGTACGACGGTCGGGTAGAGGCTCGCCCCGCTTCTACGAGAACGAAGGTAGGGCACAACTACATAAGACAGGTTGCGAAGGGCCGGGTCAGGGTCTCCGCGCCCGAGCGGCTCTAGCTGTTGGGGTCGAGTGCGGCAACTGACGCCCAATGCCGCACACGCTCAGGGTCGAGGTCGAGTGCCTCGGCAAGAAGCCCGCTAGGGTGAACGAACCGTATTCGGGGTAGGCAGAGCAGTTCAACCAGCTTCAAGAAGGGGGTGTCTCGTAAATGCGACGCATGCGTTTCTCGATCGCGGTTGCCTTCGCCGCCCTGGTTCTACCGCTGGTGGCCGCGGCCGCAGGTGGATTCCCCGGACACATCAACCTCCCCGACGGATTCCGTCCGGAGGGAATCGCCATCGGGCCGGGACACACGTTCTACGTCGGCTCGATCCCGACCGGCGCCGTCGTGCGCGGCGATCTCCGCACCGGTGCCCAGTCGATCGTCGTGCCAGATCAGTCGGCTGGCGGCCGCGCGGCCATCGGCGTCGCCGTCGACCAGCGCGGGCGACTCTTCGTCGCCGGTGGTCCAACAGGCCATGGCTACGTGTACGACGCGAACACCGGCGGCACCGTCCAGGACTACACGCTCACCGATCCGACCGCTTTCATCAACGACGTCGTGGTCACGCGGACGGCCGCATGGTTCACCGATTCGGTCAACCCGTTCCTCTATCGCGTTGACATCGCACCGGACGGGACGCTCGCCGCCGACGCGACCGCGGTCCCGCTGACGGGCGACATCGACTACCAGCCGGGCTTCAACGTGAACGGGATCGAGGCGACGGCCGACGGCCAGACGCTCGTGATCGTCCAATCGAACACCGGATTCCTCTTCACGGTCAATCAGGAGGGGGTCACACACCAGATCGACCTCGGCGGCGCAATCGTGTCCGGCGACGGCCTCCTGCTCGACGGCAAGACCCTGTACGCGGTCGTGCGCAGTCCCGTCGACCAGATCGTCGTGATCGAGCTGGCGCCTGACCTCTCGTCCGGCTCGATCGAGAAGACGGTCACGTCACCCGACTTCAGCGGCCCGACGACGATCGACGAGTTCGGCAGCCGCCTGTACGCCGTCAACGCTCAGTTCTCGGTGCCGTCGACGCCCGATACGCCGTATTGGCTGACGCAGGTGCGGAAGTAGCGCCTGGGAGGCGGCGGGCGCCCCGCGGCTCCCGCCGCCTCGAGGGAGCGCACCGGGACTCCGCGGCGCCGGGCCGTGAACTCCACATCATCTCCCCGGTCTCGTCTGGCTAGCGCCGCGGTCACAAACCCGCTCGGGGAGCAGTTCCGGCGGAAGACGACGTTGTCGTCGGCGAGGCGCGCTGGCCGATGGCCGGCGCTGTGCTTGATATCACGGCTTCGCGTTCCCCCAGCAACTGAACCCGAGGATCGCGACTCCCGACTGGCGACCCTGTTCATCGACTACCTGTACCTGGGGTTCACCAACGCGACCGCCTTCAGCCCGACCGACGTCATGCCGCTCGCGCCCTGGGCGAAGATCGCGATGGCGATTCAGTCGCTCGTCTCGCTCGTCATCCTCGGGCTCGTCATCGCACGGGCCGTGAACGTGTTCACCTAGCCGTCGCCCGACGGCTCTGAGGTGCAGTAGCCGGCCTCGAGCCTGATTGGCCTGACACGAGAGGTGCCTCGACGATCGGTTCGGATCGTGCTCATTCCGTTGGTACGGTGGCGGTCAATGGCCGAAATGGTCGAGACGCACGACCTCACGGCGCCCGGACAGGACGGCTGGGCGCTGGACTACCGGATCCGTCACGAAGACGGCGAGGAGCTCCACGCCGAGGTTCGCTGCTGGGAACGGGCGCACGCCGCTGCCGAACGGGCAGCGAACGCCGAGGCTCTCGCGGCGATCGCGGACCGGGGCAGCGCCGCTGTGCTCGAGTACGCGGAGCTGGTGGAGTCCCCGGCGACTCACGGCGCAGTGCTGATCTCGATCTGGTTCGACCCCGCCGGCGAGGGCAATCTGCGCCGTCGGGTCAGCTACGAACGCGCTCCCGCATAGGTCACCAGGGAGCGCTGGATGTAGCCGGTCGACGGGGACATCGCGACGGGCCTTCGATGCCCGTGTAGCCAACGACGCAGTACCGGAGGGTCGTGGCCCTTGTCCGGGGAGGGCACGCCAGTTGACGGTCTGAACGAACCCGGCTGAGGCGACTCTACGCGTGAACCGAATCGGCTCGCCCTTGCTCCGCTTGATGCGGGATATCAAAGAATCGGAACGGCGAGTCGATCTGAGTGGCGACGCGGATTCGGGCGCGGCCACCCACCATTCCCGTAGCGTGGATCAATAGGGGCAGAACGGATCCTGGAGCCGGGCGGCCGAGCCGAAGCGTAGGTGCTTCCACGGCCCGCCCTCCGAGTAGGGCCGACTACAACTACATGACCCCGCCATCGCCGCCGCGCTCGGGCTTCCGCGTCGAGCCGACGGGTTGGGCCAGCGTTAAGGAATGTCCTTTGAGATGAGGACCTGATCATCGATTGCGCTAGGCGCAAGTTAGGGGACGTACTGCTGGGCGAACGTCCGAACTGTGTCTCCGTGTACGAGGATCCAGACGCCGCTGGATAGTGGCTCGAAGAGCTTGAGCGAACTCTTGCCGGCAACCAGGTGCGCCAGCTGGGCAGTCGTGATCCGGGTTGAAGGGAATGGCCCGCCGGTCGCGCCGTTCCTAGTCAACACGGTGCCGCGCACGCTGGTGGGAACCATGTAGGTCAGCACGCGGTGGCCTTCGTCGACGACCTTGTTGTCGTTTGCGACCGGAGGACAGGCGCTCGGTTTACAACGAATGCCCTCATCCTCCGCTTGGGCGACGTTGGCGGTCACTCCGGACAGGAACCAGGCGGGGTCGAAGCGCAGCTCGTAGTGGTCGCCCCTCTGCGCGAGCGACTTGATGTGACCGTAGAGCCGCTGGTCGCCCGTCGCACTCAATGCGGCAGAGGCCCTCTGGTCGACTGTGACCGTCTTCACGACCGTGCGGCTTCCCCCGCAACCGACAGCGAGAGTTACGAGCAAAATCGCGCTGACGCTCGCAACCGTTCGCACGCCAGGAAGGCTACTTCGTTGGTGTAAAGCATCACCTGGGCAGGCGAGAGCGGTCTCACGTGCGCCCAGCGTGTAGGAATGTTCCCCGAGGGAGCGCGCTACCCGCCGCCTCCACTAGGGGAGTCGTCGCCTGGTTTCGGCCACTACGTCATCGAGTCGAAAGGTTCTCGTGCGAACGAGTTGAGGGCGCAGCTCGCTCTTTCGGCGCTGTCAGAGCTACGAGCCGGCGATCGGGCGGCCGCGGCGAAGCTGCTCGCGGGATTGATATGGCGGTGGTAGCTTCCGACCCGTCTCCGACAAAGAGGGGACCACTCTAGGCATGAGGCCGCTCCGCCCGCTTCGACTTCTCGCGGTCGGAGCGATTTGCATGGCGGGGGCCTCAACGGTGTGGCTTTTCGTCGGGTCGCCTTCGGCCTTCCCGACCGCTGTCAGCCGCGTCTCTTGTGGCGTGGAGCGCTGGAGCGTGAAGACGCTCACGGACGAGGACGCGGCGTCGGTGAACCTGAAGCCGAAAACCACGACCGTCCGCGCGCTTCGGCGTCTGCCCGCTTGGTCCGATTCGGCGTTCGTAGACGTGCCGCGGTACGCGCGCGGCGATCGCGATGCCGGGAATACCCGCCGGCTTGCCGGTGCCCCTAACGCACGAGAGGTCATCCTGCGAAGGGGAAACCACCACGAACGCAACAACTCTGGCGCGCCATCGCCACCGAGGTGGCGACGTGAAAGTGCTCATCGTCGCCCTCGACACTTTGCTTCCAAGGGCCAGCCAGACTGCGCCACCGCCAGGCGCAGCCGCCCTCCGCTCATAGACCGAGCGGTTCGCCTGGCCCAGCGTCCGCGGATGTCCCCGACCTTCCCCGGGGAGCAGGTCGGCTACTGTCGCGCCCGCGTCACTCACGCCCGTCCAGTTGGCGCCGGCCGGGTCCTCGACCAGCTGAAGAGTGAAGGCACTCTCACGTTCCTGTGGTCGACATCGTCGGCTACGGCGTGAGGCCGATCTGGGAGCAGGCGGGACCGACCGTGTTCGCCTTCGACGGGAAGCGCAAGTCCGGGACGTTGATCATCATCGGCCTTGGCCAGGCCTTCGTACGCTTCAGTCAGAACGACGGGATCGGCACGGGTTCAGGCCTCTGCTTCAGTGACTCCGGCTCGCCGCAGATCGATCACATGACGAACCGCGCCGTCTCGGTTACGACCGGAGGCAACGAGCAGTGCAACGCAAAACAACTACAAATACCGCGTCGATACGCCGCAGGCACGGAAGTTTCTCGGACAGTTCCTGAACCTTCCGTGAGGCAGCAATCGTAAGGGCGCGCCGACCACGGCGCCCCCGATGCTTGTGTGCGATCAGGCGGCGAGCAGCTTCTCGAAGTGCTAGGGCTTCCCGGCTGCGTAAGCCGGGGGGCGCTCCTGTTGTGCGGGGTTGGATCAGACGGCCGGGGTGATCGGCAGGGCCTTGCCGTTGACGAACAGCGTGGCCGGTCCGGTGGAGGTCACTCCAAGCAGCACTTCCGGGCAGGAACTCGACGGTCGAGTCTGCCCGCACCAAGAATCAGATCCACAGGGACGACTCTAGACCGGGCCGGAGCGCGGAACTGGCGGCGCCACTTTCGAGCTTGGCCGCGCCGCGTGGGCCAGAAGGGTTTCCCTGCAAATCGCCGCGATCGAGTTTACGAACCCTACGGCATACTCCTTACTCAGGCTACAACGATTCTAAGGCGTGGAGTTCCTTAACTCGAACCCGCTGCAAATCCTGACAAATGGGACAACGCGACCGTGTTTTCGAACCCTGGGGCGGACCCGGTACGGCTTGCGATCAGCGGTGTCGCTGAGGACGAAGGTCCGGGCCGGGTTGGTCTGGCGGCGTGCGATGGCGTCTGCGGCGTGGTTGTGAGCCGACTGTCGGTCATCCAGGTCGGGGCCGGGTTCTGGGGACGGAGCTGGGCGGAGATCGTCGCCGGCGGGCCTGGGACCCGGCTGGCTGCGCTCGTCGACGGGGCCGCAGACGCTCGCGGGTGGGCGAGCGAGACGCTCGGCGTGCCCGTCTTCGGGCGGCTCGAGCGTGCGCTGGCGGCGGTCGAGTCGGACGCTGTGTTGCTCGTCTCGCCACCGGCGACGCACCGGCCGCTCGCTGAGGTCGCGCTCGCCGCCGGCCGCCACGTCGTCGTCGAGAAGCCGCTCGCGCCGACGCTCGAGGATGCGCGGGCGCTCGCCGCGGCCGCCGAGCGCGCCAGGCTGCACGTGATCGTCTCCCAGAACTACCGCTTCCGCCGCCAGCCGCGTGCGCTGCAGGCACTGGTGGCGACGCGCGCGCTCGGCCGCCTGCTCGGGGTTCGCATCAGCTGCCGTCGCGACCTGCGCAACGGCTGGATCTCGCCGCGCGACTGGCGAGCGCGCATGCGGCACCCGTACCTGTTCGATATGGCCATCCATCACGTCGACATGCTCCGGCGGATCACCGGGCGCGAGATCGCCGAGGTCGACGCCCGCGCCTGGCGCGTGCCCGATTCGCCCTTCCGGCACGAGCCGACGGTCGAGGCGCTGCTCACGCTGGATGACGGCACTGCGGTGGCCTATGAGGGCACCTGGGCCGCCGCGACCGCGGCCGAGACCTCCTGGAACGGTGACTGGGAGCTCGTCGGCTCAAGGGCCCGGGCAACCTGGACTGGGGGCGTCCGCGACGCGCTGCGGGGCACCGTCAGCGTGGAGCGTTACGGCGAGCGGGCAGAGCGCGCCGCGCTGCCTCGGCTCGCGTCACTCGACCGGCTCGCCGTGCTCCACGAGCTGCGGCGCGCGATCACCGACGGCGACGCGCCCGAGTGCGCCGCTGCGGACAACCTCACGAGCCTGGCCGCAATCTTCGCGCTCGCCCGTTCGGCCGAGGAAGGGCGCCCGGTGCGGCCGTGAAGATCGGGCTCTTCCTTGCCCTCCTCCACGACCGGCCGCTGGCGCAGGCGCTCGAACAGGCCGCTGCGGCCGGCTGCGAAGCGGTCGAGATCGCCACGACAGGGCCACACGGCCCGGACATCGAGTCGGTCGCCCGCCACGGGCTCGAGATCTCGGCGCTCTCCTGCCACGGCAATCCCCTTCACCCGGACGGCGAGGTCGCGGCCGCCTCAGATCGGTGGTTCCGCGAGGCAGTGCGGCTCGCGGGCGCGCTCGGCATCGGGACGGTGGTTACCTTCTCGGGCTGCCCGGGCGAGTCGGAGCGGTCGCTGCGCCCAAGCTGGGTCACCTGCTCCTGGCCGGACGACTTCCCCGAGACACTCGCCTGGCAGTGGCAGGAGCGTGTGATCCCCTATTGGCAAGAGGCGGCCGCATTCGCACGCGGGCACGGCGTTCGCGTCGCGATCGAGCCGCACCCCGGCTTCGTCGTCTACAACACGCGCACGCTGCTCCGCCTGCGTGAGGCCGCGGGCGAGAACTTGGGCGCGAACTTCGACCCCTCGCACCTGTTCTGGCAGCAGATCGACCCCTGCGCCTCCGCCCGCGCGCTTGCTGGCGCCGTCTTCCACGTTCACGCCAAGGACACCGGCTTCGTGGACGAGCGGCTAGCGCTCGATGGCGTCCTCGAGACACGGCGCGACCCGGGCGAGCGCGCCTGGATCTTCCGCTCAGTCGGGGACGGGCACACCGTTGCGTTTTGGCGGTCGCTCGCCGCCGCGCTGCGCGAGGCCGGCTACGACGGCGCCCTCTCGATCGAGCACGAGGACCCACTCCGTTCGCGCGAGGACGGCCTCGCGCGAGCTGTGGCCACGCTTCGCGGGGCGCTCCGCGACACAGTGTGACTCGATCTCGGACAATGCCATTACCGACCAGCGCGTCAACTGCCGCGGGATTCACCGGCTTGCGGGGCGGTCGCTAGACGTCGTCGCGGCCGCGGTCGCGGCAGAGCGCGATCTTCTGATCGATCGCCTCGATATGTCGCTGCATCGCCGCGATGTTCGCCGCAACGGCCTGACGGTGCTCGACAAGGACGATGCAGCCGATCCGGGACGGTCGCAGTCGCTCGCTCGGCGGCAAGGGATGAACAGTGGCGAGATTCCGTCGCTCGACCTGACCGAAAACTCGAAGGTCACTGTCGAGATCATCGTCGACCGCGAGCCGGCCTCGGCGCCGATCATGCACCGATTCCGGTTCGTCTGCGAGGACGCCGCGCGGCTCGACTTTGTCGTCCCCGCGGCCGCGAAGGAGAGCGCCTCGACTGCCGTCAAGCAGAGCGCCTCGACCGCCAACCGGAAGTGATGCTCGCCGGCGCCGCCTGTGAGCCGCCGCGGCCGCCCCCGCGTGGACCGCCTCCGGCTGCTCGAGCGGATCGCCCCGCTTCTCGCCGGCGACCCGTCGCTGTCGGCGAACCGCGTCCAGGCGGTCGTCGGCGGTCGACGCGCGGACGTGCTCCGCATCGTCGCCGCGCTCAGAGCCGCGCTGCCGCCCGGCGCGCCTCCGGGACGGTGACGAGGCCACCCCGGCCGGTTCGCCGCCTCCTACCCGGTTCCCAAAAACGCGGAGAGCCCCTCCAATGTTCTGTCCGACTAGTGTAATAGCCACCTTCCAGTTCAACTCCTCGGCAGTTCCTCCCGATCGCCGAGGGACCGCGATCCCCGAAATAGACTGACGCCGTGTTCGAGCCAGGGCTGTCTATCCCCGCGCCGAACTCGACAACGAGTGGAACGGGGCTACCCGGCTCCAACAGCAGGGCGGCATTCTCACGCCGCGCGAAGTTCCGCTCATCGTTGTAGTGACGGGCGAGGAGGGGCGGGAGTTCGGCTACGAGGACTACAGGGACGCCGAAGGCGTGTTCCACTACTTCGGCGCCGGTCAAGAGGGCGACATGGAGTTCGTTCGAGGCAACCTAGCCCTCCGCGACCACGCGGAGAACGGCGAGGACATTCACCTCTTCGAGCAGGAGCCCGGCGGCCTTCGTTATCAAGGGCAGGCGAGCCGCCTACCTCGACCGTTGCGAAGCGCAACGTCTACCAGCGGAGCGACGACTTGAAGGTCTACGTGCTCAGACGCGCCGACGGCAACTGCGAAGGCTGCGAGCAGTCGGCGCCGTTCCTAACAACAGCCGGCCGACCGTACCTCGAGCCCCATCGCACTCGCAGACTCTCCGACGGCGGCCCCGACGACTATCACCACGTCATCGCGCTCTGCCCAACCTGCCACCGCCGCGTCCATCACGGAGAGGACGGCTCAACCTACAACGAGCTGTTAAGCGCCAAGCTCAAAGCGATCGAAACGGATTAGTCGGGGCCGGGCGCGAGCGAACGCCCGGGCGCTGCAACGCGACCCGGCCGCGCGTTCACGCTACGCCGCTCTCCCGGCCGCGCCTATTGGCCCTTTCGGACATGGCGCGCAGCGTCAGCACCCGCCTCCTGGTAGCCGGCGCTCGGAGGGTCGAGCGCCTCCCAGATCGGGCTTCGGCCACCACTCTCCGTTCTCGTAGAGCCAGGGTGTCAGCGCTCACGGCGGGAAGTAAGAGTCGAGTGAGGGATCGCTGGCGAGCACCTCGGCCTCGACCGCGTCAGTCGGTGTAGCTCCCGTGCCAGCTAGTTGCGTCCTGAGGAACTCGCCTTCCTCGAGAACCCGCGGGTCAGCCGGAAAGGCAGTGTCATCATCCGCCATGGGCAGAGCCTACGGGGAAGGGCGGAACTAGTGACGCGCGGCGTAAAAGGGGGGCAGACACATGGCCGGGACCAGCCGCTGGACCGGTCGATCGCCTTTGCTGGATGGCTGATGATCATCGTCGGGCGCCCTGGACTTCTTCCAAGGTCTGATCGCCGTCATCAGGACCAGTACTACGTGCTGACGTCCGAGCAGGTCATCGTTTCGACCTCACGACGTGGGGCTGGATCACGTCGCTCTGGGGCATCGTCGTCGGCCTGGCCGGTCTCGGGCTCGTCTGGAGAGCAAGCTGGGCGCGCTGGTTCGCGATCGTCGTCGGCAGTCTCAGCTTCATCGCCCAGCTCGGCTTGGGCAGCGCCCAGTACCTGGGAGGGGGATTCATGAGGGTGGCGCGGCGTTTGGTCTTGTTCTTCGTGTCTGGTGGCGGCGGCCCGTTGCTCGGCGGTGTGGCGGTCGAAGTGTTCGAGCACGATCTCGGGTTGGGTGTTCGTGAACGGAGCGTAGGCAGGCGCGTTCTACGGGCCGCCGGAGTACGAAAACCGGTCGCTCTCGTGCGAGCACGCGGGCGCCTCGTCGCGTACGATGGACGGGCTCGCCCTGCACACCGAGGAGGTCATCATGACCTGGCCCAGGCTCGTTCCCTTGCTGCTGCTTGCGGCGACGGTCGGTCTGGCGCCCGCCGGCGACGCGGCCGCGGCGTCGGCCGCGACCGTCACGGTGTCCGGCAGCCAGTGGGGGACGAGCACCTGCTTCATCGGCGCGACCGAGGGCAACGTACGCTTCGAGGTGAGCGACCTCCAGGACGCGGGCATCACCACGTACCGGATCTACGGCGGCATGTCGCGGTGGGAGGCGCAGGACGACGACGGCGTCTACGGCTCGCCGACGATCGCTCAGATCAAGACAGACCCGAACGTGGTCAACTGGGCCTGGTGGGACGACGTGATGACGAATCCCCCGGACGGCAGCGACTACTGGTGGTCGGGCGAGCCGGGCACGACCTGGCAGGGCAACGCCCGCACGATCTTCTCGGCGCTGAAGCTCGCCGGTGTCCGGCCGGTGCTGACGATCAGGAACCGGGACAACAACGGCAACCCGGCCTGGTCGCCCAATCCGCCGACGACGGCGGCCGACTGGAACGAGTGGTGGGAGCACGTCTTCGCCACCGTCTACTGGCTGAACGTGCGCAACGACTATCGCGTCGACGACTTCGAGGTCCACAACGAGCCGAACAACAGGGGCCAGGGCTGGGGTGGAACCGAGGCCGACTACTTCGAGCTCGTCAAGCAGACGAAGGACGCGATCGACTTCGTCTACCACACCTACCTACCCGGTCGCACCTACCACGTCTACGCGCCGGTCGCCGGCGGCGACTGGCCCAACGACGCGCTTCAGCAGATCCCTTCGTACTTCGACTCGGTCGATGTCCACAACTACAGCGGCGACATCACGAGCTACACCGAGCAGGTGCACGGCTGGATGGACGCGTCCGGCCACGGCGACTACCCGCTCTGGCTGAGCGAGTGGGCGACCTACCGCGGCGGCTACCAGAACGCCTCGACCGGGGTCAAGACGGTGATCAACAACCTGATTCGCGGCGCTCGACCGGGCATTGACCACATTGACGGCAGTCACCTGTTCACGTTCTACGACTGGGACGGGTTCCACGGCGGCTTCCAGAACTTCCAGGGCCTCGTCGACCGGAGCGGCGTCCGCCAGGCGAGCTTCTACGCGTTCCGCCTCGCGAACCGCGCGCTCATCGGCTGCAAGGCGACGTACCAGAGCACGGCCAGCAACGGCAACCTGCTTGCGATCACGACGAAGGACGCCGCAGGGCAGGTGTACCTGCTCGTGACGAACTCGGCGAGAAAGATCGCCTACACGGTCGACGCGAACCTCTCCGCTCTGCTGACATCCGGGACGGGAACGATGTGGCAGTTCGACTCCGCCCACCTCGACGTCGTCACCGGCAGCCCCGTGCTGACGAACGGCCACGTCACGTTCACGATTCCCGGCACCGCCGCCGTCCTGATCCGATTCTGAGACGAGGAAGGGGAGGAGAGATGCACGGACGTCGTCTGCAGAAGGCGCTGCTGCTGGCAGCCGCACTCGGCACCGCGTCCGCGTCCAGCTTCCCGCCGGACATGTAGCGGACAAGCGCGAAGTCGGAGGATTGGCCGCCCCCTGGACCGGTCTCGCCGGCGGCGACGATCTTTTCGTCCCTCTGAACCGCCACGTCAAGGCCATGGGCCGAGTCGTCTATTGCCCCCGGATGGGTCAGCACCTTCCCGCTGGGACCGAAGTTCGCATCATGCTTCCCGCCGGGCGTGTAGCGCATACGCGCGAAGTCGTCCGTGAGGCCGACGTCGCTGCTATAGACGGCGTCGCCGTAACCGCCGACGACGATCCTGCTACCGAAGCTCGTGTCTAGCTTCCCGGCCGGCGTGTAGCGGACGAGCGCAAAGTCCTCGCCGTGGTAGGTATCGCCGCAACCGTCTAACCAAAGGCGCCGACGCCGGAGACCAGGAACAGCTGCCACTCGCCCGGCACCCCTTTCAGCTTTGCGCTTCCTCGCTCGCGGAAGTCGATCCCGGAGCCGGCGACGAGGTCCTTGACGGTGCGAGAGACGACCACCTCGCCCGGTCGGGCCTCGGCGGCAACGCGGGCGCCGATGTGCACGGCGATCCCACCCACCTTGCCCTCGAGCTGCTCGCACTCGCCCGTGTGTAGGCCGGCGCGAACGTCGAGGCCGAGGTCGCGGAGTGAGTCGACGATCGCGCAGGCGCAGCGGATCGCGCGTGCCGGACCGTCGAACGAGGCGAAGAAGCCGTCGCCGGCCGTGTCGAGCTCACGGCCGCGGAAGCGAGCCAGCTGCAGACGCACGCGCGCCTGGTGCTCGGCCAGCAGTTCGCGCCAGCGGCGATCGCCGAGCTCGGCTGCCTTTGCGGTCGAGCCGACGATGTCGGTGAAAAGCACCGTCGCCAACACGCGGTCGGGCTCTGGTGCGGGCCGCACGCCCGTGACGAACTCCTCGATCTCGTCGACGACCTGGTCGGCGTCGATCCACGGAACGTGGTCGTCGCCCGGCAACTCGAGGAAGCGTGCGCCCGGGATTCGGTCGGCGATGTAACGCCCCTCCTCCACCTTCGAATCGAGGTCGCCAGCGCGGTGCAGGACGAGCGTCGGCACCTGGATCGTCGACAGGATCTCGCGGATGTCGATAAGGCTGTTGATGAGGACGAGGTCTCGCGCAGCCCCCGGGCTGGCGGCGGCCCTCGTCCGGGTCGCCCACCATCGCGCCATCGCCTCGTCTGCGCCGGGGCACATGCGACTGATGTCCGCCTCCCAGCCCCAATCCTCCTCGACCTGCTTGGCATACCTCTCGCGCTCCTCGCGCGTCGCTGCCCAGGGATAGTCGTCGTCGGGGTCTTGCCGCTTCGAGTAGGTGCCATAGAGGACGAGAGCCGAGGTCATCTCCGGGTAGGTGGCGGCGAAGAGGACGGACATCGGCCCGCCTTCCGAGTAGCCGAAGAGAACGGCCCGGTCGCTCCCCGCAGCGTTCATCACGGCGCGCACGTCGCCCATGCGGGTCTCGAGATCGGGCAGACCGCCGGGCCGGTCGGACAGGCCCGTGCCGCGCTTGTCGAAGCGGATCAGGCGTGAGAACCCGGCGAAGCGGCGCAGGAAGTGGGCGTGCTCGGGATTGTCCCAGTCGACGTCGAGGTGCGAGACGAAGCCAGGCACGAGCACGAGGTCGCGCGGCCCATCGCCCACGACTTGGTAGGCGATGTTGACGTCGCCGCTTCTCGCATACCGGACCCCGGGCACCTGCATGAATGAAGTGTCAGGGAGACGACAAAGGGCTGTGAAGCCGATACCCCATTTGGGGAAAACATCGAATCCTTGTGGGCGCTATCGTGCAGAGTACGAACACAGGTTCGTTTCTGCAAGAGGAAGGTGCGTGTGGCGACGTCTCGTCGTGGTCAGCATCCAAGGAGCCTGACAGCGATTCAGCCGCCGCCGAATCCGGCAGAATTGGGGAATCTTCGGAGCGTGACGCACGGCGCTTACTCGGGCCGTTTGAAGGCGCCGCGTGTTCGGGAGGTGTTGGAGGAGCTGCTGCTCGAGCATCCGCAGGAAGCGCCTGCGAACCTGCGGGCCCTCGCGGAGCTATTCGTGACGGCTGAACGTCTGTCGGAGTGGGTGGCGGAGCGAGAGGACGCCGGCGTCTCAGCGACGGGCACGATCGCGCCAGGTTCTCGAAGCGCGGAGAGCGTGGGCGCTCTATCTCGAGAAGGCACGCGAGGTTGGTGTGACCTGTCGTGGTCGGCGCGAATTGGCAGCGTTGCCTGGCGAGCGGCGCCCCGGGTCGCGTCTGGCGACCCACCTGCGCGGTGAGGATGACGGAAGCTGACGCTGGAGGATCGGCAGACTCTTCGTTACTTCGCCGAGGAGCTGGTCGGCCTGGAGTTGCAGCCGGGCAGCGGCGTCTGGTCTCGTGATCGACTCGGACTTCGAGCGTCTCCGCATGGTCGTGATCCGCAAGGGCCGCCGCTCCGGGATGACGGCGTGCGCCGCCTTGATTGCGGCTTGGTGTGCGACTGCGCTCTGGACGAGGACATGGCCTTGCTCCCGGTCGCCGCACAAGGAGGCGGTGTAGGCGAACCGATTGAAGTCGGTCATCGCCAGCAGCCGCTCGTCGCCGCGCGCGCTGGGTTGCCAAATGTGACACAGATTGCAGGTCGTCTCGTAGTCGAAGCCCCACCAGCGGGCGGGGGCGTGAGCGGGGGCGCGGTCTCCTGGATGCGTCAGGCACAGAGTCCTCTCGTCGGATTGGGGACGACAATCGCCGCCCACTAGTTCGAGCAGGTTGTTCGCGAACCCGCCCCTGCTCTGTATCACGATCATCGGCATCCCTCTCTGCGTTGCGAGCTTCAAGGTGGCGGGCGCGGCCTTGGCACCGTTCGGCAAAGAGATCGTGCGCAAGTCCGAACTCACGACCTCAGCCGACACCATCGCAGTCCGACGGGTGACTGAAGTACGATCAGACGGGGGGCATGGTGCGCCGACTGGCAATCGCGCTGCTTGCTGCAATCGTCGCCACCGGAGCGGCAGGGCCGACGACGGCAGCGCCCACGGCATACATACTCCACGGAAGCGTCGGCCGCGGCCACATCACATTGAAGGGTGGGCTCGGGCATCCCTTCCTGCACGGGAGGCAAGGGCTCTACCGCATCGGTGTCATGGACAGTTCCCCTGCTGATGGCTTCCGCCTGGTCGGCCCTGGCGTGAACCTCGTCATAACGAGCATCCCCTTCGTTGGCGCTCACAGCGTGCAGGTGACTTTGGTGCGCGGCATATACCGCTACCTATCCGACTCTCATCGCACCGTGATGAAAGGCAGTTTCGTCGTTGGCTGATGTTTGATTGCCTATCCCACCGCCGGTCGGGTATGAGGCCCGCCCACCTTGCCTCCGTGCGGCGATTCGGCTCCGTCCGGCCGGATCGCGGGACTGTCTAACCTCGCCGCATCTTGTGGGGAGCAGATTGATCTGTTAAGGCTGTTGCGAGGCGGGCCAGTCGAGGTAAGGAGGGTCAAAGTGAAGCGCCTGTTGGCTGCCCTCTTGTTGGTCGGGGTGGCGGTTCTGGTCGTCGTGTTGACCGCGAGTGGGTCGTCGAATTCGGCGGCGCGGTCGGCCTCGTCGGCTGCGAAGAAGAGCGTCACCTTCCATTTGGTCGAGAAGTCGGTCGGGTTCAACTTCATCGACAATCCGCCGCGGCAGGGGTTCAGGTCGCCGCCGCTGATCGGCGACTCGTTCGCGCTTACCTCGAACCTGCTCACGAAGGGCGGGGTGCATGCGGGGACGCTGGAGGCGAACTGCACGGTGACCCGGGGCGGGGAACATATGCGGGGAACGTGCTACGGAGTGTTCGCGCTCAAGGGCGGACAGATCGCCGGGATCGCGTTCCTGAACTCTTCCGACGTGACGCATATCGCGGTGGTGGGGGGTACCGGCGTGTACGAGGGCGTGACGGGAAGCGTCACCTCGGTCTCAAGGGAGAACACCCCCTTCGCGGACGACACAGTTCATCTGATCTGGCCCTGACGGGATTAGCCAGGAGGCGCAGCCCCGCCTTTGGCTGCTGCGCCTCCTGAGTCTCCGCCCGTCCGGCCGAATCGAGAGACTGCCGACCTCGTGTGCGGCCGGGTCGGGCGAAGGGGGTGGCTCCCCGGCACGCCCGAGGAGAGCTTTGAGGAACTGGAGCGGGACGCGCACGCGGGCAGAACGGTGAAGTTCGATCTGCGCTGCTCCGCCGACGAGAAGCTCCGCTGGCGGAGGCCGCCTCGACCCTCGGCCTCTCCGTCCGCGAGCCTGCCCGAAGAACGCTTCCGACCGGAGAGGAGCATCGCCAGGCATTCACTTGACCTTGCTCGACGCGAGCAGGAAACTCGTTCTTGACAATTAGGCAACCGGCATCAGCCGGGCCAGCTCGCCAGACGACGAAAGGGGGAGCCATGCCCACCTACATCAGCCTCATCAACTGGACTGACCAGGGGGTACGCACTGCCAGGGACACCCTCGACCGGGCAAGCGCGGCCACCGCGCTCGCCGAGAGCATGGGCGGGAAGATCAAGGACATCTATTGGACGAACGGCCCGTACGACATCGTCACCGTGGCCGAGTTCCCCGACGACGCCACCGGGACGGCCTTCCTCCTCGCGGCCGGTTCGCAGGGGAACATCCGGACGACCACGCTACGCGCCTTCAACCGCGACGAAGTGGCCGAGATCCTCCAGAAGCTCCCCTGATCGAGTCCCAGACCTCGCCCGCTGACCTTCATGTGGCGACGGGTCGCGGTCGCCTCGAGTCCAAGGCGCCACAGTTCGACAGGTGAGCTCGCTCTTGCCGGCGCGTTCAGCCGGGTATCTCGTTCGAGGTCGAAGTGACGTCTCGCCGACTCGCCTTCTTTCCTATGTGCGGTCAGCCACCAGGACCGCCTCGATCAGGCTGGGTCCAGGCTCGGCGAGCGAATGTCTGAGCGCGTCGCCGAGTTCCGTGTCAGTGCTCACGGTGCACGCCGGCACGCCGAATCCTTTCGCGAGCGCGGCCCAATCCATCGTCGGTCTCGCAAGCTCGGTGAGGGCCTCGGCTTCGGGCCCAGGCTCGCCTCTCATCGCCCGCACGAGCTCGATCTGCAGGATGCGGTAGCAGCGGTTAGCGCACACGACAACGGTGACGTCGGCGGCCTCACGGGCCATCGACCACAGCGCCTGCGGCGCGTAGAGGCCGCTGCCGTCGGCCTGGAAGGCGATCACGCGCCGGTCGGGACAAGCGAGCGCGGCGCCGAGCGCCAGCGGCAGCCCTGTCCCTATGGCGCCTCCGGTCAGGCCGAGCACGGTGTGTGGTGCCGCGCCGGCGGCATACGCAGCGCTCCAGAGCAGACCCGTGGTGGCCGCTTCGTTCACGACGATCGCTCCTTCCGGCGTGAACGCGGAGACCGCGCGCCCGAGGCTGTCGGCATCGAGCGGCTGATTCTTGGGCGCGAAGGCCAGCACTCTCGGTGGCGTCTCGGCGGCTGCTCCCGGCGCTCCCAGCTCCGCGGCGAGTGCCTCGAGCGCGGGCGTCGCAGCAACGCCTGCGTCCGGGTTGGCCAGCACGTGGACCGTCGCACCTTCGGGCGCGAGCCGTGCAGGCTGATCCGGACACGCGAAGAAGGCGACCGGATCCCGGGCGCCCGCGAGCACCAGGCTGGAGACGCTCCCGAGCGCCTCGCGGGCGTGGTTGGGAAAGTAAGGAAGTGCGGGAAAGGCGGGTACGCCGCAGCCGCGCTCGTGGCGCGAGGGAAAGGTCTCGGTCCAGGCGTCGGCTCCCGTCGCGGCCGTCACTCGCGCGGCCGCACGGAGCCCCTTCTCGCTCAGCGCGTCGCCGCCTAGCAGGATGCCTCCGCCATCCGTGCGCAGCAGGCGCGCCGCTTCCCGAACGGCGGATGTCGAGGCCTCGTGTCGCCCGGGCAGGGGCCTCGGTTCGAGTGGCTCGGGCCCCGGTTCCCACTGACAGTCGGCGGGGATGATCAGAGACGCGACTCGCCCCGGCGGCCCCATGGCCGCCTCGACGGCAGCGCGACTGGCCTCGGCGGTCTCCTGCGGCGACTCGATGGTGCGGGTCCAGCCCACGCTGCCCGTGAGCGCCGCGATGTCCGAGGTGAGCGGCGCGTCGAACGCACGGTGCCGCGTTGCATGCTCGCCGACCCAGCTCACGACCGGCGTGTGTGCACGGCGCGCGTTGTGCAGGTGCGCAAGGCCGTTCGCAAAGCCGGGGCCGAGGTGGAGCAGCGTCGCCGCCGGCCGCCCCGTCATGCGCGCCCACCCGTCGGCCGCGCCTGCGCACACGCCTTCGAACAGTCCGAGCACGACACGCAACTCAGGGACCTGGTCCACAGTGGCGACAATCGGCATCTCGGTGGTGCCGGGGTTCGCGAAGCACGCCTGCACGCCCGCGCGGACGGCGGTCTCGACGAGACTAAGTGCTCCTGTTCTCATCCTGCTCTCCCTGCAGCCACAGGTGCCGTCACGCCATCCGCCGAACCGGAGCCCAGCCCACGCTGGATGGTCGCAGAATACGCCGAGGTCGAGGAGAAGCGAACCGAATTGCGCGTAATAACAGCTCCGAGCGTAAGCCCTGCGATCCCGACGGCATGGCCGCAACCGGCGGGGGTGGTGAGCCCGTGCTCCTGCAGTGCGTCATAGAGATCTCCGAGGCGCACGCCCGCGCCGACCGTTGCCACCCCGTCCTTGGCAGATACCGTGGACATCGGCGTGACGTCGTCGACGATTTCCTCCGTCGACGAGTGCCCGGCGACTGAGTGATCGCCGCTTCGACTCGCTACCTGCAGGCCGATCCCCTTGGTCACGGGAGGCTCACCGGAAGCCGTTCATCGGTGGACGAGAGCATGACGTGTTGGACGGCGGGTGGCGTAGTAGAGGCGGTGCCGTGCAGGTGTTTGGACGTCGGAGCGGTGCCAGGCGGCTCCGGCCTGCGCTTGGGAGATCCTGGAGAAGACACGAGGCCGCGGTCCAATTGGTTGGCGTCGACGATCGCCTTCGCGACCGTGTCAAGCGAAGGGCCGGGCAGCGGCTGCCCGGCCCTTCGCGGACGTCAGTAGCCTGCGCCGAACGTCTGGCGCGGCACTGTCGCCAGAACTTGCTGTTGGTAGTAGATGGGACCGCCCTCGTCGGCGGTCACGGTCGATGGGTAGTGGGTCGACACCATGAGCGCATAGATGTTGCCGCCGGAGATGGCGAGACCGAAGTAGTCGCCAATGAACCCGCTACCCGTCGGGCACGGATCCCTCGCGCCCGCACACGGGTACTGCGAGAGCCCGCCGAGGTGCTGTCCCGGCTGCTCCGGATCCCAGGTGAACTCTGAGATGCGCACGTTCCCGCCGACGGGCAACGCGCCCGCCGCAGTGCCGCTGTCCTTGAACGCCTGCAGCGACGTGTCGATGCAGAAGTTCGTCCGTCCCACATCGGCGGGGAGGACGCTCGGATCGCTCGGGCATGCCAGACGGCGATCGTAGAATGCGACCGCCACCGCGCCGCCCGGTCCGGCCGCGATCGAAGGCTGGAACTGATCGGTGGTCGCCGAGTTCGGGGCGTCGTTCACCACGGTCGGCGGCGTCCAGGTCAGGCCCCCGTCCGTCGATTGCGTGAACTTCACGTCCGACTGCCCGGCGACGGGATCCCAGTCCTCGTACGTCAGGTACAGATGACCGGCATAGGTCGGGCTCGCCGCGAAGTTCTCGGCGATGCCGCTGCGGAAGCGGGTGTTCGGGTAGACCTCTCCCGGCGGGATGGTCACCGTCGCGACCGGGACAAACGGCCCAAACGTCCGAGCGTCGTCAGTCGATCGCGCGACGTAGATCGTCGAGGTCGTCCCGTTCGGCGGGAACGAGACGACCGCGACGTACACGTTCCCTGCCGCGTCGATCTCCGGATACACGAAGGTGGCCCCGGCGCCCACCTCGGACGGCGGGCTGATCGTGACCGCCTTGTCGAAGGTCTGACCACGGTCACGCGAGACCGCCATACGCACCTTGATGTTGCCGCCGTTGCCGTTGAAAACCGCCCAGGCGGCGTACACGTGATCCTGGAACCTGTTGCCGGAGATGTGGTTGACCGCCACCCACTGTTTGTCCTCGACATGCCCGAGCTGCTTCGCCGAGGCGTTGTTCGGCGGCTCGAGCGGCACGCCGCCGTTGCCCTTCACCCACGTCCGTCCTAGATCGTCGCTGTACGAGACGTCGATCTCGCCGTCCGGGTGGAGCTTCGTCGCATCGAAGAACGAGTTGAACGGCAGCATCGTCTGGTACACGCGACCGTGCGTATCGAAGTCGAGATTCGGGTCGGTCGTGTCGGTCCAGCTCGGCGGCATGTCCTGCGTGCCGGTCGAGATGCAGTCGTAGCCCTGGATCTGGTTGTTGGCAATGGGCGTCCCGTTGGGGATCTGGATTGCGCCGAGATAGAACATGTAGAACGTCGAGTACTCATCGAAGAAGTACTTCGCCGAGCCGACGAGATCCTCGGTTCCGGGCTTGACCGCGAGCCACGACTCCGAGTGGTTCGCGTCGAACGGGCCCTGGCGGCACGTCCCCGCGACCGGCACCCGCGAGCCCGCCGGCACCGGATAGCCGCCGCCCGTCGTCGGCGAACTGGCGACCACGTTCGCGACGCCGCTGACCTCCCAGACCGTTTCGGCGGTACCCCCAACCGGTGCGAACGCGAGCACCAGTGAAGCGGCCCCGAGCGTCGCGAGGGCGGTCAGCAAACTCCTCATCTACTCCCCTCCTTCCGTTCCGACCAGCGCGACCGAGCGATGGTCTGGGCGAGCGTCGGGAGCATGACAGACGAGCGGGGCTAGCAATCCTCGTCGAGCTCAGCGAGTGACACGCACTACGAGGTGGCAATGCGGGCAGGGAGGAGCGAACCACACTCCTCGCGCCGTCGGCGACGCCTGTGGAAGGCGGAGCCGCCAGGCTGTCCTCCCAGGAGTTCGACTGACCGCTCTTTGGGTATAGGCCCTCCGTCCACGCCGATCCTCCATCGGCGCTGTAGCGGAAAGGAGGAGGTATGCCGAGGCTGATGACCCTGGTGGTGTTTGCGGCGATGGCCGCGTGCATCGCGGTCGGGACCGCAGGCGCGAACCCCTATGTGGTCACTGGGCCGACGCTCGCGAGCGGGGGAGCAAGCCCGTTCGCGGCCGGCTGCGGTGGCCCTGGTGAAGCTTTCCATACTTCAACTGAGCCGGTCCCGGTCAACTTCCCGGACACCGAGGTCGAGCCCTGGATCGAGGTCAACCCGCAGAACCCGCTCGACGTGGCGGCGTTCTGGCAGCAGGACCGCTGGTCGGACGGCGGGTCCCACGGCCTCGTGGCGGGGATCTCGCCGGACGGCGGCACGAACTGGACGAAAACCTGGCCTGCGTTCAGCAACTGCGCCGGCGGAACGCCGGCGAACGGCGGCGACTACGAGCGGTCGTCCGATCCATGGATCTCGTGGTCGGCGCTGCCCGCGAACGGTTTCGGGACCCTGCATGCGATCAGCATCTCGTTCGACCGCTCGACGGCGCACAACGCCGTGCTCGTCAGCCGGTCGCTCGACAGCGGCAAAACCTGGAGTCCCCCGATCACCCTCCGCGAGGACAACTCCAACTCGGGGCCGCTCGCGAACCTGTTCAACGACAAGGAGTCGATCACGGCCGATCCGGTCACTCTCGGCAACGTCTACGCAGTCTGGGACCGCATCGAGTCGCCCAACAACAACCCCCTGACGCCGCCGCAGGCGTACGCGAATGCGCCCGCCTACCGCGGCCCGGCGTGGTTCGCGCGCAGCACGAACAACGGCGAGAGCTGGGAGACGGCCCGTCCGATCTTCGCTCCCAAAGCCGGGCGGACGCAGACGATCGGCAACCAGATCGTCGTTCTGCCCGACGGGACGCTGGTCGACGGCTTCACCTACATCACCGGAGCCAACGGTCAAGGCATCCAGAAGGGGGACAACGCCGCGGTCATCTTCTCGAGCGACCACGGCGACACCTGGTCGGCGACGCCCACGATCATCGCCAACCTGGGCGACAGGGGCAACCGCGATCCCGAGCCGGTGAACTGTCTCGGAGACAACACGCCGTCGACCCCGTGCCTGCTGGTCCGGACCGGCGACATCATCCCTGACTTCGCAGTCGATCCGAACTCGGGCTCGCCGGGCACGATGTACGCGGTGTGGCAGACGCACCGGTCGGCGACCGTGCTCGGCAATCCGGTCGACGACACGATCCTGATCTCGCGTTCGACGGACGGCGGCCACACGTGGTCGGTGCCGGTCAAGGTCAACCACACGCCGGCAGGCGCACAGGCGTTCACCGCCTCGGTTCACGTGGCGGCGAACGGCGACGTCGCGGTGACGTACTACGACTTCCGCAACGATACTGCCGGCGACGCAGCCCTTTCCACCGACTACTGGATCGTGCACCACCATGCCGGCGATCCGTTCGACAGTGCGCACTTCAGCGACGAGAACCGGCTGACGCTCGTGTCGTCGTTCAACATGCGGGCAGCACCGTATGCCGGTGGCTACTTCGTGGGCGACTACGAGGGCCTCGACAACTTCGGCAACACCTTCACGCCGTTCTTCGTCCAGGCGACGGGGACCGGACCGTTCGACCAGCTGACCGACGCGTTCTTCTCGACAGCCGGCTGAATTCACACCAGTTGAGAGCGAAGGAGAGGCCGCCCCGCAAGGCGGCCTCTCCACGTTGCTCCATCTTGCGCTTCGGCCGACTCGCACGACCGGCGGCCCCCAGTCGGAGGCGCTCGGACTCCACTCGCAGAACGTGGACAGCAAGGCCAGCGTCGTAGAAAACGTTCAGCCTCAACTCCCTAGCCGTTCTCTTGCCGGAATTTTGCCTCGATTTAGGAGAACCTCCCTAGCCTCGTGGCGAGGAGTCGTTGGAGAAAGTGCTTCACTGCGACTGCGGGTTCGAGACGGCCCCTCCGAGGATGGCAGCTCCGACAAGAAGGAGGAGGAGAAATGAGACGTCTCGCTCGGGTTCTCCGGGCTGTGGTCATCGCCGTTACGGCGCTGGCGGTGGCTGCGTCAGCAGGCACGACCCGTGATGCGGCGGCTGCGCTGCCGCCGGGAAACACGGTCGCACAGTGGAACAGGATCGCCGAGGACACGGTGGTGGGCTCAGGCGCGTTCCAGTCGGAGGGCTTCATCTACATGGCCTATGCCTCGACCGCCGTCTACAACGCCGTGGTGGCGATCGAGGGCGGGTACGAGCCGATCGACTCGACGATCGTCGCGCCCGCGGCAGCCTCGGTCGATTGCGCAATCGTCGAGGCGGCCTACCGTACGCTTCACTACTACTTCTCGTCGTTCCCCGGTCTCCTGGCGACCCTCGACGCCGACTACGCCGACGCGCGCTCGCCCTCGAACCTGGACGGGTGCACTGCCGACGGCGGCGCGGGCACGGGTGTCGGCCTGGCCGCTGCCAACGAGGTGATCTACAACCGCACCACCGGTCCCGACCCCGATGGGCGCATGACCCCGATCGGCGTGAGCACGCCCTTCCCGACGCTGCCGCCCGGTCCGGGCGTGTGGCGGTTGACGCCGCCGTTCGCGCCGCCGCAGGTGCCGTGGGTGGGGGACGTGCGCCGATTTGTCCTGCAGCGCGTCGACCAGTTCCTGCCCGACCCGCCGCCCTCGCTTCAGAGCGAGGAATGGGTCACGGCGTTCACCGAGATCAAGGCCTACGGCGCAGCGACCGGCAGCGCGCGGACCGACGAGCAGACCGCGTTCGCGAAGTACTGGTCGGCGAACGTGATCCGCCAGTTCAACCGGGCCGGGCGCGACATCGCCGCCGCCCGCGGCCTCGGCCTGCTGGAGACGGCGCGCCTGGCGGCGATGGTCAACCTCGTCGGCGCCGATGCCCTGGGGTCCGCCCTGTATGCCAAGTACCACTACCTGCTCTGGCGGCCGGTCACTGCGATCAACGGATCGCTTGACCCCACCGCGGTCACAAACGACGGATTCGGTCCCGTACCGGGTTATGACGACGGCAACCCGGCCACCGTCGAGCAGTCTGGCTGGCGGCCGCTGCTGACCACGCCCAACCATCCGGAATACCCGTGCGCGCACTGCGTGATCACCT
>JBKPSO010000157.1:0-19284 GCA_046735055.1 Actinomycetota bacterium
ACTGGAACCCGCGCGTGAAACGCTCCAAGGCGGCGGCGAAGTCGGTCGCGAAGCTCTTCGCACCCGCCGACGCCGAGCCGGTGCCGCCCGAGGTGCGGTCCCTCGGCCGCAACGCGATGATCACCGCCGTCGTCGGCTCGACCTTCCACGGGACGATCACGCCTGCCGCGCCGGTGAAGGCGCCCCAGACGCGCGAGCCCCCGCACGTCACCTCGAATCCCTACGACACGCTGACGACCCTGAAGGCGCTCCAGAAAAAGGTGCGCGGCTTCAAGCTGGAGTTCCCGAGCGTGCTCGAGAGCTCGTCGTACCCCGACCGCCAGAAGCCGTTCTACACCTACCGCATCCACGACTCGGATCACGCGGTGCGGCTCGTCTTCCGCACGCACGGCGGCGCCTACTGGGGGATCGAGGAGACGAGCTGGGACGAGGCGCCGATCCTCGTCGACAAGAGCTTCCGCCATGTGCTCAAGGGGCGGCCGTTCGACTTCTACTACAACGGCCCGAAGCTGCACATGATCGTGCTGCACGAGAACGGGGCGACCTACTGGGTCGTCAACTCGCTGCTCGACGACCTCTCCAACGAGACGATGATCGCGATCGCCAAGGGGCTGCGACCTCTGACGGCGAAGAAGTAGCCTTTGCGCCCATGGCGCGAATCGCGTTCTTCGGCGCCGGCTACGCCGGCCTCGTCAGCGGAGCCTGCTTCGCCAACCTCGGCCACACGGTCGTCGTTCGCGACGTCGTCCCCGAGCGGATCGAGGCGCTGAAGTCCGGAAGGATCCCGTTCTACGAGCCGGGGCTCGAGGAGGTCGTCGGGCGGAACGCCGATCGCCTCTCTTTCACCCTGTCGATGGACGAGGCGGTCGAGGGCAGCGAGTTCCTCTTCGTCTGCGTCGGCACGCCGCCGACGGCGTCGGGCGACGCGAACCTCTCCGCGGTCTGGTCGGTGATCGAGGATCTCCCGCAGGACCTCGGCTCGGTCGTGCTCGTGATGAAGAGCACGGTGCCGGTCGGCACGGGGGAGAAGGTGCGCGCGGAGCTCGACCGCCACGGACTGACGCAGGTCGGCTACGTCTCCTGCCCGGAGTTCCTCGCCGAGGGGACGGCCGTCCGCGACTTCATGGAGGCCGACCGGGTCGTCGTCGGCGCGTTCGACGACACGCACGGCGAGGCCGTCGGCGCGCTGCACCAGGGCCTCGACGCGCCGGTCGTCCAGATGGAGGTCCCCTCCGCGGAGATGGTCAAGCTCGCCGCCAATGCGTACCTGGCGACCCGGATCAGCTTCATCAACGAGATCGCGAACGTGTGCGAGCTGGTCGGCGCCGACGTCGAGGACGTCGCGCGCGGGATGGGGCTCGACCGTCGGATCGGCACGCACTACCTGCGCGCCGGGATCGGCTTTGGGGGCTCGTGCTTCCCCAAGGACATGTCGTTCCTGAAGCTGCTTGCCGGGAACTCGGGCTATCACTTCCACCTCGTCTCCTCGGTGATCGAGGTGAACGAGCTGCAGATCCGTCGGCCGGTGGCGAGGGTGCAGCGGCACCTGGGATCGCTGCGCGGCAAGCGGGTCGCGCTGCTCGGGCTCGCCTTCAAGGCGAACACCGACGACCTGCGCGAGGCGCCGAGCCTCATCCTCGCCGCGCGCTTCCTCGCCGAGGGCGCGCAGGTCGTCGCCTGGGATCCGGTCGTCGACGCACGCGAGGTCCTGCACGGCGTCGAGTTCGCCGACACCGCCGCCGCCGCCCTCGCCGGCGCCGACGCCGTGGTCATCGTCACCGAGTGGCCGGAGCTGCGTGACCTGCCGTGGGGCCGGCTGCGCGAGACGATGCGCACGCCGCTGCTCGTCGACGGCCGTAACCTCCTCGACCCCGGCGCGATGCGCGAAGCGGGTTACGCGTACGAGGCGATAGGCCGCGCGACCTCGGCGTTCGCGGCGCTCGCCGAGACCGAGGAGCCGGGCTCGAAGCTCCGCTTCTAGTGGAGGCGATCATCCTGGCCGCCGGCAAGGCCGAGCGCATGGGCGACGCCGCCGGCGGGCGGCCGAAGTCACTCGTCCCGATCGGGAAGCGTCCGCTGGCCGCGTACCAGATCGCGCGCCTGGCGGAGGCAGGCGTGGAGCGCGTGATCGTCTCCTGTGCCGCTGGGCAGAGCGACCTCTTCACCGAGGAGCTCTCCGGCCCCGCGCCCGAGATCGTCTGCGCGGAGGAGCCCGAGCTGCTCGGCCGCGGCGGCGGGATCAAGTTCGCCGCCCGGAAGCGGCAGGAACAGGGTGACGTGTTCGCGCTGAACGGCGACGAGCTCGTCGCGGTCGACTTCCGCGCGCTCCTCGCCCGCCACCGCGAGACGGAGGCCGCCGCCACGATCGCGGTCGCGCGCCCCGCCTCGCCGTTCGGGATCGTGGAGCTCGGCGACGACGACGTGATCAGCGGCTTCGAGGAGGGCGGGCAGATCCCCTACTGGGTGAGCTGTGGCGTCTACGTCTTCTCCGAGGAGGCGATCGAACGGCTGCCCGACATCGGCGACCACGAGACGACGACCTTCCCCGAGCTCGTCACCGAGGGCCGCCTGCGCGCCTACCGGCACGAGGGCCTCTGGCTGACGGTGAACACGCCGAAGGACCTCCGCCGCGCGCAGGAGTACGTTGAGGACCACCCCGAATGGCTAGGGGCGTAGGATCGCCGTGCCGTGGGCCGAGACATCTTCTCGCCGAACTTGAGCGGCGTCGACCGGTTCGCCTTCGACCCGCGCACGGTCGACAAGCCGTGGGGCTCCGAGCTGATCTGGGCGGTCACCGACGCCTACGCGGGGAAGATCCTGTTCGTCAAGGAAGGCGAGTCGCTCAGCCTCCAGTTCCACAAGCAGAAAGACGAGGCGTGGTACGTACTCGAGGGCCGGGCGCGGCTCGAGCTGGGGAAACCGGGAGAGGGGATCCTCGGGGAAGAGGTGATCGGAGCGGGGCGGGCCTTTCACTTTCCCCCGGGCACCGTCCACCGGGTGACAGCGCTCGAGGACACGCGAATCCTCGAGGTCTCGACGCCGCAGCTCGACGACGTCGTGCGGCTCGAGGACAACTACGGGCGAACGGGCACCTCGGAACCCTGACACGCATGTGGTAAGGTTGCGCGCGTGGAGCTGACCGTCGGCGCAGCCGCAAACCAGACGGGTTGGTCGCCCCGGATGCTGCGCTACCTCGAGGACGCGGGACTCGTAGTGCCGGCCCGGCGGCCGAGTGGCTATCGGGTCTACGGTCTCCGCGAGGTGAACCAGCTCCGCTCGCTCCGCGAGCTTCGCGCCTGCTTCGGCGTCGAGCTTTCTGATCTCGCGTTCGCGGCAAGGCTCCGCCAGGAGCCCGGCCTGCGCGACGCGGTGCACAGCTGGCTGTCCGGGCGCGAGAGTGCGCTCGAGTGGGAACAGCGCAAGCACGAGCGGCTGCTGGCCGCATGAAACGCAATCGGAGCAAGACCCAGGCGAAGGAGCGAGAGGGGTCTGGCACCGATGCAACCTAGAAAGGAACCATGGCGACGACCAAGCGATACGACGTGAAGGACCTGGCGCTCGCTCCCGAGGGCGTGCGCCGCATCCAGTGGTCCGACCGGCAGATGCCGGTGCTGGCCGCGATCCGCGAGCGCTTCGCGCGCGAGCAGCCGCTCTCCGGCTACCGGATCTCCGCCTGTCTGCACGTGACGACCGAGACCGCGAACCTCGCACGCACGCTGAAGGCGGGCGGCGCGGACGTCGTCCTCTGCGCGTCCAACCCGCTCTCGACGCAGGACGACGTCGCCGCGGCTCTGGTCGACGAATACGACATCGCCGTCTTCGCGATCAAGGGCGAGGACAACGACACCTACTACTCCCACATCGAGGCGGCCGTCGACCACAAGCCGCAGCTGACGATGGACGACGGCGCCGACGTGATCGGCGTCCTGCACTCGGCTCGACGCGAGCAGCTCGGCGACATCATCGCCGGCACCGAGGAGACGACCACCGGCGTCATCCGGCTGAAGGCGCTCGAGGCCGACGGCAAGCTCGGCTTCCCGATCATCGCCGTCAACGAGGCGAAGACGAAGCATCTGTTCGACAACCGGTACGGCACCGGTCAGTCGACGATCGACGGGATCGTGCGGGCCACGAACGTGCTCCTCGCCGGCAAGCGGTTCGTCGTTGCCGGGTACGGCTGGGTCGGGCGCGGAGTCGCGTCGCGGGCGCGCGGCATGGGCGCGCACGTGATCGTCACCGAGGTCGATCCGATGCATGCGCTCGAGGCCGCGATGGACGGGTTCGAGGTGCTGCCGATGGCGCGGGCCGCGGAGATCGGCGACATCTTCTGTACGGCGACCGGCGACAAGGGCGTGATCACCGCCGAGCACATGACGCAGATGAAGGACGGAGCGATCCTCGCCAACACCGGCCACTTCGACGTCGAGATCGACAAGCCGGCGCTGCGGTCGCTGGCAGTCGAGACGCGGCAGGCGCGCGAGTTCGTCGAGGAGTTCACGCTCGAGGACGGGCGGCGGCTGTATCTCCTGGCCGAGGGTCGCCTGGTGAACCTCGGCGCGGCGGAGGGCCATCCGGCGCTCGTGATGGATATGTCGTTCGCGAACCAGGCGCTGGCGGCGGAGTACGCGGTCGCGAACGCTGCGTCTCTGGAGCGGCGCGTCTACCCGGTGCCGGACGAGATCGACCGCGAGATCGCGCGGCTGAAGCTCGCGACGATGGGCATCGAGATCGACCAGCTCACCGAGGAACAGGCCAAGTACCTCGCGAGCTGGGACGAAGGCACGTAAGGACGAAGACGAGGGGACAGGCCCTGACGACTTGCGGTCGACATGGTTGTGCTGCGCGAGTCGGGCAGGGTCGCGAAGCCCGGCGCGCCTGTCGTGATCCAGGCCTGGGGCGGCACGAGCTGCTGCGACCTCGAGGCGATGAAGGCGGTGATCCGGCCGTTCCTGCCGCCGCGGCCGCCGGACGCGCCACCCATGAACGGGCGGCGGCCGACGGTCTGGTCCTCGTCGGCCGGCCGCTCGCCGGAAGCGAGGAGGGACGCCTGCGGGCGTTGCTGGTCGTGAACGCAGGGAGTGAGGCCGAGGTCCATCGTCGCTTTGCCGACGATCCGTGGATGCAGGGGGAGCGGCTCGTGACCGCGAGCGTCGAGCCGTGGAAGAGCCTCGTCGGGGAGGAACGGCTCGCGTCCGTCCACCGGTTCTGAGGCGGCCGCGCGGGTCCGGGGCCGCTTAGACTCCGCGCATGCTCGAGCCCGAGCGGATCATCCGGCTCGAGGACGACGCCGTCGTCGTCCTCGACCAGCGGCGGCTGCCCGACGAGGAGGTCGAGCTTCGGTGTGCGTCCTCCGGCGAGGTCGCGGAGGCGATCCGCGCGCTCGCGGTGCGCGGCGCGCCGGTGATCGGGATCGCCGCCGCCTACGGGTACGCGCTCGCCGCGCAACGTGGGGAGGACCTGGACGCCGCCGTCGAGATCCTCGTGGCCTCTCGACCCACGGCCGTGAACCTCGCGTGGGCGCTCGGGGAGATGGGGCGTTGGGCCGGGGATCCCGCCGAGCGCGCTCGGGAGATCCACCGCGAAGAGGTCGAGCGCTGCCGGCGGATGGCCGAGCACGCGGCGATGCTGCTCGAGCCGGGGACGCGGGCGCTCACGCACTGCAACGCCGGTGGGCTCGCGACCGGCGGGTACGGGACGGCGGTCGGCGCGTTGCGGGCGGCCTGGGAGCACGGCCTGCTCGAGCACGTACTCGTCGACGAGACGCGGCCGCTCCTCCAGGGGGCGCGGCTGACCGCCTGGGAGCTCGAGGAGGCGGGCATTCCGCACACCGTGATCGCCGACTCGGCTGCGGGGCTGATGATGGCCCGCGGTGAGATCGATGCCGTGCTCACCGGTGCCGACCGGATCGCCGCGAACGGCGACATCGCGAACAAGATCGGCACGTACACATTGGCGGTGCTCGCCGGCCATCACGGGATCCCGCTCTACGTCGTCGCGCCCAGCTCGACCGTCGACCTCGCGACCCCGACCGGCGCACAGATCCCGATCGAGGAGCGCGCCGGGGAAGAGGTGACCGGACGCTTCCCGGCGCGGAACCCCGCGTTCGACGTTACGCCGGGCGAACTCGTCGCCGCGGTCGTCACGGAGCATGGCGTGCACCGCGCCCCGTACTCGCATTCACTCGCCGGGGTCGTCGCCGCATGAGGACGATGATCCTCGCTGCCGGCTACGCGACGCGGCTCGCCCCGCTGACCGACTCGATCGCCAAGCAGCTCCTCCCGGTCGGCGGGCGACCGATGCTCGACTGGGTATGTGACAAGGTCGAGGAGGTCAGCGACGACATCCACCTCGTCACGAACAGCCGCTTCGCAGATGACTTCCGCCGGTGGGCCTCCGGCCGCAAGGGGGTCACCGTCCACGACGACGGCACCATTTCGAACGACGACCGGCTCGGCGCGATCGGGGACATCGCGTTCGTGCTGGAGCGGACCGGCCTCGAGGACGACCTGCTCGTGATCGCCGGCGACAACCTCTTCGAATTCGGGCTGCAGGGGCTGACCGAGTTCTGGGAGCTGAAGGGCGTCGCGAGTGCGGTCGCCGTCTACGACTGCCGCGACATCGAGCTTGCGACGCACTACGGCATCGTCGAGCTCGACGAAGACGAGCGGCTCGTCGGATTCGAGGAGAAGCCGTCCGAGCCCGTGAGCACGCTGGTCGCGACCGCGACCTACCTCTACCACCGGGAGCACCTTCCGCTTGTCGAGCGCTACCTCGCCGAAGGGAACGCGCCCGACCAGCCGGGGCGGCTCGTCGCCTGGCTGTTCCGGCTCGAGCCGGTCTACGGCTACACGTTCGAGGGGGAGTGGTACGACATCGGGAGCCCCGAGCAGCTCCTCGAAGCCGACAACCGCTGGCGCGCGCGGGTCGGATTGCCCCAGCGGGAGGCGTACTCAATGCTCAGCTGAACGGGGGGCCAGGTCAAGGGGCGTCTCCGTCGCCCTCGTTTCGGCGACGGCTCCTGACCGGGTAGCGCAGCCGGCGACGGCCAGCCCGGTCACGACGGCGATTCCAACGTCGTCCTCTCCGACCACCACGCGCTTGAGACGGTCGGACATGTCGCGTTGGTGGCCGTCCCGTTACCCGCCGCCGAGGCTCTCCGCAACCGGCGGGCGTACGCGAGGGTACTCCTGGAACGCCTGGAGCTGGCCGAGCGGACGCGCGACGAGGAAGCCCGGCGCCGGGTCGAGCAGGAGCGGCTCCGGATCGCGCGGGACCTGCACGACATCACCGCGCACACGCTGAGGGACGATCAACGCCAGGCGGGCGTAGCACTGGGCGGCCGTCCGCGGCGGCTTCGCCGCGCTCGTCGCTTCTCACGAGGAGATGGATGTGGTGGGCGAGGCCGCCGACGGGCGAGGGGCGGTAGACCTCGCGCGCCGCGTCTTCCGGAACGTTGTCCTAGCTCTCCCTTCACCCGTTGCCGATGCGGTCACCGACTCGGCACGGATCCGGCACAGACGCGCCCGCCTCGCGCCCGTACCGTGGGCGCATGTGCTGCTCGATCTGCTCTTCCCGCGCCGCTGCGTCGTCTGCTCGCTGCCGGGCGCCACCCTCTGCGCGCGGTGCGCGGTCTCGCTGCCGAGGCTCGAGGGGCCCATCTGCGCCCGCTGCGGCGCGCCGGTTGCCTGGCCTGTCGCCCGCTGCCGCGAATGCGCGGGACGTCGCCTCGCGTTCGCCTCCGCACGGGCCGGCGTCGAGTACGACGAGGCGGTTCGCGCCCTCGTCTCCGCCTGGAAGGAGCGAGGCCTCCGCGGGCTCGCCCCCCTCGCCGCCTCGGTCGTCGCTGAGGTCGTGCCGCCGCCGTCCGCACAACTGATCGCCTTCGTCCCGCCCGACGGAGACCGCAGCCTGCGTCGCGGGCACCATCCGCCCGAGCGGCTCGCCCGTGAGCTCGGGCGCCTGTGGGGCCTACCGGTCGCGCCGCTCCTGGGCCGGACGCGCCCGCTGCGCCCGCAGCGCGGCCTCTCGCGCGAGGCCCGCCGGCGGAACGTGCGCGGCGCCTTCTCGGCCGAGCCGGTGCGCGGCCGCCTCCTGCTCGTCGACGACGTCTACACGACCGGCTCGACGGTCGCCGCCGCCGCGTCCGCGCTCCGTGCCGCCGGGGCCGGCCCGGTCGAGGTAGTCACCTTCGCGCGTGCCGTGCGGGGGTAGATCGACTACATTCCGAAGGAGCGAACAGACCGCTTCCGAAGGGGGACCGAGATGCGCTTGCAGGTGAAAGGCAAGAACGTCGAGGTGAGCGAGGCGATGCGGACCTATGCGGAGGAGAAGCTCGGGCGGCTCGATCGGCAGCTCGCCGATCCGACGCGCGTCGAGCTCGAGCTCGCGGTCGAGAAGAACCCCTCGATCGCAGCCAACCACGTCGCGGAGGCAACGGTGTGGACGAAGGGTCCGGTACTGCGGGCGAAGGAGGCGTCGACCGACATGCGAGCCTCGATCGACCTGCTCGTCGACAAGCTCGAGCGCCAGGTCTCGCGCTACCGCGAGAAGAGGCAGCGTCGCAGCCACCGGAGCGGCGATGTGCACCGGAACGGCGTCGGCCACAGTTCCGAGCCAGGCAACTACAGGAAGACGAACGAGGAGGGCGGGCCCGTGATCGTGAAGACGAAGCAGTTTGCGCTGAACCCGATGAGTGCGGAGGAGGCGGTGCTCCAGCTCGAGCTCGTCGGGCACGACTTCTTCGTCTTCCGGAACGAGGAGTCCGACCAGATCAACGTCGTGTACCGGCGCCGCGACGGCGGGTACGGCCTGATCGAACCCCAGTAGCCGTGGGGCTGTTCCGGCGCAGCGAGCCGCTGCACGAGCGACTCGCCCGCGAGGGCGGACTGGTGTCGCAGCCCCTCCCGGACCCCGCGCCGCCGGGCTGGATGGAGACCGGGATCCACGGCATCCACCGCCAGCGCGAGTGGGACGCGGTCGTCGCGGTGGAGGCCGAGGGGATCGAGGGCGACGCAGTGCACTTCGTTGCCCTTCCGGACAACAGCCTGCTCGTCGACGAGGACGTCGACGCGGAGCCGCTCGCGGCCGGGCTCGACGACACCGTCGATCCGCCCTACCGCGCGGAGGCGGTCCGGCGGGGCGAGTCGCAGTGGGCGGTCGGCGTCCGCCGGATCGAGGTCGTCGACCTCGGCGACGACGTCCCGGACGGCGACGAGCTGACGCTCACGTGGCGCGACGGCGAGCACGAGTTGCTCGTCGACGGCGCGCCCGCCTTCGGATCGATCCCCATGCTCGAGCGGCTCGGCGAGGCCCGTGCGTCCTCGTACGTCATCCAGGCCCACCGCCTCGTGGACAGGCTCTGGGAGGTTCGCGTCGTCCCGCTCTAGCGCCCGTGCAGCGTGTTGCCGATCCGGTAGAGGAGCGTGTTCTCGCCGTAGTCGAGCATCTTCGCCTGCGGCGGGATCGAGAACATGTGCACGTGCCTGCCGTTGTGGACCTCGATCCGCCCGCCGGGGAGCTGGACGACGAGCCGGATCACCCACTCTGAGCCGGTGCCGAGCACGATCGGAGGCGGTGCGTCGACGTCGACCTCCCGCAACTCGAGCTGCCGCCCGGTCGGCAGCGTCGGCGTCGCCGTGTAGAGGATCCAGTCGCGGAGGTGCCCGCCGGTGTAGGCGAGCCAGGCCACCCGGTCGTTCGCCACGGCCAGATCGGTGACGCCGCTGCCGGTCGAGGGCGACTCGGAGCAGAAGGCGTCTGTGTGCCGGCCGAGCTTGTGCACGCCCCCCGTCACGAGGTCCCAGAACTCGACGTGCGGTCCGCAGTGGCTCCGGTAGGGGCGCGAGAGGAAGGCGACGTTCAACCCGCCGCGCGCCAGACCGAGCACACGACCCGGGCTCGTCACCACCCGGTCGGCGGTCGCGGCCGACGCGATGCCGCCGTCACGGCCGTCACCGCCAGCGCGAGCACAATGCGCACGGCCGCACTGTAGCCCCCGGATACAACGGCTACCCTGTAGCGAATGCCCGCTCAGGACCTTGGCGCTCTCGAGAAGGTACTGCGGGTCGGCGAAGGCCGGCGCGTCAAGCGGCTCGCCGAGCAGGCGGCCTACGTCGCCACGCTCGAACCCGACTTCGAGAAGCTGCCCGATGCGGAGCTCGCCGCGAAGACGGTCGAGTTCAAACAACGACTCGAGAACGGGGAAGAGCTCGAGAACCTCCTCTTCGAGGCCTACGCCGCCGTCCGCGAGGCCGCCAAGCGCTCTCTCGGGCAGCGGCCCTTCGACGTCCAGGTGATGGGCGGGATCGTCCTCCACGAGGGCGACATCGCCGAGATGAAGACGGGCGAGGGTAAGACGCTCGTCGCCACCCAGCCGCTGTACCTGAACGGGCTCACGGGCCGCGGCGTCCACCTCGTCACCGTCAACGACTACCTCGCCAAGCGCGACGCCGAGTGGATGGGGCCGGTCTACGAGAAGCTCGGCATGCGCAGCGCCTACATCGAGAACATGATGCCGTTCTCCGAGCGGCAGGACGCCTACGCCGCCGACATCACCTACGGCACGAACTCCGAGTTCGGCTTCGACTACCTGCGCGACAACATGACCGTCGCGCTCGACCAGTGCGTGCAGCGCAGCCACGCCTACGCGATCGTCGACGAGGTCGACTCGATCCTGGTCGACGAGGCTCGGACGCCGCTGATCATCTCCGGAGAGCCCGAGACCGCCGCGAACGTGTACGTCGACTTCGCCCGCATCGCCAAGACGCTGAAGGGCATGCCGCAGCCGAAGGCGAAGCCCGGCGGAGGCACCGACGACATCCCGCCGGGGATCGACTTCACCTACGACGAGAAGTTCAAGACGGTCGCGCCGATGGAGTCGGCGATCGAGAAGGTCGAGCGCGCGCTCGGGATCGAGAACCTGTACGCGCCGCAGAACGTCCAGCTCGTCAACCACCTCAGTCAGGCGCTGAAGGCCGAGGCGCTCTACCAGCGCGACGTCGACTACGTCGTCCAGGACGGCGAGGTCAAGATCGTCGACGAGTTCACCGGCCGGATCATGGAAGGCCGCCGCTGGTCGGAGGGCCTCCACCAGGCGGTCGAGGCGAAGGAGGGCGTGCGGATCCAGGAGGAGCACGTCACCCTCGCGACGATCACGCTCCAGAACTACTTCCGCCTGTACGAGAAGCTCGCCGGCATGACCGGCACCGCGAAGACCGAGGAGAAGGAGTTCGTCGAGATCTACGGCACGCACGTCGTCGAGATCCCGACGAACCGGCCCGTCGCGCGCGCCGACAACAACGACTTCATCTACAAGACGAAGGAAGGCAAGTTCAACGCCGTCGTCGACGACATCAAGGAGCGCCACGAGAAGGGGCAGCCGATCCTCGTCGGCACGATCGCGGTCGAGACCTCCGAGTACCTCTCCGCGCTCCTCACGCGGGCCGGGATCAAGCACAACGTGCTGAACGCGAAGGAGCACGCGCGCGAGGCGGAGATCATCAAGGACGCGGGCCAGATCGGCGCGGTCACCATCGCGACGAACATGGCCGGCCGCGGCGTCGACATCAAGCTCGGCGAGGGGGTGCTCGACCTCGGCGGGCTGTACGTGCTTGGCACCGAGCGGCACGAGGCGCGGCGCATCGACAACCAGCTCCGCGGCCGCTCCGGCCGTCAGGGCGACCCGGGCGAGTCACGGTTCTACCTCTCCGCACAGGACGACCTCGTCCGGCTCTTCGCCGGCGACCGAATCTACCGGATCATCGAGCGCTTCAAGATCCCGGAGGACCAGCCGATGGAGGCGAAGATCCTCTCCCGGCAGATCGAGTCGGCGCAGAAGAAGGTCGAGGAGCAGAACTTCGTCGCGCGCAAGAACGTCCTCAAGTACGACGACGTGATGAACAAGCAGCGCGTCGTCATCTACGAGCAGCGCCGGCGCGTGCTCGAGGGCGACGACTTCTCCGAGGAGGTCAAGGGCTGGATCGACGAGGTGGTCGAGCGCGCCGTCGACGCGTTCGTGGACCCGGAGACCGACCAGGTCGACGTCGAGGCGCTGACCGGTCACATGCAGCAGCTCTACAACTCGGAGATCACCGCCGACGAGCTCCGCGAGGACAAGGTCACCGATCGCAACGCGCTCGTCGAGGAGTTCATCGAGGACGCGCGCGAGGAGTACGCGGCGAAGGAGGAGGAGCTCGGTTCCGACTTGATGCGGGAGCTCGAGCGCTTCGTGATCCTCCAGGTCGTCGACACCCGCTGGCGCGAGCACCTCGAGAACATGGACTACCTGCGCGAGGGCGTCGGCCTCCGCTCGCTCGCCCAGAAGGACCCGCTCGTCGAGTACACGTCCGAGGGGCACCAGATGTTCCAGGAGCTGAACGCGCTGATCCGCGAGGAGGTGCTCGGGACGCTCTTCCACGCGCAGCTCGCGCCCGAGGACGCGGAGCAGCTGCGGGCGGCGCAGGAGCAGCAGTCGACGATGGCCGGGAACGGAGGGCTCTCGTACGAGCACGAGCAGGCGATGGGCGCGGACGTGATCGCCGGCGCGCTCGGCGGCGAGGCCACCGCGGTCAGCACGCTGCAGCGCCCCCAGCAGCGAACGGTCGGGGAGCACGAGAAGCTCGGCCGCAACGATCCCTGCTGGTGCGGGTCGGGCAAGAAGTTCAAGAAGTGCCACGGCGCCTAGCGCGCCCTGCGCCGCCACTCTCCGACGGTGTCGTCCGACTCGAGCCGATCGAGGACCGGTTCGTCCCCGACTTCGAGGCACTCACCTACGATCCCGACGTCCTGCGGTTCACGCGGGTGCCGGTGCGGCGGGGCGACGACTTCACCGCCGGCTGGATCGGGGGCTACGTCCAGGGGTGGGCGGACGGCTCGCGCGCAGGCTTCGCGATCGTCGACGACGACGACGGGGCATTCCTCGGCATGTGCGCGCTGATCCGAATCGAGTGGGGGGCGTCCGAAGCCGAGCTCGGCTACGTCCTCGCCCCGCCCGCGCGCGGCCGCGGCGCCGCCGGCCGATCGATCGACCTGATCTCGCGCTGGGCGTTCGACGAGCTCGGACTGGCGCGCATCGAGGCGGTGATCGACGTCACGAACGATGCATCACTGCGCGTCGCGGAGCGCGCGGGGTACAGGCGCGAAGGCGTGAGGCGCTCGGCGTATTTCAAGGACGGCGTGCGCGCGGACCTGGCGATCTACTCCGTGCTGCCCGGCGAGCTCCCGTAGCGCCCGCACCCCCACCCACTAGGGTGGGGGTAGGACCCCTATCCCCTGCCGGCGAGGCTACCCGAGCATCGCGGACGGGACCGTGTCTCCGGAGTGCCGATTCCGCGTCGATTTGTCCAGTGAACGCAGAACGCCGGCAACGGCTCGGCTAGGCTTGACCAATGGCCGAGGCCGACCAGAACCAGCCGCTCGACCAGCAGCTCGAGGAGATCGGGACCCAGCTCGCCTGGGTCCGTGATTACCTTTGACCCGGATGCGCTAGCGGCCCGCGCCGCCGAGCTCGAGCGCGAGATGGGCGCGCCGGGGTTCTGGGACGACCAGCAGCGCGCGGCAGACATCTCTACCGAGCACTCCCGAGTGACGAAGCGGCTCGAACGGTACGAGCGCCTGAACCGCGAGTACCACGACGCCGCCGAGCTCGCGGCGATGGACGGCGACATGGCGGACGAGATCGCCGCGTCGCTCGTCCCGCTCCGCTCCGAGCTCGCCCGCCTCGAGGAGGACGCGCTCTTCACCGGCGAGTACGACGCGGGCGACGCCGTCGTCACGATCCACGCCGGCACGGGCGGCACCGACGCCCAGGACTGGGCCGAGATCCTGCTCCGCATGTACCTGCGCTGGGCCCAGCAACGCGGCTTCGAGACCGAGCTGCTCGAGGCGAGCCCGGGCGAGGAGGCGGGCCTCAAGTCGGCGACCTTCACGGCGCGAGGCGAGAACGCCTACGGACTGTTCAAGGCAGAGCGCGGCGTGCACCGGCTCGTCCGGCTCTCGCCCTTCGACCAGGCACACCGCCGGCACACCTCGTTCGCGCAGGTGATCGTCAGCCCGCTGCTCGCTGATGACGCCGCCGCCGAGATCGACGAGGCCGACCTGCGCATCGACACCTACCGCGCGAGCGGCGCCGGCGGCCAGCACGTGAACAAGACCGACTCGGCCGTCCGGATCACGCACATCCCGACCGGGATCGTCGTTCAGTGCCAGAACGAGCGCTCACAGACCTCGAACAAGCAAACTGCGCTGCGCATCCTCCGGTCACGCCTCGCCGAGCGTGAGGCGGAGCAGCGTGAGGCGGAGCTCGCAAAAGAGCGTGGCGCCGTGCAGGAGGCCGACTTCGGAAGTCAAATCCGAAGCTACGTGCTCCACCCGTACCAACAGGTGAAGGACCTGCGCACGGGTCACGAGGTCGGGAACGCGCAAGGCGTCCTCGACGGCGACCTTGACGGCTTCGTCCATTCCTACCTGCTCGCCCGCGCAGCAGGGAGGGCCGTCTAGCCGTGGACTCGGATAGACTCAGCGTTCCCCCGACCGGTGCGGCCCCGGCCTTGGTCGCGCTTGAACGCGATCCCGCGCAGGAAGAGACTCTTCAGATCCAGACGCCCGTAGCGATTGCCGAGCCAGTCCTGCCCCCGACCGCGCCATCGGCGGCGGGGGCGATGATCGTGTTCGAAGCGGTGACGAAGGTCTACGACCCGGACGTCGTCGCCCTTCGTGACGTCTCGTTCGTGATCGAGAAGGGCGAGTTCGTCTTTGTCGTCGGCGCGTCGGGCTCCGGCAAGTCGACGCTTGTCCGCCTTCTGCTGAAGGAGCTCGAGCCGACCCACGGCCGCATCCTCGTCGGCGGGCGCGACCTCGCGCGGCTGAAGCGCTCGCGCGTCCCGCTCCTGCGTCGCAACCTCGGCTGCGTCTTCCAGGACTTCAAGCTGCTCCCCAACCGCACAGCCGCCGAGAACGTCGCTTATGCACTGAAGGTGCAGGGTGAGCGTCCGGAGGCGATCCGTAGGAAGGTGCCGGAGGCGCTCTCGCTCGTCGGCCTTGCTCACAAGGCGACGAGCCTGCCCGACGAGCTCTCCGGCGGCGAGCAGCAGCGCGTCTCGATCGCGCGCGCCGTCGTCAACCACCCGCCGCTCCTGATCTGCGACGAGCCGACCGGCAACCTCGACCCCGATACCTCCGTCGGGATCATGCAGCTCCTCTACCGCATCAACCGCGCCGGCACGACCGTGCTGATGGTCACCCACGACCGCGAGATGGTCGACAAGATGCGCAAGCGCGTGATCGCGCTCGACGAGGGCCGCCTCGCCCGCGACGAGCGGCGCGGGGGGTACACGACCGAATGACGCGCGTCCGGATGATCATGGCCGAGGCTTGGCGGTCGCTGACCGCGAGCATGTCGACGACTGTCGCCGCGACGATGACCGTGCTCGTCGCGCTCTTCGTCCTCGGGACGACGATCGGGCTCGGGACGTGGGTGCTCTCCTACCGCGACCACATCAAGAGGCAGCTGCTCGTCAAGGTCTATTTCACGCTCGACGCGACGCCGCGGCAGATCAACGTGATCGGCCGGAAGTTCGACCCGAAGGTGAACCCGCTCGTCAAGACGATTGTCTTCGTTCCGAAGGCCGAGGCGCTGCGCCGGATGCAGAAGCGCGCGCCCGAGTTCTTCAAGGGCGGGCTTTCGTACAACCCGCTGCCGGACGCGTACGAGATCACCCCGCAGAAGGGCGAGTACATCTCGCAGATCAGCGATCAGCTCAAGCCGGCGCCGCCGGGCGTGGACGAGGTCAACAACGGCGGCAAGACGTCGAAACGCGTGCTGCGCGTGGGCGGGGTGATCTCGATCGTCTTCCTCGTCGGCGTGATCCTGCTCGTGATTGCCTCGACGATGCTGATCGCGAACACGATCCGGCTCTCGATCTTCTCGCGACGACGCGAGATCGAGGTGATGAAGCTCGTCGGGGCGACGAACTGGTTCGTCCGCGGCCCGTTCATGGTCGAGGGTCTCTTGTGCGGCTTGGGCGGCGCGATCGCGGCGGTGATCCTGCTCGTCCTCGGGAAGGAAGTGATCCTGCCGCTGATCGACATCGGGCACTCGAAGGACGCGCACGCGATGCCGTTCGAACTGAACGCGCTGATCCTGATCGGGATCGGCCTCCTGCTCGGCGTCTCGGGCACCGGGCTGACGCTGCGCCGCTTCCTGCAGGTCTAGGAGGCTCCTGGGGCCCGAGTCTCGCCCAAGTTCCACTTCCGGCGCGAAGCGTCACAGACACGTCACACCTTCCTCGCTAGGCTCGCAGTGGGTGGTGGGCCGGGGTGCCCCGAGCGACACACGCCCGTTTCTGACACGTGGAACCCGTCCGCACTGTCGTCGAGATCGCGAGCCGAGGGAAGCTCGTCGTCGGCGAGCCGTACTTCTCGCCCGGGACGCGGATCGTCCTCGACCGCAAGGCACTGCGCGGTGCGGAGCGCGGCGAGCTCGCGGTCGTGGTGAGCGGCCGCGGGCGCGCCAAGGTCGAGCGCGTCCTCGGCCGCGCCGACCGGATCGAGACCGTGCTCGAGGGGCTGCTCGTCGAGCGTGGCGCGCGCACGACCTTCGAGCCGTTCGACCCGCCGCTGCTCGAGACTGAAGGCCGCACCGACCTGCGCGACCTCCCGACCTTCACGATCGACCCGGATACGGCGAAGGATTTCGACGACGCGATCTCGGTCGTCCAGGAAGCCGACGGCGTTCGTGCCTGGGTGCACATCGCCGATGTCTCTCACTTCGTCGCCGCCGGTTCCCCGCTCGACCGGGGCGCAGCGTCCCGCGCTTTCTCGACCTACGTCCCCGGCCTCGTCGCCCCGATGCTGCCGCCGGAGCTCTCGAACGACCTCTGCTCGCTGCGCCCTGACGTCGAGCGGCTCTGCATCACGGTGGAGCTCCCGCCGAACGGCGAGCCGAACTTCTATCGCTCCGTGATCCGCAGCGACGCGCGGCTGACGTACGGCCAGGCGCAGCGCCGCGACGTCCCGCCCCACGTCGCCGCCGAGCTCGAGCTCGCCGCCGCCTACTCTGCCGACCTCCGCAGGCAGCGCTTCGCCCGCGGCGCCCTCCGCGTCGAGCGGCCCGAGCTCGAGTTCGAGTTCGACGGCGAGGGCGGCGTCGCCGGCGTCACCTGGCAGAGTGAGCCCGAGGCGCACGCGCTCGTCGAGGAGCTGATGATCGCCGCGAACGAGGCCGTCGCCGGCCTACTCTCGAGTCGCCGCCGGGAAGCCCTCTACCGCATTCACGAGCGGCCCGACCCCCAGGCCGTTCAGCTGCTGCTCGCCAAGCTCGCCGACCTCGACGTCCCGGCTCCGCCTGCGCCCGAGCAGCTCTCGCCGGCGACCGCCGCGCGGCTCGCTGCCGAGACGAGCGAACGGGTCGCCGACTACGTTCGCCGCTCCGGCCGCGGCCGTGAAGCCTTTCCCGCCCTCGTCCTCCGGTCGCTGAAGCAGGCCTGTTACGACCCGCGCAACCTCGGCCACTCGGGCCTCGCGAGCACGGCCTACTGCCACTTCACGAGCCCGATCCGCCGCTACCCCGACCTCGTCGTCCATCGCGCGCTCCTTCACGAGCTCGGCGTCAGCGACGAGCCCGCCCCTCAGGACCTCGGCGATCTCGCCGAGCACACCTCCGCTCGTGAGCGCGAAGCGGCGGAGATCGAATACCTCGCCGACGAGATCTGCCTCGCCTGGCTGCTCGAGCGCGAGCTCTTCGAGCGCGGCTGGGACGAGCGCTGGCAGGGCGAGATCATCGGCGTCATCCCCTCTGGACTCTTCGTTCGCTTCGGCGAGGTCTTCGAGGGCTACGTGCCCGCCCGCCGCCTCCTCGGCGACTACTTCGAGCTGAACGAGCTCGGCACGGCGCTCGTCGGCCGCCGCGGCCGGCGCACGTACCGCCTCGGCGACCCGATCGAGGTCGTCGTCGAGGAGATCCGTCGCTGGGAGGGGAAGGTCGAGCTCTCCCTCGCGGAGGGGGTTGCCAAGCCACGCCGCTCGGCCGTAGCATGAGCCGGCGGCCACGGCGAACCGCTACAGGGAGTCCTCCTCGTCGGGCTCGTTGCCTGGGTTGGCCCACCCGCCTGGGTGCGGCTGGCCACACCGCGAGACGCCAGGCTGCCGTAACGACAGCGCGGCCCGCGGGACTTATCGTCAGGGCATGCCAGTCGCAATCGCATACGCACTCAGCTCCGCACCGTTCTTCGCGCTCGGCATCGGGTTGCTCCGTCTCGGCCGCTTCTAGACTTGGCTCCTGGGATGGCCGGGGACAAGCTGATCGTCGACAACCGTCGCGCGCGCCACGACTACGAGCTGCTCGAGCGCTTCGAGGCGGGCATGGTGCTCACCGGGACGGAGGTGAAGTCGCTCCGTCAAGGGCGGGTCTCGCTCGCGCAGGCATACGCGGACGTGCGCGACGGAGAGGTGTGGCTCGTCGGCGCCGACATCGCCGTCTATGACCAGGGGAACATCGCGAACCACGACCCGGGCCGCGACCGCAAGCTCCTCCTGCGCAAGGGCGAGATCGCCTCGCTGATCGGCAAGGTCCGCGAGAAGGGCCTGACCCTCGTCCCGACGCGGATGTACTGGAAGAACGGCCGCGCGAAGGTCGAGCTCGCGCTTGGCCGCGGGAAGCTCCAGCGCGACAAGCGGCGCGACATCGCTAAACGCGAAGCCGACCGCGACATGCAGCGCGCGCTGAAGTCGCGGCGCTAGAGCTGCTTCTCGAAGCAGCGGCTCTTCGGGTCGGTCGCGAACGGCCCCCAGCAGGGGATCGGCTCGTAGCCGCTCGATGTGTAGAGGCCGAGGGCCTCCGGGGCTTCGTTGCCGGTCTCGAGGCGGGACTTCGTGTAGCCGAGCCCGCGCGCCGCGTCCTCGAGGGCCTCGAGAATCGCGCGGCCGAGCCCCTTGCCACGGTGCGCCGGCACGACGTACATCCGGCGGATCTCCGCGGTCACCTCGTCGTAGCGCCCGACCCCGCCGCAGGCGATGGGCTCGCCCTCCTCGAAGGCGACGAGAAACGCGCCGGCCGGCGGTTGGAAGTACTCGGGGCTCGGCATCCTTCCGGAGCCCGGGCTACCGTGGTGCCGCTCGGTCAGCTCAGCCTGCTGCGCATCAGCCATCGGCTGAGTGATCGGGCTCCCGAAGGGCTCTCGGCGGATCTCGATTGCCACGCGGCGAGGCTACACTGATGCCGTAACGAACATACGGGGGCGACCAGGTCTCGACGTGGTCGGTTCTCCGGCTGAGCTGCAGGTCGAGGTC
>JBKPSO010000158.1:0-5023 GCA_046735055.1 Actinomycetota bacterium
CGTTCGACAGGCGGGGTCGGGCGTGGCCCCGATCGTGTCCCCGCCCTCGCCGGTCAACGTCACGCCGGCGTAGCAAACGGAAGCTAGGACGAGGTCCTGCCCGTTCGGACACGAGAAATCCCCCGCGTCCGGTGGTGCCACGGTGATGCTCCCGGTCGTCTGGCCGTTCCGCACCGGGAAGGCACCGCCGCCGCTGACCGGCCCGTTGACGGTCTCCTTGTTCGTGGCCTTCGGGTGGTTGCCACCGCCGTTGATGCAGGCGTAGACGGCGGTCGCATCCGCCGAACAGGTGATGTTCGTGGTCGACACTGTCGTCCCGAGCCCGGCCTCCTTGAATGTGCAGACCAGGTTGCCGCTCGAGTCGACGCTCGCCGTAGCCTTCAGGAAGTGCGGGCTGTCGGCCATTGCCGCCGTCGCGCCTAGGGCGAGCACCCCGACCGCGGCAGCAACGATTGCTACTGTCACTCGCAAGGACTTCCGCATAAATGCTCCTTTCCGCGTAGGTCACCTACGCGTTTCTGGGGAGCAGGGAGTCCGCGCTCCGCCTCGTCTCCAATCCGAGGCGGAGCCCCTGCATCAATGGATCTTGGCAGCACTTGATGCTGCCCATACGGATCATGGGCGACCGTAGTCGGAATCGGCAGCGGCGGCAACGGGCGATCGCCTGAACTTGAATACGGCGACGCCGGTACTCGGCTCCTGCATTGGCCCTACGGCGATCGCCGGTGCGGTACGTATTGGCATAGCTCGGCGAGGCCGGCGCGGGGCGTACGGGTCAGGGAACGGACGAGCGAGAGGCCGCCCGGAAGCGGCCTCTCTCGTCTTCACGGGTGTCTACGCGTTCTCGTTCGGCAGGGCGAGCCAAACGCCCGGGCGCTGCCACCAACGACCCGGCCCCGCGCTCAACCTAACCCGCACGAGCCCTCGCCGCTAGACGCCGTTTCGGCCATGGCCGCGGGTCAGGACTCCGCGCTCCTCGAGCCGGGCGACCTGCCCGCGCAGAACAGATTCGTCCGTGTTGGCAACACGTGCGGGGTGGCGTATCCCCCTCCCCCGACGGTCCAGGGCGAACTCTAGTTTCGCCGCGCTCCGGAGTCGTTAGGTTCGAATGGCTCCGAGGGGCTCGTTACTGTGGCGGCCGATGGGTTTTAAACGCACTGCGGCCGACAGTTGTGCCTGATGGGGACGCGATCGCTCGCACGATGGCGACCGCCGGGCGACTGCCGTCTTCAGCGGAACGGCTGTTGGCGTCGGGCTCGCGATGATGCCGTTCATGCCGCTTCCGTTCACGCGCGGCTTTGGCCTCGGCTTGTTCATCCCCGCCGTCTCCGTCCTCTGCGCCCTGGCGCTCCTGCCGGTGCTCTCGACTTCCTGGCCGCCTGCCGCGCGCTTCCCCCTCGGTCATCGACGTGGCCGCCGGCGGCGGACCGGCGGGCGGCGTCGACCTCCTCGACCTCACCTACGGTGCGTTCCCCTGGCTCGTCCTCGCCGTACTCATCCTCTCCTACCTGTTAGGCCGGATTGCAACACACCAAAGGAGGTATCAATGCGTATCAACGTTGTAACCATCTACGTAACTGACCAAGAGAAAGCAAAATCATTTTACACCGACAAACTCGGGTTCAAAATCAAGGACGATGCGGCTTTCGGCCCGAACCCTCTAGATCGTTGGCTGACTGTCGTATCGCCCGAGGATGAAATAACAGAGCTGTACCTGGCTCATGAAGAGATCTACCCAGGCGCAAAGGCTTACCGGGAGGCCATGTACGCCGCCAAGAAACCGCCAGTCGGGTTGACGGTCAAGGACATTCAAGCTACCTACAAGGCGCTGGTAGAGAAGGGTGTGGAATTCACCCGCGAACCGATTCAAGAGTCATGGGGCTGGGACGCCGGAATTGACGACGGCTGCGGCAATATCATCAACCTTCACCAAGAGAATCGATGATGGCCGACCGGGTCTCGGCTGTCCGGCGCATCGCGATCGATCGGCGCGGCGTTACGCCACGGCTGACGGGCGTCGCGTAGACGGCCGCGCTCAAGCATGCGAATCCTCCGCGCACGTTCGCGCCGTGCCTGAAGCGACGCAGCATCGAAGGATTCCTCTTCCCGGCGCTGTACGAGTTCACACCGGCCACTACGGCGGCGACGTTGGTTGCGAGCAACTCTATGCGTTCGCTCAGCGTTGGCGGACGGTCGATCTCCGCGCGGCGAAGCGGCGAGGACGAACGCCCTACGACGTGCTCATGATCGCGTCGATGATCGAGCGGGAGACGGTCGCCCCGGAGGAACGACGGCTCGTCTCGGCGGTCATCTACAACCGGCTCGAGCGGGACATGGCGCTCGCAGCGAGCGCTGGAACGCTATAGGCTCGCCTAACTCGCGAAAGACAGGAGGACGTGACGATGGCGACCGGCACGGGAACGCTGACCATCACGGAAACTGCGAGGGCCTTCTTCGATGCCTGTGAGACCGGCAAAGGCTGGGAGGGATGTAGCGCCTACTGCCAGCCGGACGCCAGCTTTGCTGCGCAGGCTGAACCGCTCGCGGACGTGCAAACGCTGAAGGACTACACCGAATGGATGAAGGGCCTGCTCGGCTTTATGCCCGACGGACGCTACGAGGTGAAGTCGTTTGCCACCGACCCCGAGCGGAACAATGTCTGCGCCTACGGCGTCTTCTCCGCCACGCACAGCGGCCCCGGCGGGCCGATGCCGCCGACGGGCAAGAGCACGAGCACGGACTACGTCTACGTGATGGAGTTCGAGGGCGGGAAGATCAGTCATATGACCAAGATCTGGAACGCGGGCCTGGCGATGAAGGACCTCGGGTGGACCGGCTAACGCCCGTAGTGGCGCAGACTCTCTGACGAGCTAACAAAGTCCTACTCGGAAAGCCCCGCAAAAAACGGGCGCTTTCCGATTCGCGCGGGGTTGCAGGTCGTCTCGCACGGCCACGCGATGGAAGAGTCGTAACGGGAATCTGCGTCGAGGCGCTCAGGTTGCCGCACGGCGAGGGGTGGCCCTGCGGCACGCCGGACTGTCCGCATCCGGGCTCACGTGCCGGGTCGCCGAAAGGCGCCGTGCCACACCGGGGACGATTCTTTTCGCCTGTGACGGCCTTGGAGCCGGAATCCATAGGACTCGAGGAGAGAGACGACGTCGTCGCTGGAGCTATTGTCGATCTCGACGAGAACGCTTCGACACTCAGGCGCGCTCAGCACATGGCGACCGCCATGGAGTACGTGCGCCTCTGCTCCATCGACATCGAGCTTGACGAGGTTAGGGCTGGGAAGCCGAAACAGCGAGACGACATCGTCGAGCGTCGCTGACACCATGGGCTGCGTGTAGCGTTTGTGGCCGCTGCCGGCGGCCGGTGTCCAGGCCTGGGCCGAGAACGCGTGCCGGCTCTGTCCGGGGTCTTCCGAGCGATACGTGAACGCCTGGACGCCCGTGGCGCTCGACAGGGCGAGAGGGACGGGCACGATCATGCTCGAGAGGCCGTTCAAGGCGATGTTCTCGCAGAGACGCGCGTAACTGGCAAAGCCGGGTTCGCACGCGACGACGAGCCCCTCGTTACGGAGGAGAGTCGCGCCGATGAGCGCGAAGACGCCGACGTTGGCGCCGACATCGTAGATCGTATCGCCGCCTCGCGTCTCGTTCTCCAGCCAGGTAACGGTCCAGGGCTCGCGGCGGCTGGAGTTGGCGCGCCAGTTCCGCTCGTACTTCGACTCGGCCAGGATTCGTAGCCGGTGGCGATGGTAGTCGACCGGAACGGTCTCGACCAGGCTCTCATCGGCTGGTTTTGGCCTTTCCGCCGGGGCTCGGTAGCGCCGGCCGAGGCGGTGTACGCCTGCGAGCCTCACCGGCGGCGGCCGCGCGAGAGGTCGAGCCGAGGATTGTTCGGACGCGATCCAGCCGCAGGAGTCGTCTGAACCGGAGACCGCGTCGGGCGCGCTTGCGCCGAACGGTGCGCCCTTTTGCGGATCCGGCGCCGCAGTCGGCGGAGCTCGCGCCGTCCAGGGTAAGTGACGAGCGCGGCCGAGCTGAATGGAACGTCCAGGGTAAGCAGGAGCCGGAGCAAGAGCGGGCGCTCGGAGGGTTCGATGCGAGCCGCTACGAGCTCCTCGACCGCATCGGCCAGAATCGGCGTCGCCGGCCGCTCCAATCCGTGGGGGCGCACGAAGGACTCGAGGAACTGCGCTCGTCGGTCGGCTCGCCGATCGCCCTCTTCGAGCACACGCACGAGCTGGCTCACGTGCTCTTCGAGCGAGCTCGCCACGTGCAAGAAGCCGCCCTCCTCCTCGAGCAAGTAGTGGAAGTGCAGCGTGCTCTCCTGCGCGAATTTCGGATCCAGGATCGTCAATACGCCCTTGCCGACGATCGCTGCTTCGATCATCGCTGTCGTGTTGATGCCGACGACGGCCGCACTGTGAACCAGCGAGTCGAAGAAGACCGAGTGCTCTTCGGGTGTAACCGGACGGACGGAACGTCGTGGCCAGATCACGACGTTCTCGAACCGGCCGAGATCTACCTTCTCCCATCGCCTGTCGACCGGGTGAGGACGGATCACGATTCCGAGCCGGCGCAAGCGCTCGTCGCCACTTGTCCGCAACACCTCGATCCAACGCGCCACGAAGCGAACCTCCTGGTCCGAGCGTCGCGCGACAAAGGGGCTCGAACCGAGAAAGAGGACATATGGATGCGTCACATCAAGGCCGATCCTCCGTACGAAGTCATCGCGAGAGGAGCTTGGCCGCCGCTCGAACCAACGGTCGAACCCCTGCGCACCGGTCGCGACGACCCGCGCAGCGGGCACCCCGTGCAGCTCGGTTGCCTCCCGCCGCTGGATCTCGTTCCACACGAACACTCGCTCCGGGATGACCCTGAGCAGCCCTTTGCTGGTGAGGTTGTCCCAGCTTGCAACACACGTCGCCGCCGGAATCCCTAGCCGCCGAGCGCTCTTCAGATATTCGACCTGGCTCGAACCCGTCTTGACCACAGGGCTCACCAACACGACGTCCGGT
>JBKPSO010000159.1:0-3215 GCA_046735055.1 Actinomycetota bacterium
GAGCGCAGGGACGAGCGGCGTCTCGTCGCTCGTCCGGTAGACCGTCGCCTTCAGCGCGTTCACGTCCGGATCGCTGGCTGCCGTGCGGACGAAGGCTTCGAAGCTCGTCGCGAACGAGTCGTAGGGATGATGGACGAGCACGTCCGACTTCGCGATCTCGGTGAACATCACGCTCGGGCCCGGCGCGAAGCGCGAGGGTGTGATCGGAACCCACGGCTCGTCTTTGAGCTCCGGCCGGTCGAGCCGCGCGATCTCCATCGCGTCCGCGAGGTCGAGGAGGCCGGAGACGAGGTAGATCTCGTCGTCCCCGACTCCGAGCCCCCGCTTCAGACGCTCGAGCATCGCGGGCGGCGCCGAGGCCGACACCTCGACCCGGACGATGTCGCCGAAGCGCCGCCGGCGCAGCTCCAGCTGCACGGCCTCGAGCAGGTCGTCGGCCTCGTCGGAGACCTCGAAGTCCGCGTCGCGGGTGAGCCGGAAGACCGTCGGCTCGCTGAGCTCCATCTGCGGGAAGAGCGAGCCGAGGAAGTGCTCGATCACGTCCTCGAGCGGGACGAAGACGCCGCGCGCCCCGACCTCCATGAAGCGCGGCAGCCCTTCCGGCACCTTGACGCGCGCGAGCCGCTCCTCCCCGGTCTCGGGGTCGCGCACGAAGACGGCCAGGCTGAGCGAGAGCGCAGAGATGTACGGGAACGGCTGGCCGGGGCCGACCGCGAGCGGGGTCAGCACCGGGTAGACGTCCTGCTCGAACCGGGCGGCGAGGTCGACGAGCTCCTCGTCGGCGAGGTCGGCGACGCGCGCGACCACGATTCCCTGCTTCGCGAGCGCAGGGCACAGCTCCCTCGCCCAGAGCCTCGCCTGGCGCTCGACGAGCTCCTCGATGCGCTTGCGGATCTCGACGAGCGTCGAGCGCGGCGTCCGGCCGTCGTCGGAGCGAACGTGCAGGCCCGACGCTGCCTGGTCGAGCAGCCCGGCGACCCGCACCGCGAAGAACTCGTCGAGGTGCGTGGAGAAGAACGCGCAGTACTTCACGCGCTCGAGGAGCGGCGCGCTCGGGTCGAACGCCTGCTCGAGGACGCGCGTGCTCCAGTCGATCCTGGACAGCTCGCGGTTGAACAGCTGATCGGCTGCTCTCGGCTTGCGCCGTGTCGCGGTCGGCTTCGGCCGCCGCTCCGTTGTCGCCACTACTTCGTCCGTGCTTCGAGCTTATAGCCGACCCCGTGGCGCGTGTGGATGAACGAGTGGCGCGGCGCCGCACGGTCGATCTTCGTGCGGAGCTTGCGGACGAAGACGTCGACGGTGCGGTCGCGGTAGCGCTGGCGGCGGCCCCAGATCCGCTGCATCAGCTCCTCACGCGTGACGACACGCCCGCGTTCCAGCGCCAGGGTGTGCAGGAGACGGAACTCGGTGGGAGTCAGATCGGCGGTCACCCCGTCAATGTACGCCTGAACGTTGCTCGGGTCGATCGTCAACTCCTCGATCTCGATCTTCTCACCCCGGTCGGGCGCCTGCGCCCGCACCCCCCGGCGGACCGCGGCGCGCACGCGGGCGACGAGCTCGCCCATCGAGAAGGGCTTGACGAGGTAGTCGTCGGCGCCGAGCTCGAGGGCGCGGATCCGATCGCCTTCGGTGCCTCGCGCGCTGACGACGACGATTGGCGTGCCGATTCCCTCGCCGCGGACCGTCTCGATCAGGTCCCACCCGTCGAGGCCAGGCAGCATCAGGTCGAGCACACACGCGTCCGGCCGCTCGTACCGAAGCCGCGCGAGCCCCTTCTCGCCCTGCTCGACGAGCAGCGGATCGAAGCCGGCGAGGGCCAGGTGGCTCGCCATGCCCCGGCCGATGACTTCGTCGTCCTCGACGATCAGCACCTTGGCCATCGCTCGGTGTCATCATCGTTGCGAGGACGTGGACTGCGGGTGCCACAGCAGTGAAGATTCGGTGAACAGGTGGTGATCGGCCGCTTCCGGGGCGGGAGGCGCGCGCGAGACGGCGAACGGACCGAGGTGGCGGTCGAGGCCGCACGGGGCAAGTTCCTCGTCGAGGAGAGCCCCGAGATCGTGCTCGTCCTGGACGATCGCGACGTCGTCGTCGCCGCCAGCCGCCGCGCGCGCGATTCACTCGCCGGCGTCGAGGAGGGACAGCGCGTGCCCGCGGAGCTCCTGCACGAGGACGCGGAGCGCCTGCCCGTGGTCGTCCCGTACCAGGTGAACGGCCGGCAGGAGCGGCTCGTCTACCTGAGCAGCCACTCGGGTGAGCTCGCCGCCTACGAGGAGCTGCGAGCCGGGTTTACCGCCGCCGTCTCACACGAGCTGCGCACCCCGCTGGCCCGGCTGCTCGTCCTGCTGGAGACGGCCGAGCTCCCCGGAGCGGACACGGCGGAGGCGATCGCGCAGGCCCGCGCCGAGGTCGGCCAGATCGGCGAGCTGATCGACGACGTCCTGTTCCTCAGCGAGCTCGAAACGGGGCGCGAGGTCGTCTCGCTCGGCACGACGCACGCCTGCCCGACACTGCGCGGGATCGCGGAGGAGACCGCCGAGCGTGCCGCGCGGGCAGGCATGCGGGTGGTCGTGGACTGCGACGAGGAGGTCGAGGTGCCGATGCGGCCGCGGATGCTGCGCGTGCTCGCCTCCAACCTGGCCGAGAACGCGATCCGCTACGCCGGCGAGGGCACGACGTTCGTCCTTCGGGCCGTCCGGAACGACGGGCGCGTCCTCGTCCAGGGCGCCGACGACGGCCCAGGTGTGGGTGACGACGACCTCCCGCGCCTCTTCGAGCGCTTCTACCGGGCCGACCGCGCCCGTTCGACGCGCGGCACCGGGCTCGGCCTCGCGATCGTGAAGCACATCGTCGTCTCGGCCGGCGGGACGGTGGAGGCATCGAGGACGCCGGGCGGCGGCCTCACCGTCACCTGCTCGTTCCCCGCCTGATCGGGTCGTTCTCGTCACCGTAGGTTCACGCCCCGTTCACACTCCCGATGCCCACTCCCGCCGATTGCGCGGCAAACTGGTGTCATGGAGTCTCAGCGCACCGACGTCGGTACCCCCCTCCTGCTGACCGGTGAAGAGCGCGCGGCTCTGGCACGCGTCCTCCACGTGGTCGAGGACGAGTGGTGGCTGGACGAGGTCGAGCGAGCCCTGCTCGAGCGCCTGGAGCCGGGCGAGCCCGTCCTCGCGCCGGCCTGAGCTGAACCTGTCCGCGCGGGCCGCTCAGCG
>JBKPSO010000160.1:0-21611 GCA_046735055.1 Actinomycetota bacterium
CGAGGTGCTCGTCGGCGCGATCAAGCCGTGGGAGTGCAAGGTGTTCGGGACGGCCTGCACGCCGGAGCGCCCGCTGGGGACCTGCATGGTCTCGAGCGAAGGCGCGTGCGCCGCCTACTACAGCTACGGCCGCCAGGTGGCCTAACAGCGGAGCCAACCCCGTGACGAAGCTCCGCGACGAGGTGATCACGCTCGCGCACGGCTCCGGCGGCAAGGCGACGCACACGCTCGTCGACCAGCTCTTCGTCGAGGAGCTCCGCAACCCGTTGCTCGCGGAGCTCGGCGACGCGGCGGTCGGCGAAGCCGCGGGCGCCAGGCTTGCGTTCACGACCGACTCCTACGTGGTCAAGCCGCTCTTCTTCCCGGGCGGCGACATCGGCGCGCTCGCGGTGAACGGCACCGTCAACGACCTCGCAGTCGCGGGCGGGGAGCCGCTGTGGCTGTCGGCCGGCTTCGTGATCGAGGAAGGCTTCCCCGTCTCCGATCTGCGGCGAATCGCGGCCTCGATGGCGAGAGCGGCGAAAGCCGCCGGCGTGGCGGTCGTCGCCGGCGACACCAAGGTCGTCGAGCGCGGGAGCGCCGACGGCCTGTTCGTCAACACCGGGGGGATCGGCGCCGTCCGCGCGGATGTCGACTTGGCGCCGGCGCGCGCGCGACCTGGCGACCGCGTGCTCGTCTCCGGCACGCTCGGCGACCACGGCTTCGCCGTCCTCGTCGCGCGCGGCGATCTGAAGCTGGAGAGCGCGCTCGAGAGCGATACGGCGCCCGTCCGCGGGCTGGCAGCGGCGCTGCTCGAGCTGGGCCCGGCCTTGCGCTGGATGCGCGACCCGACCCGGGGCGGCCTGGCCACGACCCTCAACGAGCTCGTCGGTGCGACGCAGCTCTCCGTGCGGCTCGACGAGGCCGCGCTGCCGATCCGCGCGGAAGTCGCGGGCGCAGCGGAGATCCTCGGGATCGACCCGCTCTACGTCGCGAACGAGGGCAAGCTCGTCGCCGTCCTCGCGCCCGAGGCGGCGGACGAGGCGCTCGCCGCGCTGCGGGCGAACCCGCTCGGCGACGAGGCGGCGATCGTCGGGGAGCTCGTCGCCGACCCGGCCGGCCTCGTCCTGCTCGACACCGCGTTCGGCGGCAGCCGGATCGTCGACATGCTGGTCGGAGACCCGCTCCCCCGAATCTGCTAAGAGGACCTACGTGGACCTGCCGCCAGTTGTCGAGCGGTACCTCGAGCGGACGCTTCCGGCAGACGCGCGCACGTCGAGTACGGTTCAGACGTGCCCGGAAGCCCCCTGACGAACGACGAGCTCCGGCCGCTCGACGCCTACTGGCGCGCGGCGAACTACCTCTCCGTGGGCCAGATCTACCTACTCGACAACCCGCTCCTTCGCGAGCCGCTCAGGCCGGAGCACGTGAAGCCGCGCCTGCTCGGCCACTGGGGGACGACGCCCGGCCTGAACTTCGTCTACGCGCACATGAACCGCGCGATCCGTAACTGGGACCTGGACGCGATCTACGTGATGGGTCCCGGCCACGGCGGCCCGGCGGCGGTCGCGAACGCCTACCTCGAGGGCACCTACTCCGAGGTCTACCCGGACATCACCCGGGACGCGGACGGCTTGCGAAGGCTCTTCCGGCAGTTCTCGTTCCCGGGCGGGATCCCCTCGCACGTCGCGCCCGAGACGCCGGGCTCGATCCACGAGGGCGGCGAGCTCGGCTACGCGCTCTCCCATGCCTACGGGGCCGCATTCGACAACCCCGACCTGCTCGTCTGCTGCATCGTCGGCGACGGCGAGGCCGAGACCGGCCCGCTCGCCACCGCCTGGCACTCGAACAAGTTCCTCAACCCGCGCACCGACGGCGCCGTCCTCCCGATCCTGCACCTGAACGGTTACAAGATCGCCAACCCGACGGTTCCCGCGCGCATCCCCGACGGCGAGCTGACGTCGCTGCTCGAGGGCTACGGGCACGTCGTGCACTGGGTCGGCGGTGACGAGCCCGAGCCCGTGCACCAGCAGATGGCCGAGGTCCTCGACCAGGCGGTCGAGGAGATCGCCGCGATCCAGCGCGCAGCGCGGACCGGAGGCGCGACGGAGCGCCCGCGGTGGCCCGCGGTCGTGCTGCGGACGCCGAAGGGCTGGACCGGGCCGAAGACGGTCGACGGCCTGCCGACCGAGGGCACGTGGCGCTCGCATCAGGTGCCGATCTCGGAGCCCCGCAGGAATCCGGAGCACTTGGCGCAGCTCGAGTCGTGGCTCCGCAGCTACCGCCCGGACGAGCTCTTCGACGAGCAGGGCGCCCTCGTGCCCGAGCTGACGGCTCTGCCGCCGAAGAGCTACCGCCGGATGAGCGCGAACCCGAACGCCAACGGGGGGCTCCGCCTCAAAGACCTCGTCCTACCCGACTTCCGCGACTACGCGGTCGAGGTGCCCGCCCCGGGCACGACGTTCGGCGAGGCGACGCGTGTCCTGGGCGCCTACCTGCGCGACGTGATCAGGCTGAACCGAACCGAGTTTCGGCTGTTCGGTCCCGACGAGACGGCGTCCAACCGGCTCTCGCCCGTGTTCGAGGTCACCGACCGGGCCTGGGACGCTGAGACCCTGCCGACCGACGATCACCTCGCGCCCGACGGGCGCGTGATGGAGATGCTCTCCGAGCACCAGTGCCAGGGCTGGCTCGAGGGCTATCTGCTGACAGGCAGGCACGGGCTCTTCAACTGCTATGAGGCGTTCATCCACATCGTCGACTCGATGTTCAACCAGCACGCGAAGTGGCTGAAGGTGACGCGCACGATCCCCTGGCGCCGGCCGCTCGCCTCCCTCAACTATCTCCTCTCCTCCCACGTCTGGCGGCAGGACCACAACGGCTTCTCGCACCAGGACCCCGGCTTCATCGACCACGTCGTCAACAAGAAGGCCGAGATCATCCGTGTCTACCTCCCCCCCGACGCGAACACGCTGCTGTCCGTCGCCGACCACTGCCTGCGCAGCCGCCATTACGTGAACGTGATCGTCGCAGGCAAGCAGCCGGCGCTGAACTACCTCTCGATGGAGGACGCGATCCTCCACTGCACGCGCGGGATCGGGATCTGGGACTGGGCCTCGAACGACGAGGGGGACCCCGACGTGGTGATGGCCTGCTGCGGCGACGTGCCCACGCTCGAGACGCTCGCAGCGGTCGACCTGCTCCGCCGCAACCTGGCGGAGCTGCGGGTGCGCGTCGTCAACGTCGTCGACCTGATGCTGCTCCAGCCGGACACGGAACATCCGCACGGGCTCTCCGACCAGGAGTTCGACACGCTGTTCACCACCGACTGCCCGGTCGTCTTCGCCTACCACGGCTATCCCTGGCTGATCCACCGCCTGACCTATCGCCGCACGAACCACGGCAACCTGCACGTGCGCGGCTACAAGGAGGAAGGTACGACGACGACCCCGTTCGACATGGTCATGCTCAACGACCTCGACCGGTTCCACCTCGTAATGGACGTGATCGACCGCGTCCCGACGCTCGGGTCGCACGCCGCAGCCCTCCGTCAGCAGATGGAGGACGCACGTGTGCGCTGCCGCGCGTACACGCGGCTCGAGGGCGAGGACGCCCCCGAGGTACGCGACTGGACGTGGCCGCACGGCTAGGTGCGGGTCCTCGTCGTCAACGCAGGCTCGAGCAGCCTGAAGCTCGCCGTCCTCGACGGCGACGAGGCCGTCGCCGACGTGAACCTTCCGGCCGAGCGCGGCCGGATCGATCCCGACGCGCTCCGCAGCTGGATCGAGGCGGCCGGAGAGATCGACGCCGTCGGCCACCGGATCGTCCACGGCGGCAGCGAGTTCCTGGAGCCCGTGCTCGTCGACGACCAGGTGGTCGTACGGCTGCAGGCACTTACCGACCTTGCGCCGCTCCACCAGCCGAAGTCGCTGCGCGGCCTCGAAGAGGTGACGCGGGCCCTGCCCAACGTTCCGGCCGTCGCATGCTTCGACACGGCGTTCCACGCCCGGATGCCGGCCGCGGCGTCGACCTACGCGCTGCCGCGCGAGTGGCGCGGCCGCTGGGATCTCCGCCGCTTCGGCTTCCACGGCCTGTCTCATGACTACGCCTCGCAACGGGCGGCGGAGCTCGCCGGTCGGCCCAACGACTCCTTCCGCATCGTCACCTGCCACCTCGGCGCCGGAGCGTCGCTCGCGGCGGTTCGCGGCGGCGTCTCGGTCGACACGACGATGGGGTTCACGCCGCTCGAGGGCCTCGTAATGGCGACCCGGTCGGGCTCGGTCGATCCCGGCCTGCTCCTCTGGCTAGAGGAGCACATGGGCATGCCGCCGTCCGAGCTCGCCTCGACGCTCGAGAACCGCTCCGGACTGCTCGGTCTCGCCGGCACCGCCGACCTGGGGGCGATCCTCGAGGCGGAGGCCGTCGGGGACGAGAACGCGGGCCTTGCCGTCGAGGTCTACCTCCACCGTCTCCGCGGCTCGGTCGCCGCGATGGCCGCGGCGCTCGAAGGTCTCGACGCGCTCGTCTTCACCGGTGGGGTCGGCGAGCACGCCCCGGCGATCCGCGAGCGGTGCTGCGACCACCTCGGCTTCCTGGGAGTCGAACTCGACCGCGAGGTCAACGCGACCGCCGCCCCCGACGCCGACGTGGCGACCGGCGGCTCGGCGGTCCGCGTCTATGTCGTCCGTGCCCGCGAGGACCTCGTGATCGCGCGGGCGGTCGCCCGGGTGCTCGCCTGATCAGAGCCGAGCTCATACGGAAGGGCGTCGCGCGTGCGACGCCCTTCCGGCCCGGTCACCTGCGTCTACGTGAAGACGATCTCGCCGCCGGCGGAGAGCTCGTAGAACTCTCCGACGGTGAGGATCCTCTCGACCTGCGGGACGAAGTCGGCCTCGGTCAGGCCGAACATGTCCACGGACGCCTTGCACGCATAGATCCCGACGCCCGAGTCGGCGCAGAGCTCGACGAACTCAGGGATCGGCGGGATGTCGAGCTTCTTCATCTGCCGCTTCATCGTCGTGGTCGCGAGCGCGGACATCCCGGGCAGGGCACCGAGCAGCGTCGGCATGTGCATTCCGGGGTTCCCGACCGTGGCGACCTTGATCTTCCCGATGCGGTCATTGCGGATCGCGTCGAGGCCGAAGAACGTGAAGAAGAGATCGGCGTCGATTCCCTCCATCCGGGCGCCGTTGGCCATGATCAGGCCCGGGTAGACGCCTTCGAGGGAGCCCTTCGAGACGACGATCGACACCTTCTCGATCGTCCTGGGAGCCGGGGCCTCGACCCGCGGCTCGTCGATCAGTAGCGACATCGTTCACTCCTTCCTAGATGCAGCCGCGAGGCTTGGGAATGCCGCCGATCTTCGCGGCCAGCTTGGCCGGGCCCTTGGGGAAGAGCCCATAGAGTTCCTTGACGGGCACGCCTGACTCCTTGCCGAGCGACCTGATCGTCGGCGCGGTGCCGGTCGTCAGGTAGCGCTCGCGCATGAAGCGGATCACGAGCCAGTGCCGCTCGGTCAGCTCCGGGATCCCGCTCAGGTGCGCGATCTCCTCCGCGATCTCCTCGTTCCACTGGTCGGCGTGGAGCATGAAGCCCTCGGCGTCGATCTCGATCGCTGTGTCGGCGATCATCGCTGTGGTCATCTCGTCCTCCTCTCAGGCCGCCGCCGACAGGCGCTTCCCTGCGGTCGGCATGTTGGTCCCGACCCCCGGGATACCTCGCCCCGGAAGCAGGGCGTGCCAGTACATCCATTCGAACGCGAGCTTGCCCAGGTGGTTCACGTGCGACTCCTTCAGCAACGGCAGCGGACCGAAGCGGGTCGGGAACCGGCCGGGCAGCGGCTCGGTCTCGTAGTTGAAGTCGATCAGCAGGGCCCTGTGGAAGCCCGTCTCGATGAAGCAGTTCGCGTGGCCGTCGAACTCCGGCAGAGGCTCGCGCCCGGCCAGGTACCGCGCGACGTTCTCGGCGAGCACCTCGCCCTCGAAATGGGCCACCGAGCCGGCCTTCGAGGTCGGTAGGTCGGTCGCGTCCCCGAGGACGAACACGTTCTCCTTCGCCCTCGCCTGGAGCGTCGCCGGGTCCGTGGGGACGAAGCCGAGCGCGTCGCCGAGGCCGGGCGAGCGCTCCACATAGGCGGCGCCGCCGTGCAGCGGCACGGTCGCCAGCAGGTCGAACGGCAGCTCGCGGCCGTCGTAGGAGCGCAGGACGCCGGCCTCGCCGTCTACCTCGCCCGCGGCGAACTCGGTCTCGAGCTTGATGCCCTTGAGCTCGAGCAGGTTGCCGAGATGGGCGGAGGCGACGGGCTTCGTGAACGCCGCGTCGAGCGGCGTCGCGAACGTGATCTCGGTCTTCTTGCGGATGCCGCGCTTGCGCAGGTACCAGTCGGTGAGGAACGAGAACTCGAGCGGCGCGACCGGGCACTTGATCGGCATGTCGACCAGGTTGACCAGGACGTTGCCGCCCTCGAAGCGCTCCATCGCTCCGGCCAGCGCGGACGCGCCGACCGCGTCGTAGAACGTGAAGACGCGCTCGTGCCAGCCCGGGCCGGTCATGCCCTCCGTCTCCTCGGGCTGCAGCACGGCGCCGGTGGCGACGATGAGGACGTCGTAGCCGAGGGCGGGGCCGTCCTCGAGGTAGACCACGTCCTCCTCGAGCGAGACATGGTCGATGCCGGACTCGTGGAACGTGATCCGTGGCAGGAGCTGCTTCTTCCTCGAGCGGACGATGTCCGACACCTTCCCGATCCCGAACGGGACGAAGAGCAGCGCGGGCTGGTAGACGTGGCGGTCGTCCTGGTCGACCACATAGATCTCGACCGCGTCGGCGAGCTCGCGGCGAAGCCGGTTCGCGGTCAGCGTCCCGCCCGTGCCGCCGCCGAGGACGACGATCCGCGGCCGAGCCCGCCGCCGTACCTTCGCAGCGGCGGGCGGCGTCCCGATCGGCTCCTCAGTGAGCAAGGGGCTTGAGGGTCGGCGCCGCGAGCTTCGGCCAGACCCAGTCGGGGTTGATGTCGCCGACGAGCAGGTATGCGGCGGCGAGCACGATCAGGATCCCCGGGACGAGGAAGAACCAGGGGAAGAGTCCCATCGGGGGCAGCGCGTCGACGGACGCGTAGTTGCCGACGTTCGCCTGCATTGTGTCGACCAGGGGCTTGTAGTGGTCGAGGCCGGGCGGAACGTTCTCGAACGTGTTCAGGTTCGCGGCGATCATCGTCGTGAATCCGGCCATGGTCTTCTCCATCTTCGGCAGGCCCTTCAGCATCGCGGCCATGGACGGATAGGCGGTGGCAAGTGCCTTCAACTGGGCCGGCGGCATCTTCGCCAGGTCCTGCATCATCGCCTGGATGCCCTTCGAGTAGCCGTCGAAGGTCGCGACCGTCTGCGCGTTCATCGCGAGCGCGATCGGGCGCAGCTTCGCGAAGGTGTTGTAGTAGTAGTCGGCCGTCGTCTGGACGTTGGCCGGCTGCACGATCGGCCGGAAGTCGTTGACCATCTGCTCGCCGTCGCTCGCGCGCGAGAACATCGAGAACGCGAACGGCGCGATGATCAGGCCGACGCCGATCACCAGGATGACCGAGAGAGTGAAGCGGCGCATTGTGCTCCTCGCTTTCTGTGTTGACGCCGTAAATCTCGTTCGGATCGGGGCCGCGGCCATCAGGGTCGGCGGGGATTCCGAATACGGGTTTTCCCCACTTCACAAGCACGAAGTTGTGAAGTAGGTTGCGGCCATGGCCCTGTCCCATCCCCTCCCCGAGCAGGTCGTCGAGCTGGTCGCCGCGCGTTTCCGCGTGCTCGGCGACCCGACGCGTATCCGGCTCCTCGAGCGGCTGCGCCGCAGCGAGGCGACGGTAACGGAACTGGCGGGTCTCACCGGGGCGTCGCAGCAGAACGTCTCGAAGCATCTCGGGATCCTGCGTGACGCGGGCATCGTCGCCCGTCGGAAGCAGGGCACCGCCTCCCTGTACCGGATCGCGGACGATTCGATCTTCGACCTCTGCGAGCAGGTCTGCGGCAGCCTGGAGCAGCGGGTGTCCCAGCTCGGCGGACTCCTGACCGCGACCCGCGCCGCCTAGGGCCTCAGCGGGAAGACGCCGAGCGACGGGCCGCCGATCCGGTCGAACACGGGCGAGTCCTCGAAGACGTACTCGACGAGCGTGACGAGTGGGCCGGCGCGACGAGGACGAGTGCGACTGTCCGAGGGTCGTGACGCAGCTGGCGCAATACCCGCGCCGCCGTTGCCGCTGCGATCCGCGGGCTCACGGGCACGCCTTTTGCCCGTGAGCGGGCAAGGCTCCAAGGGGAACCGGGAGGTTCCCTGGAGGATCGGCCTCTGAAAGAAGGGGGCCGTCGGGGAAACATGGTTCCCCTACGGGAGCGAGCCGGCGGGGCTCCGCGGCGGACGCGGAGGTTCCGAATTGCGATCGCGGCTGGAGCGGCCACCTGTGGACAAACATTTGCACTCTTGGCGCAACCCCAGTGTCAGACACTGGGTTTCAAACGTCACTTGGCTAGCCGCGGCTGGAAAGGCCGCCGCTCAGCCGACCAGCTCGCGGAAACGGGGCTCTTCCCGGATCGGATCGAAGTCCGAGTCCTCGCGGGCGAGCTCGAGGAAGCGAGGCGACCGCTCGATCGCCGTGCGGAGATGCTCGATTGCCTCCTGTGGATGCCCGCCGAGGCTTTCCGCGCAGGCGAGGTTGTACAGCGGAGCGCCGTACTGCGGGTTCGCCTCGATCGTCTCGCGGCCCTTTGCGATCACGCCTTCGTAGTCACCAGCCGCGTACAGGTCGTGCAGCGGTCCCCAGATCTCCAACCAGCCGTCCGCCTCGTACGCCTTCCCGGGCGCGGCACCGATCGCGAGCACGATCGTCCCCGCCTCCTCGGCTCGGGCGGTACGGCGGTTGGGACCGGCGGGCACGAGCACGAGTGTGCCCTGGGGAGCGTCGAACGAGTCGTCACCGACCTCGAACCGAGCACGCCCGCGGACGACGACGTAGAGCTCCTCGGGATCGCCCTCCTGGTCCTCCGCGTGCTCGGGGATCAGCTGGTCGCCGGGATTATCAGCCGTCCAGGAGTTGATCCCGAACTCCGCGATCCCGAGCTCGTGCCGCACCCGGCCGAGCCGGGATCCCCGGTAGTCCACCTTCTCGATGTCGTCGAGGTGCGCGAGCTTGTACTCCGCCACCTAGATCAGCTCCAGGTCGCGGCCGACCTTCACGAACGCCGCCAGTGCTCGGTCTATGTGTTCCTCCTCGATCGCCGCCGACATCTGGACGCGGACGCGCGCCGTCCCCTCCGGGACGACGGGGTAGCCGAAGCCGGTGACGAAGACGCCCTCGTCGAGTAGGCGCCGCGAGAACTCGATCGCGAAGGCCGTCTCGCCGACGATGATCGGGACGATCGCTGCCTCGCCGTCGAGCGGCTTGAACCCGAGCTCACGCAGTCGCCGGCGGAACCTGGCCGTCGAGGCACGCAACTTTGAGACGAGCTCGGGCTCGCGGCGCAGCACCCGCACCGCCTCCAGAGCCGAACAGGCGACCGTCGGCGGCAGCGCGTTCGAGAAGAGCTGGGGCCGCGAGCGCTGGGCGAGGATGTCGCAGACCTCCTCGCTCGCGGCGACGAAGCCGCCCGCCGCGCCGCCGAGCGCCTTGCCGAGTGTCGAGGTGATCACGTCGACCTCGCCGAGGAGGCCGTAATGCTCGGCGATGCCGCGCCCGGTCTCGCCCATCACCCCGGTGCCGTGCGAATCGTCGACGACGAGCGCTGCGTCGTGGGCGCGGACGAGCTCGAGGATCTCCGGCAGCTTCGCGAGGTCCCCCTCCATCGAGAAGACGCCGTCGGTGATCACGAGCGCGCGCTGCCCGGGCTCGACCGACTCGAGCTCGGCCCGCAGCGAGTCCATGTCCGAGTGTCTGTAGACGACCTTGCGCGCGGGCTTCGCGAGCCGGACCGCGTCGATGATCGACGCGTGGTTCAGCTCGTCCGAGAGGATCACCGTCGAGTCGTCGGTCAGGCTCGGGATCGCCGCCTCGTTCGCGTTCCAGCACGAGCCGTAGGTGAGCGCGGACTCGGTGCCCACCAGGTCCGCCAGCTCGCGCTCGAGCTCGAGGTGCGGCTCGAACGTCCCGCAGATGAAGCGCACCGACGCGGTCCCGGCGCCGTAGCGCCGCAGCCCCTCGATCCCCGCCTCGACGACCTCGGGCCGGTCGGCGAAGCCGAGGTAGTTGTTGGAGGAAAGGACGAGCACCTCGCCGCGCCCCTCCATCCCCACCACGGGCCCCTGCGGCGAACGGAGCGTGTTGAAGCGCTTGTAGGTGCCGGCCTCGCGCAGCCGATCGAGCTCGGCCCGGAGCCGGTCGTCCAACACGCTCGTCATCTGTCTCGTCATCTGTGCTGCCACCGCCCCTCGACCGGCACGCGCTCGCGGACACGCTCCTCCGCCGGCGCCGCGGGCGCCCGCCCACCCGGGTAGAGCACGATCTTGCAGGCCTCGCCCGCGGCGAGCAGCGCGAAGGCGGTCTCGAACTCCTCGAGCGGGAGCTCGTTCGTGATCAGCGGGCGCACATCGACCACGCCGCTCTCGAGCAGCCACCGCGTCCGGTACCAGGTCTCGAAGATCTTGCGCCCGTTCAGCGCGAGCACGTTCAGGTTCTTGAAGATCAGCGCCTCGGCGACGTCGATCTCGACGGGGCGGGCGGGAATGCCGAACAGGACCACACGGCCGCCGTTGCGGGCGATCCGGAACGAGTCGGCGATCGCGCGCGGCGAGCCGGACATCTCGAAGACGACATCGAACCCGTAGCCATCGTTCTGATCGAGGAACCAGCCGGCGGTGTCGGGCGTCTCGTCGACGTTGACGACCCGCGTTGCGCCCATCTTCTCGGCGAGCCCGAGCCGGAACGGAGTCCGGTCGGCCGCCACCACGACCGCGGCTCCGGACGCCCGCGCGATCCCGATCGTGAAAAGCCCGATCGGGCCACAGCCGAGCACGGCGACGGACCGGCCGGCGAGGTCCTGCTCGCTCGTCGCGAAGACGGCATTGCCGAACGGCTCCTGGAGGGTCGCGATCTCGGGCGGGAGCTTCGAGCGGTCGTTCCGCCAGATCACGCCTTCCGGGATCGCGACGTAGCGCGCGAAGGCCCCGTCGCGGTCTACGCCGAGGATCCGGGTGCGCTCGCACATGTGGGCGTGCCCGGTCCTGCACTGGAAGCACACGCCGCAGGTGATGTGGCTCTCCGCAGAGACGTAGTCGCCGATCGCGACGTTGCGGACGAGCTCGCCCTGCTCGACGACCGTGCCGGCGAACTCGTGTCCGAGCGTGAGCGGCGGAACGATCCGTCCCTGCGACCACTCGTCCCAGGCGTAGATGTGGAGGTCGGTTCCGCAGACGCTCGCGGTCTCGACCTCGACCAGAACCTCGTCCGCCGCGGGGGTCGGAACCGGGATCTCCTCGAGCCGCAGCCCCGGCCGGGCCGCCGTCTTGCGCAGCGCCGTCATCGTCTCGACCACGCGGCAATCATGCCGATCCCTGACGGGTGCTGCGGGTTCTCACGGATGTAGCGCCCCCGCCGCACCGGCAGGCTGAGGCCATGAGCATCGCCGTAGACGCGATCAAGGCAGCAGTCAACGTCAAGGCCCACGCCGCGTGCCCGATGTGCGGGCAGGACGCCTGGGCAGGCGGCGATCGTCTCACAGAGGTGACCGCACCGGACGAGCCCGCGATCCAGGCGCTCCCGTTCGTCTGCACGAACTGCGGCTTCGTCCGGCTCCACGCGGTCCAGCCTCTGGAGACGATCGACGATTGAGAGCCACTAGCGTAAGTCCGGTCACCGACCACCCCGGAACAGGTGGGTGCTCTTCGGCGCGGTCGGAGCGTTCGCGGTCGCGATCGCAGTCGTTCTGATCGTCGTCAGCGTGGTCGGCTCGAGCGACAACAAGGCCGCCGCCATGACGACCGAGACATCCACGGCAGCCGGGAGCCCCCGCGCCACGGCGGCGACGCCCGCGGCGCCGGCCAGCGTGCCGGGCGCAGCTGCAACACTCGCGCTCTTCAAGGGGATCCCGCAGCAGCTGAACGTGCTCGGCAAGGCGAGCGCGCCGGTGACGACGATCGAGTTCGCCGACCTCCAGTGCCCGTTCTGCCGGGAATACACGACCTCCGCGTTGCCCGCGCTCGTCGCGCGGTACGTCCGGCCCGGGAAGGCGAAGTTCGTCTTCACGGGCATGCACTTCATCGGCCCCGACTCCGAGAAGGCGCTCCGTGCCGTCTACGCCGCCGGCCTTCAGGGTCGCCTCTGGCAATACCTCGACCTGCTCTACAAGAGCCAGGGGCCGGAGAACGCGGGCTGGGTGACGAACGACCTGCTCCGGTCGGTCGGGGCGTCGCTGCCCGGGTTCGACACGGACAAGATGCTGGCCGACATGAGCTCGCCGGAGGTCACGAACGCGCTTGCCGCCGCCGACCAGCAGGCCCAGAACGCGAGCGTGAGGTCGACGCCGACCTTCTTCGCGGGGAAGACGGGCGGGACGCTCGAGCACATCAACCTGACGGCGCTCACGCCCGAAGCGTTCCGGCCGACGCTCGACGCGCTGACCGGGTGAGCGACCGGACGCTGCGCGCCGCGATCGCCGCCCTCGCGCTCGCCGGGGCCGCGGTCGCCGCATACCTCGTCTACGCGCGCTACACGGGCACGCGGCTTGCCTGCACGACCGGCGGCTGCGAGACGGTGCAGCACTCGAAGTACGCCAAGGCCGCCGGGATTCCCGTCGCCGTACTCGGACTCGCCGCCTATGTCGCCGTCTTCGCGACGGCGCTCTCGGCACGGGTCGAGGCCGCGGCGATCGGCGCCGCGATCGTGCTCGGCGGGCTTGCGTTCGGCGTCTACCTGATCGTCATCCAGGTCGCGGTGATCGACGCGATCTGCCAGTGGTGCCTCGTGAGCGACGCGATCCTCGCGCTGCTCGCAATCGCGAGCGCAGAGCGCCTCCGGCGGGCTGCGGGAAGACCGCAAGGCCGATCGGGGACCGCACCGATGGCACAGCGCGGCTGACCTCCCACACTCGGCCCATGGAGGAGCTGTGTGAGCTGCACGCGGCGGTCGGGAACGTCGAGGAGTGTCCGCACGGCTGGTGCGCGTTCTGGGAGGGGGGCGGCGCGGTCGTCGAGCCGGGGTGCGCGATCAAGCGCATCGCGATCAACCTGACGAACGTCGACCTCGCCTACTACCTGCTCGACCTGCGGCGTGCGCTCGAGCAAGCCCGCAGTGTCGAGGAGGCGAGAGCCTCCCGCCAGATGTTCGGCCAGGTCCGCCCGCCGGGCCTCTAGGCCGCGACGACTACCGGCTGCGCCTCGGCGACGAGCGAATCGAGGAGTACGGCGAGCCGCTCGCGCAGCTCGTCGTCGAGCAGGCGCCGGTCCTCGTCGAGGCGAACGTGCGCCCGCGGCACCGCGAGCTCGCCCTCGAGGACGCGCGCGCCCGCGGCGCGGAGGATCTTCCTCAGCTCGGCCTGGGCCCAGACGCCGCCGAAGGAGCCGATGCTGGCGGAGATCACGGCGACCGGCTTTCCGAGCAGGACTGCGGCGCCGCGCGGCCGCGAGGCCCAGTCGATCGCGTTCTTCAGCTGACCCGGCACCGAGGCGTTGTACTCGGGCGTCGCGATCAGCACGGCATCGGCACGAGCGATCGCGTCGCGTAGATCCGTGACCGCCGGATGGGTCTCGTCCTCGCGGTCGTCGTCCTCGTCGTAGGGCGGCACCGCCTTCAAACCTTCGAAGAGCTCGAGCTCGGTGCCGGCGGGCAGCAGCTCGGCGGCCTCGAGGAGGAGCCTGCGGTTGTGCGAATCGCGCCGCAGGCTCCCGCTGATCCCGAGGATGCGCATGCTTACGCCTTTGCGAACTCGAGGTTCGCCGTCAGCGTGACCTCGTTGTCGAGGATGAAGCCGCCGGCCGGGAGCTCCATGTTCCAGTTCATCCCGAAGCTCGTCCGGTCGATCACGGTCTCGAGCGCCAGGCCGAGCTTCTCGCCGGCGGGGCCTGCGGCGGGCCCGGCGATCGTCCCGGTCAGCGTGACCGGCTGCTTGACGCCGCGGATCTCGAGCTCCCCCTCGACGGTCAGCTCGTCGCCCTCGCGCCGGATCGAGGTCGACTCGAACGAGACGCGCGGGGTGCGCTGGACGTCGAAGAACTCGGGCGAGAGCAGGTGCGCCTGCAGGTTCTCGTCGTTGACAGTGATGCTCGAGACGTCGGCGCTGCCGCGCAGCGTCCCGTTCGCGAGCTCGGCGTCGAGCGAGCCGGCCGTCCCCTTGAAGAGCGAGACGCCGCTGTGCCGGACCGCGTAGCCGACGCTCGAGTGAACCTTGTCGAGCGTCCACGTCCCGGTCGGGATCGCCTGCTCGGTGGTGATCGTGCTCATCTCCTGTGTCCTCCTGGTGGTAGAATTACTTGTGAACGCAAGCAACTGTAGCACAATTACATGACTAGTCAAGTATTGAGCTCTCAATCATTTCCGAGCGTGGACGCATTCGCGCGGCTCCTGCGCGCGCACGCCGCGCTGAAGCGGGAGCTGAACGCGCGGCTGGTGGCCGAGCACGGGCTGTCGATCACGGACTACGAGTGCCTGCTCGCGCTCGCGCATACGGAGGAGGGGGCGATGCGGCGCGTCGACCTCGCGGAGCAGCTGATGCTCACCCCGTCCGGCGTCACGCGCCTGCTCGACGGCCTCGAGCGCGACGGCTGGGTTACGAAGGCGGCGTGCGAGAGCGACGCCCGTGTCACCTACGCCGTGCTCACCGACGAGGGCCGCGAGCGACTCGAGTCGGCGGGGCGGTCGCACGTCGCCCAGGTGCGCGAGCTGATCGAGCGGCAGCTCTCGCAGGAGGAGCTGGCGACGCTCGTCGAGCTCCTCGGCCGCCTGCCCGGCGGCGCCGCCGGGCGCGGCGAGGACTGCTCGGTCTAGCGCCTGGCCCGGACAAGCGCGTCGATCGCCTGGACTTGGCCGTCCTCCGTCTCGACCGGCCGCAGCACGCGCTCGGCCTTCTCGATCTCCAGGCCGGGCAGTTCGCCGGCGACCTCGTCGGGCGTGAAGAGCACGCGCGGGTCCTGCGGGCCGCCGTGCCCGCCGTCCAGGTTCTCGAGGTCGTGCCCGACGACGAGGAGCGTCCCACCGGGCGCAACAGCAGCAGCCGCACGCGCCAGAACGGCGCGCCGCTCGTGCGCGGGGACCTGCAGGTAGAGGACGACGACGAGGTCGAACTGGCGCTCCAGCGGTTGCCACTCGCGAAGGTCGCCTTCCACCCACTCGACCTCGACGCCGCGCTCGGCGGCGAGCGCCCGCGCCTGCGCGAGCGCAACGTCGGAGAAGTCCACGCCGGTCACCCGCCAGCCACCCGCGGCGAGCCAGACGGCGTTCCGCCCGGAGCCGCAGGCTAGGTCGAGCGCCCGCCCGGGTGGGAGGTCTCCAACCTCGGTGACGAGGAAGCGGTTCGGCTCGGCGCCGAAGAGGAGACCCGCCTCCCTGTGCTTCCGGTTCCAACCCTCGCGCTCCACGCCTGCATTCTCGTGCAAGCTCCGACCGATGCCGCACTGGCTCGAGATCGTCCTCGTCGTCGCGCACGTGCTCGCCGCCACGGTCTGGGTCGGCGGCACCGTCGCGCTGACCTTCATCGCCGTGCCCGCGATCCGGACCCTGACCGGCGAGCCACGGCAGGCGGCGATGCGGATGCTCGGGCGGCGCTGGCGGCCGATCGGCTGGAGCGCGCTCCTCGTCCTCGTCGCCACGGGGATCCCGCTCGCGGCGCACGTGCTCCCGGACGCCGACACCGGAGCCGCGGCGGTGTTCGGGGTCAAGATTGGCGCGTTCCTCGCTCTCCTGTGCTTCGCCTACCTGCACGATTTCGTCCTCGGCCCGCGGCTCGCGGAGGAGATCCGCGAGAGGCGTCCGCAGACGAGCAGGCGCCCGCTCGTACTCGTCGGCTGGACGTCGTTTACGCTTACGCTCGCGTTGCCAATCCTGGGAGTCGTCCTTGCCGAGATCGTCTAAGTGAGCACACGTAGTCGAATTTCGTCACGCGAACGCGGTGGCGAGTCGAGTACAAAGGAGTCGACGACGGGCTCCTTCGCCGTCGTGGGTCACTCGACAACCGGCTCGCTCGAGCATTTCGTCAGCCTCCTTCGGAACGCCCTCGGGCGAGCCGGTCTCGTCGAAACGGCTGACAGGAACGCCGCCGACCTCGTCATCAACGTCGTCGACGAGGCCGACCCGAAGCCTTTTCGCCGGCGCTCGCGTGGGACATTCGTGGTCGGGCTCTACGAGCGCACGAGCCACTCGCTGCCCGAGGACTACCCGATGCTCGTACGCGCTCTCGCGAACATCGCCCTCTGCTACGTCCCCGGCGAGGGCGCGTGGTTCACGACGATGGAGCGTGGCCACTACGGCGACGGCGCCGACCAGGGAGAAGAGGCGCTCGCCGCCGCGGTCGTCCAGCGGCTGCTCCCCCTCGCGCGCGCCCGACTCGTGATCGACAACGAGTTCGTGACCGATCTGGAGCCGGAACTGTGGGACGGCGACGAGGTGACCGAGGAGATCATTGCCGCCGGCGCTCGGCTCGGCGACCTCGACCTGCTTCCCTCGCCGTTCCCGATCGAAGATCTGCTCAGCGAGCGCGAGCTTCGCCACGTCAAGCGGCTCTACGGGATCGGCGGGCTCTCGTACGGAAACCTCTCGCAGCGGAAGGACGAGCGCCGCTTCTGGATGAGCGCGAGCGGCGTCGACAAGTCGCACCTGGAGACGCCGGGGCGCGACATCCTCCTCGTCTCGAACTACGACCACGACAACGGGCGGATCGTGCTCAGTGTCCCGCCGGACGTCGAGCCGCGCCGGGTCTCCGTGGACGCGATCGAGCACTGGATGATCTACCAGGCCCACCCGGGCGTCGGCGCGATCCTCCACGTGCACGCGTGGATGGAGGACATCCCCGCAACCGACGTCAACTACCCGTGCGGCACCGAAGAGCTCGCGGTCAGCGTCGCCGAGCTGCTCGCCGCCGAGCCGAATCCGAACGAGGCGGTGATCGGGCTCCGCAACCACGGGATCACCGTCACCGGGCCGAGCCTGATGGCGATCCTCGACCGGATCGAGCCGAGGATCCTCCGGCAAGTGCCGATGATGTAGCGGTTTTTCCGCGACCGGAATCCGCGTTCGCGCCGACGACCCGCGCGCCGGCGCGGCGGAAGCTTCCGTCATGGAGTTCCGCTCGGGCGACGCCTTGCTCGTCTTCGACGACGACCTGAGGATCGTCGCCTGGAACGAGGCCGCGGAGGAGCTGACAGGGATTGCGTTCGAGAAGGCTGTCGGGCGGCCGTGCTGGGAGGTGCTCGGCGGCGTCGACGAGCGTGGCTCGCTCGTCTGCCACCCAGGATGCTCCGGCGCGCGGCTCGCGGGCGAGGGCTGGCCGGTCCGCTGCCAGCGCCTGCTCGTGAAGACGCGCGAAGGACGCCGCAAGGTCGCCGTCTCGACGATCGCCGTCCGGAGCGAGTGCGCGCCGATGTACATGCACGTCCTCCGCGACGGGTTCGAGATCCCGGAGGAGCAGGCCGCGACACCGGCGGGTCGCCGGCCGAAGCTGACACCGCGTCAGCTCGAGGTGCTCGGGCTGATCGGCCGGGGCTTCTCGGCGAAGGCGATCGCCGACGAGCTCGGGATCGCGGAGCCGACGGTCCGCAACCACATCCGCGCGGTGCTGGTCGAGCTCCACGCCCACTCGCAGCTGGCGGCGGTCGCTGTGGCGCGCCGCTGGCACCTGATCGACTAGCGGGCTCGAGCTTCCGCCCACGCTCGGCCGCCCCGCGCTCCTGTGAAGATCCGCAGCAGGTGGAGGACGATGGCGACGATGAAGACGTCCGCGGCCCAGTGGTGGGTCTGGCGGCTCAACAGCCCGGCTTTCCGGTCGAGCGAGAGGTCGACCATCGACGCGTATGCGCGGCTCATCTCCTGTCCGCGGAGCGGCGCGTAGCTCCCGTGGTAGACGGTGTGCGCGGTGCTGGCGTCGAAGAAGAACGCGAGGTAAACGCCGCTCGCAACCAGGACGACGAACGCGTGCAGCGCGATCTAGCCGCGCAGGAACTACCAGTGGTCGGGGAAGGCGTAGCGCAGGGCGCCGGAGGAACGGCGCGGCGGCCGCGCGCTCGTCGAGGTAGCGGACGGTGCGGCGGATCACGCCACGTCCTCTTCGGTCCGGTTATCCACAACCAGTGCCTGGCACTTGGGTGTGACGATTTCGTGCCAATCCGTCCACAGGAAGTGCCTGGCACCGGAGGTGTGACGAATGTGTGTCATTTCATCCGCACCCCCCATCTCGTCGGGCAGGACGCGCCGCGCGACGACGGCGCACGCCGCCGCCAGCAACGCCAGCGCGAGCCCGAGGGTCTCCGCCCCACGCGACGGCCGCATCTCGTCCCGGGCAGACCGACGGCGGGCATCTGGGTCCCCGGCTTGAAGTGCTGCGGATCGGAGATCCAGTCGGCGAGCTCGTCCGGCGTGTTCGGGAGGAGGGCCCCGGCGATCGTCTGGCGCGAGGCGACATCCGTCAGATCCGGGCCGACGTCGCCCTGCGCCGGCGTCCCGCGAATCCGGTGGTAGCTCGAGCAGGCCTCGGCGAGGAAGGCGTCAAGCCCCGTGCCGCCCGCCGTCGCGTCCCGCTCCTGATTCGCGAGCCACACGCCGAACCGGGCCGGGGGACAGCGACGAGCCAGAGTCCCATGTGCGCGTGCTGGAGCCCGCAGAACTCGTAGCACCGGCGCGGTATCGGCCGGGGCGCGTTGCGTCGAGAAGGATCCGGTTCGTCCGCCCGGGGATGACGCCGCGGCCGAACCGCGGTCCGATGATTCAGCCGTCGCGCAGCGGAACGAGCCGGGCGCCCGTCGCCTTGAACGACGCGACGACGACCTCGCCGCGCTCGAGGGCAAGGCGCTCCGCCGAGGCGGTCGTGACCTCGCCGACGAGTGGGCCGACCCGGACACGGACGCGGTTCCCGAGCGTCACCACCGACGAGATCGGCGCGCTGACGTGGTTCAGCGCCGAGTCGGCGGACATCGCATCGGCGGGCGCGATCGAGACCTCCCACGGATAGACGACGACCCCGACGCGACCCTCGCCGCGGTCGGTCGAGAAGACCACTGCACCGCCGTCGAGCACGACCTCGGTCAGCCCGTCGCGCGCCGGCCGCGCGAAGCCGTGCAGCAGGTTCCCGCCGGTGAAGCCCGCGACGAAAGCGTCGGCGGGCGCGGCGACGAGCTCGTCGGGCGAGCCCAGCTGGAGCACGCGCCCCTCCGAGAGGACCCCGACGCGGTCGGCGAGCGCCGCCGCGTCCTCGAAGTCGTGGGTGACGAGGATGGTCGGCAGTCCCAGGTCACGGAGGAGCTCCTGCAGCTCCGCCCGCACCCCGGCCCGCGTGTGCGCGTCGAGGGCGGCCATCGGCTCGTCGAGGAGCAGCACGGCCGGATCGCGGGCCAGCGCCCGGGCGAGCGCAACCCGCTGCCGCTCGCCGCCGGAGAGCTCGTCCGGCCGAGCGCGCGCCAGCTGCGCGATCCCGAAGCGGTCGAGCAGCTCGCGCGCGCGATCGCGCCCCCCGAACGCGACGTTGGCCTCGACGGAGAGATGCGGGAACAGCGCGTACTCCTGAAAGACGAGGCCGACCCGCCGCTCCTCCGGCGGGCGGTCGACGCCCAGCTCGGCATCGAAGAGCGTCTCGTCGCCGAGGACGATTCGTCCTCGCCTCGGCCGGACGAGGCCGGCGATCGCCCGCAGCACGGTCGTCTTCCCCGCGCCCGACGGCCCGACCAGGGCGAACGTCTCGCGCTCGACCTCCAGCGCTAGCGCGAGCTCGAAGGAGCGAAGAGGGCAGGCGACATCGAGGACGAGCGCCGCCATACCGGCACCACCTTGATCACGAGCAGGACGGCCGCGCTGAGCACGACGAGCAGCGCGCCCATCGCGAGCGCCTGCGTGAAGTCGACGTCGAACTGGGCGTAGATCGCGAGCGACAGCGTCTGCGTCACGCCCTGCAGGCTGCCCGCGAACATGATCGTCGCGCCGAACTCGCCGATCCCGCGCGCGAGCGACAGCGCAGCGGCTGCGCTCAGCCCGTCACCGGCAAGGGGAAGCGCGACGCGGGCGAACGTCCGGCCGGGACCGGCGCCGAGCGTGCGTGCCGCAGCGAGGAGCGTCGGATCGACGGACTCGAAGGCGGCGATCGCGGGCCGGAGGTAGAACGGCCCGGCGACGAAGAGGATGGCGAGGACGACCGCCGCCTGGGTGAAGCCGATCCGCACGCCGAGCGCGTCGAGCGTGCCGCCGAGCAGGCCGAGCCGGCCGAATGCGGCGAGCAGCCCGATCCCCGCCACGGCCGGCGGCAGGACGAGCGGCAGCTCGCAGAGCGTGACGACGAGCGCGCGGCCCCGGAACCGCCGTGTCGCGAGCAGGTAGGCCGCGGGCGTCCCGATGACCAGCGTGATACCGAATGCGATCCCGTTCGTCGTCGCCGTGACGACGAGCGCGTCCCGGACGACGTCGTCGTCGAGCCTTGCGAGCAGGTCCCCCGGCGAGACGCGGAGGAAGATCGCAAGCACCGGCAGCAGCAGGAAGCCCACCGCGAGCACGGTTGCGACGGCACTGAACGCGGTAAACGCGGCTCGCCTCATCGCAGCTCGACCATCACCGAGGTCGCCTTGACGACGGCCGACGCGCTCAGTCCCGGACGCAGGCCGAGCTCCTCGGCGGCGTCGCGTGTGATGATCGCGACCACACGGGCGGGCTCGGTGACGTCGAGCTCGACCTGGGCCAGCAGGCCCTCGACCTTGACGTCCCGGACGATCCCGCGGAAGTGGTTGCGCGCACTCATCTGCTCGCCCTCTTCGCCGCGGAGGCGTTTGATCTCGGAGGCGGGGACGAGGCGTCGATTCGCCGAGTCGCGCTCGGTGCGGATCCGTCCGACCCGGTCCCAGCGTCGGAGGGTGTCGAGGCTGATCCCGAGCGCTCGAGCGGCCTCGGCCGCGGTGTAGCGACGCTGCATAGGCATTGCCTAGATGAGCGTATCACCCCGCCCGGAGAGAAGCGCAGCCCCCTGCCGCGGATGTTGAAGGCCTGGGGCGCCCGGTGCGACGCGCTAGACTCGCAGGCACCGGGGTGCCCGGCAGAGCCGGGCTGAGATGACACCCGTCGAACCTGATCCGGTTCGCACCGGCGAAGGGAGCGTGGACGATGGCAAGAGAGGCGCCCTCCTGGGGGATCGAGCCCGTTCCCGACCGGCTGCGCGTGCTCGGGCCGGTCGACACGCTGCTCCTCTGGACGAACCTCGGCATCTCGCTGCTCGTCCTCGTCCTCCCCGGCTTCTTCGACCTCTCGCTCGGCAAGGCGCTCCTCGCGACCCTCGTCGGGGGCGTGATCGGCAACCTCCTGCTCGCGATCGCCGGGGCGATCGGCGCGGACGGGCGCGTGCCGGCGATGGTCCTGCAGCGGGCGCCGCTCGGCCACCGCGGCTCGTACCTCGCGACGGTCCTGAACGTGCTCCAGTGCTTCGGCTGGGCGATCTTCGAGCTGATCGTGATCGCGACGGCGGCCGGCCTGCTCTGCGACAAGCTGT
>JBKPSO010000161.1:0-2965 GCA_046735055.1 Actinomycetota bacterium
CGGCGACCTCGGTGCCGAACGCGGTGCAGGCCGTGGTGAAACGCTGTGCAATCCACGCCGCGTCGGCGCCTGTGGCGAGGCGCGTGTGCGCGAACTCGAGCTTGAGCGGGATCGCTTCCAGGTGGTCCCCGGGGAGATGCACGAGGAAGAGCAGGCCGAGGTCGTTGCGCAGGATCGGGTCGACGCGATAGTCGTCGATGAAGTCGCCGAGGTCGTACAGGATGTGCGGCGCGACACCGTGGAAGACGTGAGCTGAGTGGCCGGCGACGATCGTCGCGCCTGCGTCGATGAGTGCTTGCGCGGTGTGGGCGACGTAGTCGAGAGGCTTGCTCGTCATGTTCGGGCCCCAGTGCGGCGTGACGAGCACCGCGTCCGCGTCGGGGAACCCTGTCAGCCACTCTGGGAGACGAGTGCCCAGGTCGGCGTAGGCGATTCCGGGTCGATTCGCGTCGGCCGCATACTGGGCCGGGTGGTCGGAGAACGCGACCAGGGCGAGCTGGAAGCGACCCGTGTCGAGCACGAGCGGCGCTTGCGCGCGTTCCCTGTCTCTGCCTACGCCGACGGCCCGGATCCCGGCCGCATCGAGGTAGGCGAGCGTGTCGAGCAGCGCCTCGGGCCCGAAGTCGAGCGCGTGGTTGTTGGCGAGGCTGACGCAGTGAACGCCGAGCCGGGCCAGCGCCTCAGCCGCCCAAGGCGGCGCACGGAAGTGGAACACCCGCCCGGGCACAGCCTCGCCGCGCGCGGAGATGCAGCACTCGAGGTTGAGCACGAAGAGATCGGCCTCGCGGATGATCTCGACGAGCTCCGGCGCCAAGAGTGTGTGCTTCGGATCATGAGCGAGCCGCTCGGCGACGCTGCGGCCGAGCATGGTGTCACCTGCGAGGGCGAGTTTCACGGCGTGAAACCGTGCTCGCCGTAGAGCCGGACGAAGTGCGCGCCGGTCAGGTGACGGGTCCGCTCGAGGAGGCCGCCGCGTTTCTCGAACAGCACGACCTCGTCGGCGCCACCGCGACCGAGCGGCTGGACGAGCCGGCCGCAGTCGGCGAGCTGTTCGACCAGCGGCGCCGGCACCTGCGGGAACGCGGCCGCGACGAGGATCGCGTCATACGGCCCGTGATCGGGGAGCCCGCAGCTCCCGTCTCCGACGACCACGGTCGCGTTCTCGATGCCCTGCCGCTCGAGGTGGGTGCAAGCCGTGCGCGCGACGTCCGGCCAGCGCTCGACACTCCACACCTCGCCGGCGAGTCGAGCGAGCAGCGCGGTCTGCCAACCAAAGCCCGTGCCGATCTCGAGCACGCGCTCGGAGGGCGAGAGCTCGAGCGCCTCCACCATCTGCGCCACCAGCGAGGGCTGTGTCGTCACCTGGTCGTGCGGGATCGGCAGCGGCTCGTCGCGGTAGGCATCCTTGGCAAGACCGGGTGGAACGAACTGAGCCCGCGGGACAGCGGCGATCGCTCCGAGCAGACGCGAGTCACGCACGCCCTGAGCGCGTGCAGCGGCGACGAGATCCGCCGGCTGAGCCATGAGCTCTCGGCGATCCTACCCGGCGCCCGACGGTGGCGCTCGTCGAGGCGGCCGTCGATCGCGGCCGCCTGCTGCTCCGAGAGGAATCGGCCAGCTCGGGCGGCTCGTGGACATCGAACTCGACGCCCAGCATCGCGATCCTCAGCGCGAGCCGTTCGAGGTCGCGTCGCCGGTTCGGTACTCGCAGGTGCGTGCTTCTATCTCCTCGTTCGTCCCCAGTACGCCGGGACCCGGCTGGCGGTCTGGTCGGCGGCGGCGTGGACCGTGACCCTGTCACCGTCCAGCGAGTTGCCGTCGCTACGATCGCCGTTATGAACGCCGACGTGCTGTCCGCCGGCCCGGCGGCCCGGACCGCCCTGGAGGCGCTCCGTGCTGTGGCGGGAGCAGACAGTCCGCTCGAGCGCCATTGCCTCCGGCAGTTCGCGATCGCCGAGCGTCTTGCCGGGGACCGACCGTTCGATCGCGAGCTGCTGCTGTGTGCGTGCTGGCTGCACGACCTAGGTCTGTTCACCCTCAGCCGCGACCCGTACGTGACCGAGGGCGCGCGCCTGGCCGCGCGGGTGCTGGAGCCGTTCGGCTGGCCGCCCGAGCGATTGCAGCGCTGCATGGATGCCTGCGAGCAGCACCACGCGCCGCGGTCGCGCATGTCAATGGGGCTCGAGGTCGAACTCGTGCGGCAATCGGACCTCGTCGACGTCACCGCGGGGCTCGTGCGCTTTGGCCTTGATCGCCGATGGCTGCGTGAACTGTTCCGCGAGGTCCCGCGAGACGGGCTCTGGCGCCTGATCGGCTCAGCGGTCCTCAACGAGCTGCGCCACCGCCCTGCGAGCCTCGCCGGTGTCTTTCTCTCCCCACGACGCACGCAACCGTTTCCCTCGTAGCGCGGCATCAGACTTGGCGCCATGGCGGAATCCCGCGCAAGCCGACAGAGTGCAGCGTCGGGCACGGGTCGGGGTTGCTGAGACAGCCTCGGCTTGTGTAAGGAAGAGTCGCTCGCCGACCGTGAGCTGTGATGCCCCGTCGTGGTAGGCTCGCCATCGGAGGGAGCCGGTCCGGCCGCGCCCCAAAGCGGCCAGTGCCAGCGCAGGAAACTCTCGAACTTGGATCCCTTTCCTGCGCTGTAAACGCTGCCGCCTTCCCCCAGCCACGGTCGGCCAAGCTAGCGATCGGCCCCCGTCGCCACGGCGGGGAGTGTGCGGTCGGAGCTCTGGCGCCGGGCCAAGTACGCGTAGGGGTGGTAGAAGGCGTCCATCGCACTGCCCGGCGCGACCTCGAGATCAAAGGTCACGCCGGTGGCCAGGTCGCGGACGGAAAGCTCCACCCGCTTGCTGTCGGGGTGCCACAGGAGCAGAACCTCGTCCGCCCCGCTCAGCCGCTGGGCCAGTTCCCGAGTCGGCGCGCTCATGCATTCGCCCCTTGGGGGCGACAGGGGGTTGTCGTT
>JBKPSO010000162.1:0-9925 GCA_046735055.1 Actinomycetota bacterium
CCTCTGGGCCGTTCACTGCTCCGCGGAGGAGGCGAGGTCCGCGTCGACCTTGTAAGTCCGGAACCGTTGCAGCGATTTTGTCACGACGCGCCGGGCAGCGCCTTGATTTTCACCTCAGGAGGGGGTCGACGGTTCGAGTCCGTCAGAGGGCTTGAGAAAGGGCCTGCAAATGGCACTTTCTAGTTGTCTGCTCGCAGAACACGCGGACACATTCCGGACACATCTGCGGTACCCGCGACGCATCGCGACGTCTCCCGACGTCTTCCGACACGGACGTGCGCAACATCGATAGTGGGTTCGATCGCTGAGATCCCTGCAAGGAGCGCACGTGCGTTGTCTCAACAGGCGAGAGTACGACCCCTTCTCTACAGAGAGGGAGTCGCCCCTGGTTTCCCAACGAGTCCGCGCTTCATGCGGTCACCGTCGCGCGCGCCGGTGATGCACGGCCGCTGGTTCCTTCGTTGCCAGCAACGCCGTTAGGCCGCGTCAAGCGGATGCGGATACGCGCACACCTGTAAGCCGGATTCTTCGCCGAGGGACGCTCGGGTTCGCCAGTCCTGGCTCAACCATGCGGTCATTTCTCGGCCGCCAGTTCCGCGGAATGGTGCCAACTGCTGTGCCGGTGATGCACCGGTGATGCACGGCGATTGTTGTCGTTGCCAGCAACGCCAACAGTTCTACTTGGTTTGCTTACGGCAGTGTCGTCGCGACGCTTCCGCCGAGGAGGGCGATTGCCTCGCGCCCGTAGTCGGTGTCGTTTTCGGGAGGCAGGCACTCGCAGAGGTCGCCAAGCAAGGTCAGATCGGCGTCGTGCTCGGCCGAGGGTGAGCGTGCGAGCGCGAGCGCGGAGCGGAGCGCCAGAGCCCATGACCCGTGCTTCCGGGCCGTCGAGATGGCCTGGAGCAGGAGCTGACGAGCGTCGTCTTCGCGCCCGTCCACACGCAGCCACTCGGCCTCGACCCGCATGAGCTCGGGCTCGTACAGGTACGTAGGCATCGACTCGGTTATCGCCTGCGTCTGGTCGAGCAAGGCTCGAGCTACGCCAAGCCGGCCGTGCTGCAGGTGGACCTCGGCGAGGAGCGCTCCGATCATGGCCGCCCAGATGTGGCTCGCCCGAAGCTCGTCCACGAACGCCCTTTCGAGCTCTGCGACGCCCTCTCCATCGCGCCCCAGGCGCGAGAGCGCCCAGCCGCGCATCGCGTGCGCGATACCGAAGAACTGCGGGTGGGCGACCTCGTCCTCGAGGGCGAGCGCCCGCTCCGATGCCAGCAACGTCGCCTCTGCGTCCCCGTTGATTTGAAGAGCCCACGGCAGTTGCGTCAGCGGCTGGGCGAGGCTCGCCGCGTGCCCCAGGCGTTCGCTGAGGGCAATCGCCTCCTGCATCTGGGTCACCGCCCTCCTCGACTCGCCTCGCAAGCCGAAGGCAAGGGCTTGGAGCGCCAACGCGCAGACGCCGGGATCGTGATTGCCGAAGCGGAAGGAGGTCGCGTGGTGAGCCTCGGGGCGGTAGATGGCCAACCCCTCGCCGGCAGCGGCGACGGCATCATCGACCCTCCCGCCGAACAAGGAGTTCATCCAGCGGGCATGGAGGGCCTGCAGCCTCATCGAATCGTCGCCCTCGGACGCGAGCTCAGTCAGCCTCTCGACGAGGCGCGCCGATCGGTCGAAGTTGCCGCGATGGCCATGGAAGATGGAGAGCCCGAAATCGACCGGAAACTGTTCGGCGGCGGGGGCACTGGCCAGCATCAGCTCGGTGGCGCGCGTGTAGGCGCGCTCCACCTGGGGCGCGCCTAACCCACGTAAGGCGAAAAGCGCAACCCCCAACTGCAGCTGCAGCTCCGCCTCAGCGCGCGTCCGTTCCTCGCCTTCCGGGAGCCGGTCCAGCAAGTCGATCGCGCGAGAGAAGTATTCGACCGAGCGCTCGTTCGCCGAGAGCCTCATCGCTCGCAGCCCAGCGCCTTGGAGCGCCTGCCGCGCCCGGTTCACAACGTCGGTCACGTCCTCACCCGCCGCACGACCGTAGTCGAGCGCGGCGAGGTAGTGGTGAGCCCGGAGCTCGGCGTGGTCTTCGGCGCGCCCCAACGAATCGATCCATTCAGCCACGCGGCGGTGCCGCTCGGCCTTGCGTGCACGCGGGACTTCGTAGTAGGCGACGTCGCGAAGCAGCTCGTGGCGGAAGGCATACTCCGTGTCGCCTGCGACTGACGAGTGGCGCGCGCGCTGAACGAACTCGCTGCGCACGAGCGACTGCAGAAGCTCGCCGGCGTCGCCGCGTGAGATCCCACCCATCGCCTCGAGCGCGCCGAGCCAAAAGACCCTTCCGACGATGGCCGCGTCCTGCAGCAGCCGCTTCTCGACGTCGGCTAACGCATCCAGGCGCGCAGCGATGATGCCGTGCAGGCTCTCGGGCAGCTCCTCGAGCCGGCCGTGCTCGGCCAGCATTCGACAGAACTGCTCCGCGTAGAGCGGATTGCCGCCGATGCGAGCGAGCAGAGCCTCTTGCGCCTCGGCCGGGACCACCGGCTCCTCGAGCAATTCGGCGACGAGGCGTCTCGTGTCGCTCGCAGACAGGGGAGGGAGCGTGATCGTGAGCGCGCTCGCCTTGCCGCCCGCCCAACCAGGCCGACGTTCGAGCAGCCCCGAGCGCGCTGTCGCCACGACGAGTAGCGGCACGCCGCCGACGCCGTCAACGAGCTCGTCGACGAAATCGAGGAGCGCGTCGTCGGCCCAATGCAGGTCCTCGAAGACGAGCACGAGCGGATCCTCATCCGCGAGCGCCTCGAGGAAATGTCTCCATGCAGCGAACGTGTCGCCCCGGCGGTCGGCGATGGGTGCCTCCTCGCCGCCGAGGCCGAGGAGAATGCCCAAGTACCTCGCGATTCCGTCGGCCTCGCCTCGATCTTCGACGATTCGACCTACCGCGTTTCGGAGCTTCTGCTCCGCCCTGACAGTCGAATCGCTCTCGAGGATCCCGGCCTCTGCCTTCACCATCTCCCCTAGCGCCCACAAGCTGACGCCGCCGCCGTACGGGAGCGAGCGACCCTGACGCCACCTCGGACGCTGATCGGCCGCAGTGGCTGCGTACTGCAGCTCCGAGACGAGGCGCGTCTTTCCGATGCCGGGGACGCCCAGGATCGTGACGAGCTGGGGCGCGCGTTCGGAGGCGGCCCACGCGAGTCGCTCCTGCAAGGCAGCCAGCTCACGCTCGCGGCCGACGAAGGGCGAGTGGTGCCGGGACGGGTCGACCCCGGGCTGTGCGAGCACGCCGACCGCCTCCCAAGCCCGGATTGGGGCACTTTTCCCCTTTGCAGCTACGGGCTCGGCTTCTCGGTAGTCGATCGCGTGCCTCGTCGCGCGGTACGTCTGCTCGCCGACCAGCACGCCATCGACCGGGGCAGCAGCCTGCAGTCGCGCGGCTGTGTTCACGACGACCCCTACAGCCACCGGCTCGCCGTCCGTTTCGAGCGCGCCGAGCGTGACGTGCGCCTCGCCGGTCGCGACCGCGATCCGAACCTGCTGGGGCCCGTCCTGCTCGGCGAGCCAGTCGCGAACCGCCAGCGCTGCGCGGACGGCTCGCTCGGGATCGTCTTCGTGGGCAACCGGAGCGCCGAAAAGCGCCATCACGGCATCGCCGATGAACTTCTCTACCCTGCCGCCGAAGCGCTCGAGCTCAGAGCGGACGTGCGTGTAGTAGGGCATGAGGAATGCACGGAGGTCCTCCGGGTCGCCCCGCTCCACGGTCGCCGTCAGGTCGACGAGCTCGGCCAAGAAGACGGTGACGACCTTCCGCTCCTCCCGCGACGCAGCTGTGTGCGGAGTCGGAGGACGCCGGCCGCCGAGGGCAGGATCCTGGCGGAGAATCCGTTGCTGGAGGTCCCTCAGCTCCTCGCTCGGCGCGATGCCCAGCTGCTCGTCGAGCGTCCGCTGCGCCTGACGGTATGCCGCGAGCGCTTCCGCCTGTCTTCCGGCGCGGTAGAGGGCGAACATCAGCTGAACGCGCAGGTGCTCGCGGAAGGGATGCTCCGCGACCAGCACTTCGAGCTCCGGGATCAGCTCGGCGGCCCGGCCGAGGGCGAGGTCGGCATCGAGACGATCCTCCACCGCCTTGAGCCGAAGCTCGTCCAATCGCGCGACCTCCGACGAAACGGCGTCCTCGTGCAGTACGTCCTCGAACGCCCTCCCCCGCCAGAGGGCGAGCGACCGTCGGAGCGTCTCACCCGCCCGCGCGGGCTCGTCCTCGAGCACAGAGCGCGCGAAGCGAGCGAGGCGCTCGAAGCGCGCTGCATCAAGCTGGTCGGCGTCGATCCGGAGCGCATAACCGGTCGGACGCGTGGCCAGCATCCCGCTCGGGCCATCCTCCGCTCCGCGGGGCTGGAGGATCCGGCGCAGCTTCGAGACGTGGAACCAGAGCTTCCGGCGGGCCTCTGGCGGGTTGTCGGGCCAGAGCACGTCGATCATCCGGTCCGTCGACACGACCTCGTTCGGATGCATCAGGAGAAACGCGAGCAGCGTTCGCTGCGTCGCCGAGTTGATCCGCGTCGGCACGCCGTCGTGAACGACCTCGACCGGCCCCAGGACTCGGAATTCCAACGTGCGGCTCACGTCTCCCGCAGCCGAGTCTACGACCTGATCGGCGCAAAGCCGAGCAATGTCCGCGCAAAGGTCCGGGCGCCATAGTCGGTGCCGAGCAGCGGAATCTGCCGTGAGAGACGGAAGGAGTGGGTGATGAAGGTTCAAACACTTCGTGTCGTGGTCGTCACCGCAACGGCAGTCGCCGTCGGTGTGCTGGCGGGGGCGACACGAACTGCGGCGGCCGCTTTGCCGCCCGGGAACACGGTCGCACAGTGGAACAAGATCGCCGAGGACACGGTGGTGGGCTCAGGCGCCTTCCAGTCGGAGGGCTTCATCTACACGGCCTATGCGTCGATGGCCGTCTACAACGCCGCGGTGGCGATCGAGGGCGGCTACGAGCCCATCGACTCGACGATCAGCGCGCCTGCGGGAGCCTCGGCTGATTGCGCGGTGGTCGAGGCCGCCTACCGCACGCTTCGCTACTACTTCGCGTCGTTCCCGGTTCTCGTGGCGACCCTCGACGCCGACTACGCCGAGGCGCTCTCACCCTCGAACCTGGACGGGTGCAAGGCCGACGGCGGCGCGGGAACCGGTGTCGGCCTGGCGGCTGCCAACGAGGTGATCTACAACCGCAGCACCGGTCTCAACCCCGATGGACGCATGACCCCGATCGGTGTGAGCACGCCCTTCCCGACGCTGCCGCCGGGCCCGGGAGTGTGGCGGTTGACACCGCCGTTCGCCGCGCCGCAGGTGCCGTGGACGGGGAACGTGCGGCGATTCACCCTGGCGAGAGTCGACCAGTTCCTGCCCGACCCGCCGCCCTCACTTCAGAGCGACGGGTGGGTGGAGGCGTTCAACGAGATCAAGGCGTACGGCGCGGCAAACAGCGGCATGCGCACCGCGGAGCAGACCAGCCTCGCGAGGTTCGAATTGGCAAACGTCGTCCGCCAGTACAACCGCGTCGGGCGCGACATTGCCGCAGCGCGCGACCTCAGCCTGCTCGAGACAGCGCGGCTGGCGGCGATGGTCAACCTCGTCGGCGCCGATGCGCTGGGATCTGCCCTGTATGCCAAGTACCACTACTTGTTCTGGCGGCCAGTGACCGCGATCGACCCCTCAGCCGTGATCGCAGACGGCTTCGGCCCGGTGCCGGGTTACGACGACGGTAATCCTGCCACCGTCGAGCAGCCGGGCTGGCGGCCGCTTCTGACCACGCCCAACCACCCCGAATACCCCTGCGCACATTGCGTGATTACGTCGGCGATGGCCGAGGTGTTCAGCACCTTCCTCGGCACGAACCAGATCGACCTTGACATCCACGGCTTCGACCCCGCCGGGCCGACCGGAAACCTGGATGCGGTGGTCCACTTCGAGACGGCCAGCGAGCTTCGGCGCGAGATCGTCGACGCCCGCGTGTGGGCGGGGCTGCACTACCGCTTCTCGGGCGTCGCCGGCGTCGTCCTTGGCCGCAACGTCGCGAAGTACGATCTCAGGCACGCCTTCCAGCCGATCGGCTAGGAGCCACTCCGACTAGCTCGGGGCGCGCCCCCACACGGGCGCGCCCCGATGCCTGACCCTCATTTGCGCACTGAACGCCGAACGTCGGGACGGCAGATGACGCCCTCCGCATGGGCCGCATCGTTCGAGGCGGCCGAGATCTCGGCCATGCAGATCTACGAGGACGTACTCGTGCCGAGGCTGTTCACGCCATGGGCACGCCTGCTGCTCGATGGTCTCCACCTCCGGTCGGGCGAGGCGGTCCTCGATGTTGCGTGCGGTCCCGGATCCGTTACCCGGCTTGCTGCAATTGCGGTCGGACCGGGCGGGCAGGTCACGGGTGTCGACTTGAGCCCGGCGATGCTTGCGATCGCGCAGGCGAAGCCGGTGCTCTCAAATGCCGCGCCGATCGACTATTACGAAGCGGCGGCTGAACAACTTCCTGTCGCGGACGCCGACTTCGACGTCGCGGTCTGTCAACACGGACTACAGTTTTTTTCGAATCGAGCGGCTGCGTTGGCGGAGATGCTGCGCGCGCTGCGCGCCGGCGGGCGCGTGGGAATCGCCGTGTGGGCTGAGATCGAGCGGGCGCCTCCCTTCGCAGCGCTCGCAGACGCGGTCAGGGAAGTGGCCGGCGACGAGCTCGCCGATCGCTATCGCAGCGGACCCTGGGGCATGCCAGACGCCGACCAGCTTCGCGAACTGCTGGAGGGGTCGGGTTTCGACGACGTTCGCGTCACGCGGCATGCGCTGCCGTTGACCTTCGAATGCTCGGCACAGCTTGTCGCCACGCTCGCCGCCTCGGCAATTGCCGCCGACCTCGACGCGCTCTCCGCCCAGCGACAAGAGCAGCTCGCCCAAGCGCTCGAACGAAGGGTCGCGGTCGAAGACCCGCTCCGTGCCAAGGCCGTCGCGAACCTCGCCTTCGCCCGCGTTCACCGCGTTCCTGAGTAAGCAAACGCCTTTCTTCCGAGAGCAGAGCTGGACGGTTGCAGTTTTGGCTCAACCATCCGGTTCCGTCTCGATGAGATCGTCGTTTCCCACCGCCAAATGCTGTGGCGGTGATGCACCGGTGATGCACCGCCAATGTTGCCGTTGCCGACAATGCCAACGGCGTCATCGACCCGCCTCCTCACCTCGACTGACGGTGCCAGCTGGCAGGGAGTTCAGTGTGATCCACTGGTGATGCCCGGCGCCTCTGCAAGCTCGATCTCTGCGCACGCCGAGCTGCCGGAGGTGCCGCGCCGTGCCACCGGTTGTCGACCACCTCCTCTCGGCGGAGGAAGAGGTCAACCAGTCAGCCTGAAGAGCGAGATGTGCTTGCAAATCGACGGGTGACGCGAGTGTTGGCACCCCAGACCGTCCGACGCCAGCGTGATGGGCGATACCGGGCTCAAACCACCGACCCAGCTTGTCGACTCTGGGCAGTGTTCGCGCGGGTTCGCTCAGATCGGTAGGTCATCAACCAGCAGCAGCCCTCGTGGCCCGGCTGCTCGTTGTTCATCGTTCACCCAGTCGATGGAGGCGCATTGATCGCTAGTGATGGCGCGCAGGCGCGAAACTCATTCGCCGAATCGGACTGCTTCCCAGGTCAGGTTCACGCGGGTTGGTACGTGAGAATCACGACGCCGGAGGTGAGCGTCTGCGTCGCGGCAAGGTTCAGGGCGGCGCTTGCGCCCTCGCGGAAGAGCAGCGTGCCTTGACCGACGAGCAGCGGATGGATCCATAACCGAAGCTCGTCGAGGAGGTGCCGCTCCAGTAGTGCTCGCCCGAGCGGGCCGTGGCCGTACAGGACGAGATCCCGGTCGCCCTGTTGTTTCAACTCGGCGACCGCCTTCGCTGGATCGCCGCTGATGATCACCGAGTTGGTCCACTCGGCCGTGTCGAGCGTGGAAGAGAAGACGTACTTGGGGATGTTGTTCATCCGGTCTGCGTAGTCGCTGGTGTAGGCGGGCCAGGTCGCAGCGAACATCTCGTACGTTCGCCTCCCCATCAACATCGCGTCGCTCACAAGGAGCTGCTGCTGCGCGAGCGCCGTTGCCTCGTCATCGAAGTACTCGTCCGCCCAAACCTGCGGGTCGCCGATGACACCGTCGAGCGAGACGAGCGTGGATTCGATCACCTTCCGCACAACTGCCTCCCTTCGTTCGCGAAGCGCTTGCCCGATGCGGCACCGGCGACCGTCGCCCGGGTTCGCCTTCGACCGGATCGCGCCACGAAACCGCCTCGTTTGGGGCTGGCCGCGACCGGGGTCACCGTCCGGATCATCACGCCGCGCGGGCGGTGCTGGTCAGACCGAGCCTGGGCCGCACCCACTCGGCCTGCTTCCGGATCGCGTCGTCGGCTTCGGGGGCGCGCCCGGCCGCCATCTGGAAGGTGTGCTGCTGCTCCGGGAAGATCTCGACCCGCACGTCGACGCCGGCGTTGCGGGCAAGCTCGGCGAAGCGGCGGCTGTCGTCCAGCAGCGTCTCGTCACCGCCCACCTGGATATAGATCGGCGGCAGCCCAGTGAGGTCGGCGTAGAACGGGTTGGCCAGCGGGTCGCGTGGGTTGCCGCCTTCGCCCAGCAACATGTTCGCCAGCCCCTGCACGACCTCCTTGTAGAAGAAGGCGTCCTTGTCCCGGTTCGATTCGTACGACGCGCCCGTCAGCTCCATGTCGAACCAGGCCGAGAAGGGCATCGCCGCCGCGGGCAGCGGCAACCCCAGCTCCCGCGCGCGCAGCTGGGTGGTGATCACGAGCCAGCCGCCGGACGAATCACCGGTGAACGCGATGTGGCCGGCGTCGATCCCCTGGTCGAGCAGCCAGCGGTAAGCGGCGACCGCGTCATCCACCTGCGCCGGATGGGTGTGCTCGGGCGTCAGGCGGTAGTCGAACACCAGCGCGCGCACGCCGGCAACCTTGGCCAGATGGCCGAACAGCTTGCGGTGCGTGTAGATCGAGCCACCGGCGAAGCCGCCCCCGTGCATGCATAGAAGAACGCGATCCTCCGCGCAGCCCTTCGGCAACAGCCACATGGCAGGCACGCCACCGGCGTCGGTCTCGACGTAGTCGACCCCGCGCGGCTCCGCCGTCAAGTCACCCCAGGCCTCATCGTCGTGCTGCTCCCCCCTGAGCCGCGCCGCCGTCCAGCTCAGGTACAGGTCCTTCACCGCCTCCGATTCCTTGCTCGGCATATTCTCCTCCTCCTTCCCGGCTCAGGCCGGGTTCTCGGAACAATCGCGGGGGCCCGCTCCGTCCCTTCCACCCAGACAGCACCACATCTCAAACACCCTGCTCTCCACCGGCCGACCTCGGTCTCCGAAAGACCGAGCTCGCCCTGCCGGAAGCATCCTCGGAGGTGCTCGGCAGGGCGGCGGTAGTCAGGCGCAGGAGCGCGGACTCCGACCCCCTTGGCATTGGGGTCGAACAGCTTGCGTCCCATGTAGATCGAGCCGACCACGAAGCCGCTGCCGTGGAGCGAGACATGACCCGATCCTCCGCGGCTCCCTTCGGGGCGGTGATCCACAGCCAGGCACACCGTCGGCGTCCACCTCGACGTAATCCACGCCTCCGGGCTCGGCGGCGACCTGCGGCCACTCCTCGATCAGGGCGCGCCAGCGCTCGAGCGGCATCTCCGGCTGCACTTCGAACGTGACGCCGCCAGCCCCAGTGCTCGTACAGGGTCTTGACCAGGTCCGGCAGGTTGGGCATGTCCGTCCTTCGTTTGGTGAACAGCGACTCGCCTGTTAGACGAACGGCGGTCGCCGAAACCGGACACGGCCTACGAAGTCTTGAGACGCTCCAGGCGCCGGCGGTATGCGTCCTGCTCGGCCCCGCTCCGCGAGAGCTCGATCGCCCGCTCGTAGCTCAGTCG
>JBKPSO010000163.1:0-10212 GCA_046735055.1 Actinomycetota bacterium
GTCCATACACCGCTCGAGCCGATCGTACTCGGGGCGACGCTGCTCCTGATCCCAGTCTTCATCCTCGAGTTCGACGCCACAGGCGGATGGAAGCAGGCCGCCTTTGTCGCCAATTGGCTGATCTGGGGAGTCTTCGCGGCCGAGTTCGCCGCAATTCTGATCGTCGCGAAACGAAAGACCGCAGCTCTTCGCGCTCACTGGCTCGACGTTGCTGTCGTTGTCTTCACGATCCCGCTCTTCAGCCAGCTCCTCGCCTCGCTTCGCGCCGCACGGTTCGCGCGACTGCTGCGCTTCCTACGCGCCAACACAATCGTCGCACGAGCGATACAAGCCCAGCGGCGACTCAGCTCTGCACAGACTTTTCGGGCGGTCGCGCTCTTTACGGCCTTCGCGGTCGTCATCGCCGGAGTTGCGGAAGCCGAAGTTGACCCCGGTGAGTTCAAGAGTTACTGGGACGGCATTTGGTGGGCCGTCGTGACTGTCACAACCGTCGGGTACGGCGACATACATCCGGACAATGTCGCCGGCCGGATCGTCGCCATTGTGCTCATGATCGTCGGCATCGGCTTCCTGTCTGTTCTCACGGCCACGATCGCGTCCCACTTCATCCAGTCGGACACGAGTAGCGACGATGTCCTGGAGACGCTGCGGGGGATCGAGAAAGACATCGCCGAGCTGAAGGCCCGCTTGCCCGCGAATATGCCGAGCAATTGACCCAATTGGGTCCAGCGGGCGATGGTGAGGGAAGTACACACTGAATCGGATCGGGCGATCACAGTTGATTGCCTGCAAACAAAGGACGGACGCGCTTTGGAGCGCGCCGTCGGAGCGATCGCAATACCGCATTGCCTAGACCGAAAGGAAAGCATGAAGAAGCTTCGTCCGCGGCAAGTCGAGCTCCTCGGCGAGCGCGGTCGGCTCGATCGCGGGCTCGCCATGCAAATGATCGGCGACAGCGTCCACGGCCTCGTCGTCGGCCTCGGCCAGGTTGCGCAGAACACCGCCCTCACCGGAGACGCCACGGAACAGCTCGGGGCTGACGACGAAGACCACCCGCGCGCCGTCGAGCACCAGCTCCCAAGCGCTTAGCTCAGCGCCGCGCGGACCTGATGCCTCCGGCCCGTAGACGCGGAGCGCGCGGGCGAACGGCAGCAACCGCTCGAGCAGACGCAGCCGCTCCGGGCCGGCCAAACAAGCAATCCCTGCGCCGTCCGCCGTGGCGAGCCAAGAAAGCCGGAGAAGAAGAACGGGTGCCGCGCCCTGCCGCCTGAGGTCGCAAGCGTCACCTCCGGCCGGCCCGGCTCGGTGGCCACCGCCGATGGCGCCAGGTAGGAATAGGTGTGGTCGACGCCTGCCACCGTGACCACTTCTTCCCCGCACCGCCGCGGTCCTATCGCCAGTGCGGCCGTCGGCTCGGACCTCGCCGGGAGCGAGTCGCGCCAGTGACCCGTCTCCCGAGGCTACTCGCGCCTTGCGCTGTTCCGCGAAATGTCTCGCTCAACGAGAGGACGTCAAACGACGGTGAAATCCCGCCGGTGGGGTCTATGGGTGTTAGTCGGTCGCATCCGGTGCGGCTAGGCGGGATAGGGGCCGCGGACGAATGTCCACGTCTGGCCGCCGTCGCGGGTGCGGTAGAGGCCGCGCTGCGGATCGTTCGCGAAGCCGAGTTTGGGGGTGACGAAGTCGAGCCCGCCGGTTCCGAAGACGCGGGGCAGGCGGATCTGTTGCCAGCGTTGACCCGCGTCGCGGGTGTGTAGGAGCAGGCCTCGGCAGGGCGGTGTCGCGTTGGCGCAGTTGCTTTCGGCAACCCAGGCGTTGCGTGGTCCGAGCGTTGCCAGTGAGATCGCACGGATTCCGGGCAGGTCAGGCCCAGCGGTGTGCCAGCTGCTGCCGCCGTCGCGCGTGGTCATCAAGGAGGCTGGCGTTCCGGGCGAGCCGGCGAGCGCGAACCCGAGCTGCGGGGTCAGGAAGCCGAGTGCGCTGACACCGGTGAGATGGCTCGCCACCGACCAGCTGCGGCCGCCGTCTCTGCTGCGGTAAAGACGGCCGTTCCCGGCCGCCAGGAAGCCGACGCCCGCGCTCGGGAACGAGAGCGATGCGTAGTGCGCGTTGCGGAGCGTCGTGATCAGTCGCCAGCTGCGGCCGCGATCGACCGATCGGAACAGGCGCACGTCGCCGTTGGCATAGCTGGGCGAGGTCGCGACTGCCCACAGCGTTGTCGCGGTCGAGCGCAGAACTTGCTGCGACGCTGCTTTCGGCAGCGTGCCCCGCTCGCTCCAAAGATGCCCTCCGTCGCGCGTCGCCAAGATCGCGCCCGGGCTGCCGAGCAGGCCGGGCGTCCCGGCCCCGATCCCTTCTCGTGCGGAGAAAAACGAGACCGGTCCCGTTGGCAGGCCAGGCGGTTGCGGGTACTGCTGCCGCCAGCGGCGGCCGCCGTTCTCGGTGCGCACCAAGCCGGAGTTGAAGAGGAGCACGTAACCGGTGTTGGCGTCGATCCAGGAGGCGTCTTGCGCCGTGTAGATGTCGTCGCTGAACAACACGGTATGCCAGCTGTGGCCGCCGTCGGTTGTCCGGTAGATGCCGGCGCGGTCGGCACTCAGGTAGCCGACGGCGGCGACTGGGAACGCGAGCCCATCCGCAAAGCCGATCCACGGCAGCCCCGCGCCGTGTTTGACCGTCCGGCTAAGTACCCGCCAGTGGCGTCCGCCGTCCGAGGTCGTGAACAGCTCCTTGGTCTGCTCATCCGTCGCCGCTTGACTGCCGCAAATCGCATAGCCGCGACTCGGATCGACAAAGGCGAAACCGCCGAATGCGAAGAAGACGCCGCCACAGCGAAACGGCAGCGGCGACCACGTCCGCCCACCGTCCAGACTGCTGTAAATACGACCACCGAGGGCTGCGAAGCCGTGCTCGCGATCCACGAACTCGAGCGACTCCCCGAACGGCCCCGGTGGTCGTACCGCCGAACGGACGAACTCGTGCAGCCGCACCCAGGTCCGGCCGGCGTCGCTCGTTTGCAACAGGACACCGGCCTTTGTCAGGGCAAAGCCCTGTCGTGCCGACAGGAAGCTCAGCCTGAGAAGGCGACGCGGCACGCCGACCCGATGCCAACTCATGCCGCCGTCGTCAGTCGCAAACAGGCGGCCGCCCACCGTCGCCAAGAACCCGCGCTGCTTCGACACAAACGAGACCGCGAGTGGCTGTGCCTGCTTCAACTGCCAGTCGCTCGGGCCGACAATCGCGCCACGCACGCTGCCCGCAACGCCCGCGCGACCGGCACCGACAGCACTCGCGCCGCCACCCACCAGAGCGACTATCACCAGAGCAGCGGCGACAATCCACGCGCACGCGCGCCCGGCACGGCCGCTTTCGCGCCAAGAGGCCACCGCTACAAGACTGCCGAACTGCGCCTCAGCTCGCCGACGTTCGCTCGCCGAACCCGAGTCTCGGCGGCGTTACCGTGCACGCCGTGAAGCAGGTCGTTACGAGCCAGAGACGAACGGCGTCGCCGAGAAGGCGATCCAGACGCTCAAGGAGCAGGTGCTGTGGGTCGAGCCGTCCCGATCCTCGCTCAGCCCGGAAACGCCACGACCGGCCTGTCACGCCGGAGGTCGCCGAGGTCATTGACGCTCATGAACAGGCTACGACCGCCGCGCGCACCACCATGGCGCCGATGGCGCTCGACCATGCGGCGCCCACTACCAATCGAGATGGCACCGAGCCAACGATTCAGTTTTGCAAACAGACAACAGTGCGCGGGTACCAGACGGGTACATCAGGCTGGGCACGCGCGGGCACGCGAGACACAGCTTTGCCCGGATTAAAAGAGACGCGCTCTGGCGTGGCGCACGCGTTCGCACCTATGGTTGAGCGACCGGCTCCTTCTCGCCGCGGCGAGTCGGCTGCATCCGCGCTTGCGCTTGGGAAGGTCTGAGCTGGCAGCTGGAGGCCATGCGCCGGCGACGCTGTCGGCGTCATGTCGTTGCCTCCGACGGGGCGCCTTCGATGACCGTGCCGCGCGAGGCGAGAGCGACCGCGCCGGCCGCTCCGACCAGCGAGAGGACGGCCGCCGCGACCATCGCGGCGACATAACCGTCGTTGAACGCGGTGGCTGTGTCGTAGCCGCCCGACCCCGTGAAGGCGGCAGCGAGGATGGCGACGCCGAAGGCACCGCCGAGTTGCCGCAGCATCGTGAAGGTCCCCGAGGCCTTGCCCATGTCCACAGGGGCGACAGAGCCGACGACTGTTCGTGTTACGGCCGGCAGAGCGATCGAGAAACCGATGCCGCTGATCGTCATCGGCACCGCGAGCTCGACGTAGTTGACGCCGGCGCTCGCGACCGCGGCCATCCATGCCATCCCGGCCGTTTGCAACAACAACCCGGTCAGAATCAGCGGGCGTCCGCCGTACCTGTCGACGAGCTTGCCCGCTTTCGGCGCGACCAGGAACGGTGTCACGCCCCACGGCAGCAGCCGCAGCCCCGCACTAAGGGGGCTGTAGTTTTGAGCGGCCTGCAGGAACTGGGCGGTGAAAAAGACCGCACCGGTCAGGGCGGCATTGAGGAAAAAGATAACGGCGTTACCGGCCGAGAAGTCGCGTGCGTGGAACAGTCGCATCGGCAGCATCGGCGCAGCCACGCGCAGTTCGACAACGACAAACGCGATCGCGAGCACGACGCCGGCGAGGAGCGGGACGACGACTTGCGCGCTCCCCCACCCGGTCGCGCTCGCGCGTACGAGCGCCCAGACGATGCAGAGCGCAGCCGCGCTCACCAGCACGACACCGAGGAGGTCGATCTTGGCCGGGGCGCCGAACACCTCATCGATCCGAGTGAGGACAAGCGGGATTGCCAGCAGCGCGATCGGGACGTTGATCCAAAAGATCCACTCCCACGAGATTCCCTCCGTTACCGCGCCGCCGACCACGGGGCCGAGCAGCGCCGCCAGGCCGGTCACACTGGCATAGATGCCCGCAGCCCAGCCGCGGCGCTCCGGCGGAAACACCCCGTTCATCAGCGCCAGCGCGAGCGGCATGATCGCCGCCGCGCCCGCGCCCTGGACGGCACGAGCCGCGATCAGCCAGCCAACGTCCGGGGCGAGCGCACACGCCGCCGAAGCAATCCCGAACAACGCCAACCCGAACGCGAACCCTCGCCGCCGGCCGAAGCGATCACCCAGCGCCGCCGCAGTGATCAGGAGGACGGCGAAGCTAAGCGTATAGGCGTTCACCGTCCACTCCAGCTGCCCGACCGTAGCGCCGAGATCGCGGCGAATCGACGTCAGCGCCGTCGCCACAACGAGCAAGTCCAGCACGACGACGAACGACGCGATCGAGGCGAGCCCGAGGGTCCACCTCTGCACCGGCGTCGATCGCGAGGGCGCGTCGCTCGGATGCCGTTGGGTTGTCGATTCTGTGTTGATCACTGCCTTCTCGTCTGTGCTCATCACCTGCCTCCTCGGCCTATTGACCTCGTCGTATTGACGGCCCGCTTTGCTCGAACATCGCCAGAGGATTTCCGGCGCAGGCGTTCGCCGCGCCGGGGACCGGCCCAGAAAAAGACCACAAACTTTTCGGCGGTCTACTTCCCCGACCGACCCGCGGCCGGTGTCCCTTCAACACGGGCCGGCGCCGCTGGCGACCAAGCGGCAGCCGCGCGACCAGTGAGCGGCTCAGTAAGCCCGCGCACCGGGGTGCCGCGAGGATCGATTGCTGCTTCGGTCCGCGAGCCATGGCCCCACAGATGGGTCTTACCTGCGTTGCCGGTCGAGTCATGCGTTGCCGGGGCCGAGGTGGCGAGCGAACCAGTCGACGATCTCCCACGCCGTTCGCTCGATGACCGAGGGGTCGTCGCAGTACTGGAGGTGCCGGGTGTCCCGGTCCCAGAGCAAGCGTTTGTCCGGTGTCGGCACGACCGCGAAGTGCCGACGAGCGGCTGCCGGTATCGCGCACTGATCGCTGTGCACCATCAGCAGCGGCGTCGTCAGGTCTGCAGCCGCGCTGAGCGAGTCGAAGGAGAAGAGTGCGTGGTCGCTCATCACTGCGTAGCGGTTCTCCCAGAGCCCTCTGTCTGCCCAGAGCGCGTACCAGCTCCACACCAGCTCGCCGGGCATGCCCACCTCGCCGCGGGCGAAGTCGACGGCCGGGACATATTCGATCTCGCCGGTGTTCTCGTACTTCGCGAGCGCTGCCCGGCCACGGGCGAGCCGCTCGGCGACCGCGCCGCTGCCTCCCAGCCACTGCGCGTCCGCGGCCGGATCCCGGTAGTGGCCGGCGACGGTCGCCACCGCCTTGACGAGCGGATCGGTCGCGGCCACCGGGAGGACGTGGGACGCGCCCATGCAGATGCCGAGCACCGCGAGCCGCTCCGAATCGACGCCGGGCTCGCCGGCGAGGTAGCGAAGCGCTGCGACGAGATCTTCCCCCTTTGCCGCAGGGCTCTCGTAACAGCGCGGCTCACCGCCGCTCTCACCGCGGTAGCGAGGGTCGAACACGAGCGTCGTGTAGCCAAGCTCGGACAACCGTTCGGCGTACTGGGTCGGCGCCTGCTCCTTCTGGAAGGTCATGGGCCCGAGGATCGCCACCGCCGGCGCCGCGCCCGTTCCGAAAGCCGCCGGGAACAGGCGCCCGACGATCGTCTCCCCCTGGGACTCGAAGGTCACACGGCCGCCGTCAACGGCCACCCTCGTCCCTCGGCGCGCTGAGCGCGAGCCTCGGGCGGTCGAAGTCGAAGCTGCCACGCGCATTCCCCCTTCGCGGTTCTGCCTCAGTGTCGCGGTCGCCCGAAGCGTCTCTTTCGCCCGAGCCGCTGCGCAATCGATTCGCCCCGCCACGAAAGGTGGCTCTGCGAGGACGTCAGCCCGACGGAACGTAGGTGCGCCGGATCGTCAGGAAATGAACAGACCGCAGCGCACGTATCCGGTGGGTATGGAGCCGCTTATGGAGCTTTCGGGTTCATCATGCACGCGACCAAATTCGGCGGGCCATGGCGCTATGCGCGGATGACTGCCCCGCGCTCGGGCAGCATGAGCCGATCGGCGACGCCGTTACCGGCGAAGGCCGCCCGCAGAGCGTCCGCCCCCTGCGTGAAGTGCGTCCAACCCTCGAAGTGCACGGGCACGACGGTGCCGGCGTCGAGGATCTTCGCCGCCTCGGCGGCACGGTCGCTCGACAGCGTCAGATACGCACCCTCGAACCGATGGCGAAGCTGAACCGCACCAGCGAAGAGCACCGCGACGGCCACCGGCCCGGCGCGCTCGGCAACCGCGCGCACAACATCCACCGAGGCGTTGTCGCCCGATACGTAGACCCGCTCGAGACCCTCACCCCCAAGAAGGAAGCCGATCACCGGGCCATTCACCTCCTCGCTGCCTTCAGGCCCGTGCAAGGCCGGCACCGCCGTCACCATCACCGTTCCGCCGTCAGGCCGGTCGAGCTCCAGCGACGACCACGGAGCCAGTCCGATCGCGTTGCCGCCCAGCCGGTGGGCGCCCGCCGTCGTGGTGAGCACGCGTCCCGCGCGAGGCAGACAGGCACGCCCCTCCGGGTCGAGATTGTCCGCGTGATGGTCGTGTGAGAGCAGAACGACGTCGATCGGCCCAAGCTCGTCGAACCCCAACGCCGGCCCCGTGGTCTTGACGAGCCCGCCATACTCGCCAGGCGGCGAGAAAGTGGGATCAGTCAGCCACCGCAGACCCGCGTACTCGAACACCGCAGTCGGGCCGCCGACGAGCCGAAGGGTCAGGTGGTCGACGGTCATGGACTAGCCGTCATCAGTACACGAATCGACTGCTGCCACCGAGCGGCAGCCGCCGCAGGTGATCCTAGCCCGCGTCCCACCCTCTAGGTGGCCACGTCCTGGCGACACCATCGCCTTACGCCGTGATCCCCGGTTCGGCGATGAACGCGCGTCCATCGTCGCCTACTTGCAGGGCTCCACCAAGAGACCAACGGCAACAAACGATCGCGTGGGGTGCACGAACTCGATCCTTGGGCCGCAGCTTCGTATTCGTGAAGCAGGCCGCCGAGGAGGTCGCGGCGCCGAGCGCGGACCGAGAAAACGCAAGTACGTCCTTGTCTCGGCCGAGGCTAGTCGACCGCGTCTGGATAGAAGCGCCGGGCGTGCTCCTCTGTCACGTAGCCCTTGCGCAAGTCGTCCCGAACCGCGTCGGCATCGCGCTCGGCGGCAGAGCCGTACCCGCCGCCTCCGCCTGTTCGCAGCTCGACCCGGGCGCCCTTGGGCACCGGGACGCGCGTCTTCTTACCCAGCGCGTGCTCCGTCCCGTCGGGGAGGGTGAGCAGCACCGAGTTCGGGCGCCCCTCGCCACCCCCGGCGAGACCCCAGGGCGCGGTCCGCTGACGCTCGACGGTCGAGGTCAGCCAGGAGTCCTCGAGTGCGCGAAATACGAAGTCGACGCCAAGGCGGTGATTTTCTGCCCGGAGTGCCCAGAGCGCGAGTTCGACTAGGCCCGTCTGTTTACGTTGGCGCTGATGGCGGTGCGGCGGATGCCGGCGGAGATGGACGAGGTAGCGATTTATTAGGCTCACCGCTGCCGCCCGGTCGCACCCGGAGGCCGTGACAGCGCAGGAGCATCCAAGGGCGAGGTTCACGCGGGCGATCGAGCGCGGCAACGTCGTCATCGCCGAGGCGGGCAGCGCGCGACAGCTGAACTCGAGCTGCAGGCGGGCAGGCCCGAGGGCCCGCCCCGGCTTCGGGAGGGTTACGCGCGGCTCCAGAGGGCATTGATCCAAGACCGGGTGCTACGACAAAGGAGACACGATCATGAGCAAGCTGGTGCGTGATGCGATGACGGTGAATCCGCGCACCGTCAGCCTGAATGACTCGGTCGTCGACGCGGCACACATCATGGAGCAGGAGGACGTCGGCTCCGTACCCGTCGTTGATACCGACAACATCTTGGTCGGGATGATCACCGATCGCGACATCACCCTGAGGGTCGTGGCCGCGGGAAAGGATCCACGCTCGACAGCGGCGGGCGAGGTCGCGACCAGGGACGTCAGCCCCGCATATCCGGACGAGTCGCTCGATCAGGCGCTTGAGCAGATGGCTCATCGGCAGGTTCGGAGGCTGCCGGTGATCGAGGACGACCGCGTGGTCGGGATCCTCGCCCAGGCTGACGTCGCCCAGGAGGTGAAGGACAAGAAGGCCGGGCAAGTGCTCGAGGCAATCTCGCAACCGGCGAGTACGGAAACGGCGTGAGCGCGTGAGGAGCACGATCGAACAGTGAGCAATTAGGCCGCTTCGCTCCCACGGACGCCGATCCATGGGCACTGGGAGGCGTTGTCGACCCACTCGGCCATGCCCGCCCGTCCGCGAGGGCCGTATGCGATCTGGCGGATCGGCGGCCACGAGATCTTCGAGACTCCGTAGCAACACAAGCCTCGGCTGGCAGTAAGAGCGCGCGCGGATCCTGCCAACCGACGACGACTGTCATGCCTCACGAAAGCACGGGATGACACGGGGCTCGCCACTCGCCCGGACGCCCGTGCCGAGCAGGATCGTTGTCGTCGACGCGCCCGTCGTCACGCTTCGCGCGGCCGTGCGACCTTGGTGCGACCCGCCGTCGTCGGTCTGCCGAACGTGCGCTAGCCGAATGTGAAGACGTACGCTTCGGCGCCGGTAGCGTGGAACGTGATCTCGAACGTCCGGTCGGCGATCGACCCGCGCTCGCGGATCAGCTGATAGAGGCGCTGTTGGGCCACCGTCCCGTGGCCCTCCTCGTCGACGTCGAGCCCGTGAGCGTCGCCGGGAGGTTCGCCGTCGACGAGCACGCGGAACGGCACCGACGCGCCGGGCGCAGGCGGACCCATGACGAGGTGGACGTCGCGGGCGTGGAAGCGGGACGCGATCCGCCCCTCGGCGCCGTTCAGCACGCTCGCCCGGCTCTCGATCGTCCAGTTCCCGGAGAGCGCCCACTGGTTGAGCATCAGCATCTCCGGTGCCATGTAGGTGCTCGGCACGCCGATCTCGGCTCCGCCGCGAGAAGCAAAGTTCTGGCCCTGGGCGTAGCCGAGGTACGTCTCCGGCGAACGCAGGTTCGTCCAGTCGGCCTGAGCCTCGAAACCATCCGGAGCGAGGGAGACGAGGTCGTCGGCGACTCCCTCGGCTTCGGCCTCGCGCAGCAACTGCTGGATGCCCCGTTCGCAGTCGTCGTATCCGCCCTCGCCAAATTGGTGGTGACGGATTCGTCCTTC
>JBKPSO010000164.1:0-11716 GCA_046735055.1 Actinomycetota bacterium
TATTCACGCCCTACCGGTTTCTACGAGTACGACGAGCCGCTCCGCCGGTCCTTCTGGCCGTGGCTGCTCGCAGCGCTGCTCGTCGCGGCGGCGATCGTCGCCGGCTGGTACGTCTACACCAAGATCCAGGACCAGCTGAACCAGGCGAAGCCGGTGGCCGTGCCTCTCGTCGCAGGGTCGGTCGAGCGGCTGGCGGTCAAGAAGCTGGAGGCCGCCGACCTTGGATACAAGGTCATTCGGCAGCCATCCGACTCGGTCGAAGAGGGCCGCGTTTTCAAGCAGGATCCCGGGGCCGGTGAGCGTCGCGACAAGGGTTGGGTTGTCCGGATCTTCGTCTCGACCGGCAAGCCGAAGGTGTCGGTTCCGACCGTAGTCGGGAAGCAAGCGACGGATGCCGTCGCCGCCATCACCGAGCAGGGCTTGAAGGCAGACGTTCATTACGTCCACTCTGCGAAGGACTCAGGCACCGTTACGGGTCAGTTCCCGAAGGCGGGGGCGCGCGTGCTCAAAGGCGAAAAGGTGCGGATCAACGTCTCGCAGGGGCCGAAGCCTGTCGGCGTGCCGCCGGTCGTCGGCTCGCCGTTCGAGTCCGCTGCGGGCACTCTACAGGGCGCCGGATTCGCGGTCGCGCGCCGCGACGTCGAGTCGAACGATCCGAAGGGGGTTGTCGTCCAGATGGACCCGCCGGCGAACTCGCTGATCGCGCCGGGGTCGACGATCACGCTCTTCGTCTCGAAAGGGCCGAAGGAGGCTGTGGTGCCCGACGTGACGAGCTTCGGCCGGGCCGACGCGATCGCGACCCTGCGGAACTCCGGCTTCAAGGTCGTCGTCGACGTCCGGGACACCGAGGACCCCTCGCTGGACAGCGTCGTCCTCACCCAGACGCCGGGGCCGGGCGAGTCGGCGAAGCCGGGGACGACCGTGACGATCACCGTCGGCCACTACGTCGCCCCGCCGCCTCCGACGACGACGACGCAGCCGACGACGACGCAGCCGACGACGACGCAGCCGACGACGACGGCCGAGGCGCCGACGCCGGTCGCGCCGACCGTGACGACATTCACGGACACCACCCAGCAGACGCCATGAGCCGGCGGCGCGTCGCCGTCCTGATGGGCGGCCGTTCCTCGGAGCACCCGATCTCCCTCGCCTCCGCTCGGTCGGTGATCAGCGCCCTCGACCCCGAGCGCTACGACGTGGTCGAGGTCGAGATCGGCCGGGACGGCCGCTGGTCTGTCGACTCCGGTCACGTCCCGAGGAAGCTCGTCGAACCGGCAGCGCCTTCTCGTCCACGGTTGCCGCTTCCGGCCACATCGGGAGCGGTCGCGACCACGCTCGGCGAGGTCGAGGTCGTGCTGCCGATCCTCCATGGGCCGTTCGGCGAGGACGGCGCGCTCCAGGGCGTTCTCGAGATGGTCGACGTCGCGTACGTCGGCGCCGGTGTGGCCGCGTCTGCGCTCTGCATGGACAAGGACCTGTTCAAGGCCGTGATGCGCGACCAGGGGCTACCCGTGACGCGCAACATCACGCTGCGTGCTGGAAGCGCCGCCGGCAAAGCCGGCGACGCCCGGCGGGAGAGCTGGGGCGGCGGCGCCCCGGCGGAGAACCCGTTCGGCTATCCGGTCTTCGTCAAGCCGGCGCGGCTCGGCTCCTCCGTCGGGATCACGAAGGCGCACGACGAGGAGGAGCTCCGTGCCGCCGTCGCGCTCGCGTTCGAGCACGACGAGAAGGTGCTCGTCGAGGAGTTCGTCTCCGGGGTCGAGGTCGAGGTGGGCGTCCTCGGCAACCGGGAGCCCGTCGCCTCGCTCGTCGGCGAGATCGTGGTCACGAACAACGAGTGGTACGACTGGCAGGCGAAGTACGACGAGGGCGAGATGGACCTCGTCGTTCCCGCACGGATCACCGGCGAGCAGACCCTGCGCGTCCAGCAGCTCGCCGTGCAGGCCTTCGTCGCGACCGAGTGCGAAGGGATCGCCCGCGTCGACTGCTTCGTCCGCGACGACGGCGAGGTGCTGGTCAACGAGCTGAACACGATGCCGGGCTTCACCGCGACAAGCGTCTACGCGAAGCTCTTCGAGGCCTCGGGGATTCCGTACGGCGAGCTGCTCGAGCGCGCGATCGACCTCGCCCTCGAGCGCCGCGAGCGGCGATCCCGGCTCAGGTATTAGCTACAGCGAGTGGACGAGGCGGGCCGCGACCGCCTCGAGCACCTTGCCCTGGATCACGGGCGAGTCCCGTAGGAGCTGGCGGAACGCGCGATCGGTGATCACGAGCGCGTGGACAGGGGCGGTCGTCTCCACCGTCGCCGTCCGCGGCACGTTGGTGACGAGCGCGATCTCGCCGAAGAAGTCGCCGCCGTGCATCGTCGAGATCCGCTTGCCGCCCCGCCGTACCTCGGCCGTCCCTTCGAGGAGGACGAAGAACTCGCGGCCGGTCGCCCCCTCCTTGGTCAGCTTCTTGCCCGCGGGCAGGTCGACCTCGTCCGCGAGCTGCGCGATCCGCGCGAGCTCGCCCTTCGAGCAACGCGAGAAAAGCGGCACACGGGCCATCGCAGCGACCTTCGAGTCCTTGCTCAGCCGCACCATCGGAGTCTACGGAATGGCGACTTCGGTGACAGCCGCGCGCTGCGTGTCCGCCGGAAGCCTCGTGATCCAGATCAGGAAGTACCGCCGCGCGGGGTCGACCGAGAGCTCGAACGTCGTGCGCGACCCGACCTCCATCGCGCTCGACACGGTGTCGAACGGCCCGTCAGGGGAGGCACCCGCCTTGATGTCAGCCGTGAACCCCGGCATGTCGCTCTGGATCGTCAGGGAGCTCGGCTTGACCGGTGTCCCGGCATCGAGGACGAGGCCGACACCGCTCTTCAGGTTGCCGAACTCGGCGGTGTTGTAGTGCTCGGTGTGCCAGGCTGTCGCCGGATCGCCGTCGGTCGCGTTGACGACAAGCTGGTCGTTTTCCTGGCCGTCCCCCTCCGGGTCGTAGGCATTCGACGCAACCAGGTGGATCGGCCCGCTTGTACCCCCGCCGCCCGACACCGAGTCGCGGAGCGCGAGGTACGCCCCGAGCGCTCCGCCGATCAGCGCGAGACCGACCACGAGCACGAGCCACGGCGAGAGCCGGCGGCGCCGTGCGCGGCGGCGAGGGGGCGCCGGCGCGGTCGGCGGCATGATCACCGTGCGGTCGGAGTCCGGCTGGCCGAGCCTCTCCAGGACGCCCTCGAGCTCGTTGACGAAATCGGCCATCGAGGGGAACCGTTCCTCCGGACGCTTCGCCATCGCGCGGCGAAGCGTTGCATCGAGCCGGAGCGGGACGTCCGGCCGGGCCTCGGCGATGCTCGGCACGGGATCGTTGACGTGCCGCATCGCGACGGCGAGGAAGTTGTCACCGCCGTACGGAGGCTCGCCGGCGAGCAGCTCGTAGATCACGACCCCGAGCGAGTAGACGTCGCTGAGCGCGCTCACCGGCTGGCCGCCCGCCTGCTCGGGCGCGATGTAGTCGCTCGTCCCGAGCACCGTCCCGGTCTGGGTCAGTCCCTGCTTGACGTCGGCCGAGCGGGCGATCCCGAAGTCCGTCACCTTGACCTCACCGTTTCCGAGCAGAACGTTCTGCGGCTTCACGTCCCGGTGGACGAGCCCGTTCTCGTGCGCGAACGCGAGCGCCCGGCCGATCTCGATCCCGAGCTCGAGCGCCGTCCTGACCGGCAGCCGTCCCTTGCTCTCGACGAGCTGCTTGAGGTTCTGACCGTCGATGTACTCGAAGACGATGAACTGCCGCCCCCCGTCCTCCCCGCGGTCGATCACGGTGACGATGTTCGGGTGCGAGAGCTGTGCCGCGGCCCGCGCCTCGCGCCGGAACCGCTCGACGTAGTCCTCGTCGCGGGAGTAGTGCTCGTGCAGGAGCTTGATCGCGACCGTCCGCTCCAGCAGGCGGTCCTTGGCACGGTAGACGCTCGACATCCCGCCCTTACCGACGAGCTCCTCGAGCTCGTAACGCTCCGCGATCAGCTCGCCGACCACGGCTGGCATTTTCCCTGCGCGGCCTCTACTACGCCGCGAGCACGTGCTCGAGCGCCCGCTCCCAGACCTCGAGTGCCTCGTCGAGCTCGCCGTCCGCGATCGTCAGCGGTACGAGCACGCGGACGACGTTCGAGTAGATGCCCGCGCTCAGGAGCAGCAGGCCGTTGCGGAAAGCCTCCCCGCACACGGCGGCGACGAGCTCCGGGGCCGGGTTCTGCGACTCGCGGTCGTGGACGAGCTCGATCGCGAGCATCGCGCCGAGTCCGCGTACGTCACCGACCTCCGGGAAGCGGCCCTGCCACTCCTCCATCCGGGCCCGCATGGCCTCGCCGATCGCGGCCGCGCGCTCGACGAGGCCCTCCTCGTCGATCACGTCGAGCACGGCGAGCGCGGCCACCTGGGCGACCGGGTTGCCGACGTACGTGCCGCCGACCGCGTTCGGGCCCGGCGCGTCCATGATCTCGGCCCTGCCGATCACGCCCGAGAGCGGCAGCCCGGCCGCGACCGACTTCGCGATCGTGAACAGGTCGGGCTCGACGTCGTAGTGCTCGATCGCGAAGAACTTCCCGGTGCGGCCGAAGCCCGTCTGGACCTCGTCGACGACGAGGACGATGCCGTTGTCGTCGCAGATCCGGCGGACGCCGGCCAGGAACTCCGGCGGCGCAACGAGGAAGCCGCCCTCCCCCTGGACGGGCTCGATCACGATCGCGGCGACGGTCTCGGCCGCCACCTGCGTGATCAGCGTCCGCTCGAGGGCCGCGAGTGCAGTCTGCGTGTCGGGGCCGCGGTACTCCTGCGCGAACGGGACGCGGTAGACCTCCGGCGAGAAGGGACCGAGGCCGGCCTTGTAGGGATGGGTTTTCGACGTCAGCGAGAGCGAGAGCAGCGTACGCCCGTGGAAGCCGCCCTCGAACGCGATCACTGCCGGCCGCTTCGTGTACGCGCGCGCGAACTTGATCGCGTTCTCGACCGCCTCCGTCCCGGCGTTGAAGAACGCCGCCTTTGCCGGGCCCGCGATCGGCGCCCGCGCGACGAGGCGCTCGGCGAGCGTCACATACGGCTCGTAGGCGACGATCATGAAGTCGGTGTGGGTAAAGCGCTCGAGCTGCGCCCGCGCTGCGGCGACGACCTTCGGGTGCGAGTGCCCGACGTTCAGGCACCCGACGCCGCCGGTGAAGTCGATGAAGGTGTTCCCGTCGACGTCGGTGAGCATCGCGCCGTGAGCCTCGGCGGCGGCGATCGGGAAAGTCACGTCGAGGGGACCGGCGACGGCGGCTTGCTTGCGCGCGAAGATCTCCTGAGAGCGCGGCCCGGGCAGGGCGGTGCGAAGCTCGATCGAGCGCGTTACAGCCACGACCTCACGATATCTCAGCCGTCCGCGGACGCCACCCCCAGCCGGCCGTAGAATCGCCGGCGTGGTCCTCTCCGACAGGACGATCCAGCGGCTGCTCGACGAGGGGCGGATCGAGATCGATCCGTACGACGCCGCCCTGCTCCAGCCCTCGAGCGTCGACGTCCGCGTCGACCGCTTCTTCCGGGTCTTCCGGAACTCCCGCTACCCGTACATCGATGTCAAGCAGGAGCAGGAGGACCTGACCGAGCTCGTCGAGATCGACGGCGAGCCGTTCATCCTCCACCCCGGCGAGTTCGTGCTCGGCTCCACGCTCGAGCGGATCAGTCTGCCGGACGATCTCGTCGCACGGCTGGAAGGGAAGTCGAGCCTGGGACGGCTCGGGCTGCTGATCCATTCGACCGCCGGCTTCATCGATCCGGGCTGGAACGGCCACGTGACGCTCGAGCTCTCCAATGTCGCCAACCTCCCGATCACGATCTACCACGGGATGAAGATCGGGCAGCTGTCGTTCGTCCAGCTCTCCGAGCCGGCGTCGGCTCCGTACGGGAGCGAGGGGCTCGGGTCCAAGTACCAGGGCCAGCAGGGCCCGACGCCGAGCCGCTACTGGAGAAATTTCGCCGAGTGATCCTGCTGACGGGGGGAACCGGGTTCGTCGGCCGCAAGATCGCGCATGCCCTGCGCGCCCAGAGCCTCGATGTTCGCTGCCTCGTTCGCGAGCCGAGCCGGGCCGAGACGCTGTCCACGTGGGGGTGCGAGCTCGTGCGCGGCGACGTCACGGACGCGGCCACCCTCCGACGTGCCGTCGCCGGCTGTGACGTCGTCATCCACCTCGTCGCGATCGTCGCCGGCCGGCGTGCAGAGTTCGAGCGCGTGATGACACGCGGCACGCAGGACCTCGTCGCGACCGCAAATGACGCCGGCGTGCACCGGTTCGTCTTGATGAGCGCGCTCGGGGTGAGTGACGAGACGAAGGAGCTGACGCCGTACTACGCGGCGAAGTGGGAGATGGAGCTCGCGGTGAAGGAGTCCGGCCTCGAGCACGTGATCTTCCGGCCGAGCTTCGTCTTCGGCCGCGACGGCGGCGTGCTGCCGATCTTCGTCCGCCAGGTGCGGTGGCTGCCGCTGACCCCCGTGATCGGCGACGGGAAGCGTCGGCTGCAGCCGATCTGGGTCGAGGACGTCGCCGCGTACTTCGCAAAGGCGGTCGACCTGCCAGGGGCCGCGAACCGTACGTTCGAGCTCGGCGGCCCCGACGTCGTCACCTGGAACGAGCTGTACGAGCGGATCGCGAAGGTGCTCGGGAAGCGTCGGGCCCGCGTGAACGTCCCGACGGCGCTCGTACGGCCCGCGGCTGCGCTCGTGGAGCGGCTGCCGCGGCCGCCGATCACGCGCGACCAGGTGACCATGATCGAGGCAGGCGACTACGTCTGCGACCTGGGGCCCGCGCTCGAGATGTTCGGGCTCGGCGTGCTCTCGCTCGACGAGCAGATCCGCCGCGTCGTCTGATGTAGGGTCGAGGCATGCGCAGGCTCCCCGTCCTGCTCGCGGCCGTCGGCCTGCTCGCGGCGGGCTGCGGCGGGGGAGGGGGAAGCGAAGGCGGCACGACGACCGCGCCGACCGGGCCGCCGCTGACGAAGGCCGCCTACCAGGCGAAGCTGAAGCAGATCTCGACCGACATCTCGAACAGCATCGGCAAGACGAGCAGCTCGGCGAAGATCCCGCAGGAGGACGTCGACAAACTCGTCACGGCGTTCCACACCTTCGCCGACCGGCTCGCCGAGGTGAACCCGCCTGCGGCGGTGAAGGCGCTTCACGCACGGCTGATCACGACGATGGACGAGCTCGGCGACGAGTTCCCGGACATCGCCGACAAGCTGAACCGCCCCGGCAAGGATCCGTCGGCGGCGATCAGTGCGCTCTTCGGAGCGAAAGCGATCCAGGACCTGATCAAGCTCGGGAACGAGTTCAAGGCCAAGGGCTACAACCTCGACCTGAACGGCTGAGAACCGATAGCCGTGCTCCCGCGGGCGGGCTGCGCCAAAGAACCCATTGCGCCAAAGAGATCGAGGGCCGCTTGCGCGGCCCTCGCATCCGATACCGACCCGTATTGGTGGGGGCGCTTCCAGCTGCCCGCCGGTCTTGGACCGGGGCAGCGGCGCTCACGACTTCCAGCGAGTCCCCTACGCTGGCTAGGCGATTCCCCTCATCAGGTCCGGGGGACACGCCCCTACCGGCCGGCACCTCCACTGCCCGTACTGTCATCGCTCAAGTCGGACCACCTCCTTTCCGCGGATGTCATCACTCTAGCGGGTCGCTCAGGACGGCGGTGACTTCGAGACCGCGGTCGAGCGGGACGGTCACACTGACGAGCGTCGGGTCCGACTGGCGTGCTCGGGAGTAGGCGCCGAGCGTCTCCTCGTGGGAGACGACGTTGTCGGCGACGACGAGGCCGCCGGGCTCGAGCTTCTGGCACGCGAGTACGAAGAAGGCCTCGTAGTCTTGCTTCTCGGCGTCGATGAAGACGACGTCGAAGATGTCGTCAATCCCGGCAATCGCCTCGAACGCGTCCCCCTCGACGAGGTCGGCCCACTCCTCGAGCCCGGCCTCGGCGACGTTGCGCCGCCACGCCTCGGACTTCGCCGGATCGTGCTCGATCGATAGCACGCGCCCGCCGAGGATGCGAACGCCTGCGGCGAGCCAGATCGAGGAGTAGCCGCGCGAGCCGCCGACCTCGAGCACCTCGCAGGCGTTCTGCGGCGCGACGAGCGTGAACAGGAACCGGCCGGTCGGCGGCGTGACCGCGCGCGAGCGACGCTCGCGCGCGACGCCCTGCTCGCGCTCGGCAGCGTCCTCCTGTTCGAGGCGCTCGAGCACCGCGCGCACCCTGTCGTCGAGCACGATCCCCAGATTAGGGCATGGCTTTCCGGTGGACGAGAAGTTCCAAAATCGTCACACCTCCAGTGCCAGGCACCGGTTGTGGACAACCGCTCGGACGCAGGTCAGGACACGGCCGTTTGGGCCCGGCGCGGGCGGCCACGCAGCAGCGCCTCGCGCAGCTCGCTGATCGTGAGCAGGCCGCCCGCGGCGAGGAGCGCGACCAGCAGGCCCCAGCGCGCCGTGAAGCCGCCGATGTCGGACCACGGCGAGCCGGGAAGGGACGTCGACCACGCCGTAAACGCGACCACGCCGGCGACCATCTCGAACAGCGGCACCTTACGACGCGCGCGGCGAGAGCGGGCCCGTTGCAGGTAGTGGATCTCCACCCAGAGCGGCGCGAGCGCAGCGACGACTCCGAGCAGCGTCCAGCGCACCCAGCTGTCGCTCTCCGGACCGACCGCGGCGAGCACGGCGATGAACAGCGTCACCGGCTCTGCGGGGATGAACGCGATGAGCTGGCCGACGATCCGCTGCTGGGCATCGGAGGCATCGGGGATCCGGCCGGGGCGCGCCGTGCCCTGGGCGACGGCGTCCTCCTGCAGCGCGCGGACAGACGCGAGTGAGATCAGGCTCATGTGGCCCTCCTTCGGGACTGACGGCAACCCGATGATACGCCCCGGGCGGCGTGCGATCGAGCCACCGGCGGGCTCGCCGGCGAAAGGTGGCGAGCGCGCTACACCTCCAGCTTGACGATCCCGTCCACGACCCGGACCGGGAAGACGGCGACGGGCTCGTACGCGGGCAGCGTCAGGGCGCGACCGCTCCTGATGTCGAAGTTCGCGCCGTGGCGGGGACAGATGACGACCCCCATCTCTGCGTCGAAGTCGCCCTCGCAGAGCGGGCCGTCGTCGTGCGAGCAGCGATCCTCGATCGCGTAGTACTCGCCGTCGAGGTTGTAGACGCCGATCGAGAGGAGCCCGGCGTGGACGATCTTCACCTCGCCCGGCGGTAGCTCCTCGACCGGGCAGACGTCCAGCTCGGCCACACCGCCTACTTCAGCTCGAGCTCGTCCAGCTCGGCGAGGCCCTCGGGGAGCGGGGTGCCCTTGCCCTTGTGCAGGGCGAGCTTGAGGGTCGTCAGCCCGAGGATCGCGCACTTCAGCCGCACCGGCGACAGCGGGATCCCGATCTCCTCGAGCAGGTCCTCCTTCGGCATCGCTGCGACCTCGCTCGCCTTCCGGCCCTTGACCATCTCGGTCAGCATCGACGTCGCCGCCTGGGAGATCGCACAGCCGCGGCCGGAGAACATGACGTCGTCGATCGTGTCGCCGTCCTCGCCGAACGCGACGTAGATCGAGACCTCGTCGCCGCAGAGCGGGTTCTGCCCCTCGGCCTCGGCGTCGGCGCCCGCCATCACCCCGTGGCCACGCGGGTTCTTGTAGTGGTCGAGGATCACCTCGCGGTAGAGCTGGTCGAACTCGCTCAGCTGTGCCTCCTCACCCAAGCACGTCCTTCGCCTTCTGCAACCCCGCGACCAGCCGGTCGATCTCGTCGGGAATGGTGTAGAGGTAGAAGCTCGCGCGGTTCGTTGCGGCCACGCCCAGGCGCGACATCAGCGGCTGGCAGCAGTGGTGGCCGGCCCGGATCGCGATCCCCTCCCAGTCGAGCACCTGCGCGACGTCGTGCGGGTGGACGGCGTCCACGTTGAAGGAGACGAGCCCGACGCGCCGGTCAGGCGGCGGGCCGTAGACGGTCACGAACGGCAGCTCGGAGAGCCGCTCCAGCGCGTAGACGGCGAGCTCGTGCTCGTGCTCTTCGATCGCCTCGAGCCCGATTGCCTGGAGGTAGTCGATCGCGACGCCAAGTCCGTACGCTTCCGCGATCGCGGGCGTGCCGGCCTCGAACTTGTAGGGCAGCTCGTTCCACTGGGTGTCCTCGACCTTCACCGAGCGGATCATCGAGCCGCCGTAGTTGAACGGCGACATCGCCTCGAGGAGCTCTCGCCGTCCCCAGAGCACCCCGACGCCCGTCGGCCCGCACATCTTGTGCGACGAGAACGCGACGAAGTCGGCGCCGAGCGTCTGCACGTCGATCCGGCGGTGCGGCGCCGCCTGAGCGGCGTCGACGACCATGATCGCGCCGCGCTGGTGGGCCCACGCCGCGAGCCGCTCGATCGGGTTGATCGTCCCGAGCGAGTTCGAGACGAGATTCGCCGCGACGACCTTGACGCGCAGGTCGCCGACCACGTCGTCGACCAGGTCCATCCGCAGCTCACCCTGGTCGTCGATCGGGATCATCCTGAACTCCGCGCCCGTCCGCTTCGCGATCTGTTGCCAAGGGACGAAGTTCGAGTGGTGCTCGAGCTCCGTGACGAGCGCGAGGTCGCCGGGCCCGAGGTTGTCGAGCCCCCAGGCGTACGCGACGAGGTTGAGCGCTTCGGTCGCCTGGCGGGTGAAGATCACCTCGCGCGTCGAGCTCGCGTTGACGAACGCGCGCACCTTCTCGCGCGCGCCCTCGTAGCCCTCGGTCGCCCGCTCCGAAAGCGTGTAGACCCCCCTGTGGACGTTGGAGTAGGACGTCTCGTAGAACTCGCGCATCGCGTCCAGGACCTGGCGCGGCTTCTGGGAGCTGACGGCGGAGTCGAGGAACGCGAGCGGCTTCCCGTGAACCGGGTGGTCGAAGACGGGGAAGTCGGCCCGCAGCTTGGCCGCGTCGAGCCTCGGACGTGTCGTCACTGCCACGTGCCAATCGTACCCGCCCACCTCCTGCAGGCTCCGTCGTGTTTGGTTCCTCCTGCTCGCGACCGACAACCCGATCGAGCACGAGGGGACCTTCCCGCTGCCGGAGGCTCAGCTCGACCGCTTCCTGATGTGCATCTCGCTCGGCTATCCGACGCCCGAGGAGGAGCTCGCGATCGTCCGCGACCGGCAGTAAGGGCACCCGCTCGCCTCGCTCCGGGCGGCCGTCTCGACGGCGGAGGTCCGACGGCTGCAGGGCGCAGTCGGGGACGTCTACGTCGACGAGCTGATCCAGCGCTGGATCGTCGGGCTCGTCGGGGCGACGCGACAGCTGGAGACGATCGCGCTCAGCGCGTCCGTCCGGGGGTCACTGGCACTCGAGCGCGCCGTGCGGGCGTAGGCGCTCCTCGAAGGACGGACGTACGTCGTCCCCGATGCCGTCGAGCTCCTCTTCATGCCTGTGATCGCCCACCGAATCGTCTTCGCACCCTCGTACCTAGCGACGATCCGCAAGCTGGGGCGCGACGAGGCGCTCCAGCAGCTCTGGGAATGCTGCCTCGAGCCTGCCTGCACGGGAGCACCTGGAGCGGAACAGGAGCTGCCCCTCCCGCCGGCCCGCATCGGCCTTCCGAACGGCAAGCGCTTCGAGGGTTACTGGTGACCGAGGTCGCACCGGCCCCACCGCGCCGGCCCGCACGGGCTGCGGGGATCCGCGCTGACGCGGATCGGATC
>JBKPSO010000165.1:0-13237 GCA_046735055.1 Actinomycetota bacterium
CGTTCCCTTCTCCTTTCGTGGTTGCATCTACTGCCGCCTTAGTCGCTCGGAGGCCCGAGTCGTTACGCAGGGCGTCGCGCTAATCCGGGCGCCGGCTTTCATGGCGCCGGGATGCCGAGCGGCCGAACCATTACGTTTCCGCTGGTGTCCAGCCCGGAATCAGCGGTGAAGACCGGCCTACTGCAAGAAGACCGGGAACTCGTCACAGCCCTTCGCGCGGGGGACGAGGCCGTTTTCACCCACCTCGTCCGCGAGCACGGCCCTGGAATGCTGCGCGTCGCGCGAAACTACGTCTCCACTCAGTCGGTCGCCGAGGAGGTCGTCCAAGATACGTGGCTCTCCGTCCTCCGGAGTCTCGACCGCTTTGAAGGCCGGTCTTCCCTCAAGACGTGGCTCTACCGGATCTTGATGAACACAGCCATGTCGAGGGGAGAGCGCGAGGCCCGCAGTGTCCCGTTCGCGACCCTCGCCGGCGAGGGCGCAGACGGTGAACCGACAGTCGACCCGAGCCGCTTCCAGACAGAGGGGCGGTGGGCCGGGCACTGGGCCGCGCCACCAGAGAGCTGGGCGTCCCTGGAGCCGCGCCTCTTGGAGGCGGAGGCGCGCGAGGTAATCGACCAGACGATTGCCCAGCTCCCCAAGGCGCAGGCGATCGTCATCACCATGTGCGACATCGAGGGCTTCACGCCGGACGAAATTTGTAACGTCCTCGACATCAGCCTGACGAATCAGCGGGTGCTTCTACACCGGGCTCGCGCCCGGGTGCGGCAAGCACTCGAGGACTATTTGGGTGAGAGCAGGAAGAGATGAAACTGTCCCGCGACCTGACGTGCGCAGAAGTCGTCGAGCTCGTGACCGGGTATCTCGAGGGCGGCCTGTCACCTCACGACCGCGAGCGTTTCGAGGAGCACCTCGGTGTCTGCGACTTGTGCGCGACGTACCTGGAGCAGATGCGTCAGACGATCGAGAGTACGGGGCGGCTGCGGGCGGAGCATCTCGATCCCGCGCTCCAGAACGAGCTGGTCGAGGCGTTCCGGGGCTGGAGGTCGGAGTGATCGCCTACAAATGCCTCGACCGCGGCAGGGTCGCACCGTTCACCCGTCTCCGTTGGCCCGAACCGGGCTCGTGGCTGGAGAGCGAGCAGGTCGAGCTATGCGTATCAGGCATGCATGCGTGTCGGGTCGGCGACCTGCCATATTGGCTGCGGACAGAGCTCTGGGAGGTCGAGCTCGAGGGCGAGATCGTCGTGGGCGAGCGTCTCGTCGCCGCCAGCCGAGGGCGGCTCGTCCGCCGCGTCGAGGCCTGGACTGACGCGGCCGCCAGGGCATTCGGAACGTCGTGCGCCGAAGAGGCTCGCCGACGCGCAGCCAGGGCTCCTGAACTCGCGGTGTACGCCGCCGATGCGGAAGGAGCGGCGGAGCAGTCACCTCAATTTGCTGCGTTTGCGACCGCACGCCTCGCCGAGCTACAAGATGGCCCCGCCGGATATGAGGCCGAGCGCGAGCGGCAGGCCAGCTGGCTGAGCGACGAGCTCGGCCTGGCGTAAGCACGACGGCGCAGCTGTTGCCGCAGCTGAGATCTCCACGCCAGCCGCGAGAGCTTCCCGATCAGGCCGCGCGCCTCGCGGTATGTTCGAGCAACTCGTAGACGATTTGCCTGAGCGCGGCCGCCAGGCGGGGTTCGCGAAGTCGCCCATCGGTTGTGAACGCGGTCTCTGCACTCGCGACGGGAAGTTCGGCCGGGAGGACGTTCGCGCCGATTGCCATGAGCACTTTCCGGAGCTCGGCCTGGGCCCAGACTGCGCCGAACAAGCCCGTGCTGGCGCCGACGACGGCAACCGGCTTGCCCCTCAACTGGTTGTCGGGGAACGGCCGCGACGCCCAGTCGAGCGCGTTCTTGAGTGCGCCGGGAACTGAGTGGTTGTACTCGGGCGTGGCGATCAGGACGCCGTCCGATCGTGCGATCTCGCCCCGGAGCGCGGCGACGGCGGGCGGCACCACGTCAAGATCCTCGCTGTAGGCGGGGACGTCGGCAAGCCCACGCCAGACGACGAACTCGACGTTCGGGAGACAGTCCGCCGCGGCCGCGTCCAGCAGAGCGCTGTTGTACGAGCCGCGGCGGAGGCTGCCGCTGATGGCGAGGAGGCGCATCAGTCCGTCCTGGTCAGCTCGAGCTGCACCGACAGCCATGGGTAGCTCCTTTCTTGCGTGGGTGCTGTGGTCGAGCGCCGCGTCTCTCTGTGCGGCGCTACCCCAGTTGTGCCGCGCGTGTCTCAGCGCCGGCTGAGCGCCTGCTGAGCCCGCCAATCGAGGTTCGCCTCGGGCAACGCGCGCCGCACTCGCACGCTCTGCGAGCCCGACGCCGACGGCTCGCAGCTCGTCGAGCGTGATGACTAGGATGCCGCAGCCACGACGGCGGCGACGGTGAGTGGAGAACGCTTCATTGCAATTCCTTTCGATGTGGATGACGAAGCTGGTGAGCGGCGGACCCCCGTTCGGCCCGCCGCTCGAAGACGCCTCCTAGCGGGGCGGGAACTGCGAGTTGGGCGCGGGATCGGCGAGGTTGGCCGTGGGGGCCTTGTCGGTGAAGCCGATCACCGCGCAGTTGATGTCGACGCCGACCGAGCCGTACGGAGCAGGCTTGCCGGTCGCCGGGTCGATGCCGGTGAGCAGGTCGGGACGGGTGGCGGCCAGGTTGAAGACCTGCACCTCGTCGATCTGGCGCGTGTTCAGGCCCTGCTGGACGGCCTTGTCGGTCCAGAGGCCGAGCTGTGCATCCCAGAGCGGGCTGTAGGCCTGCGCGTGGCGGGGATCCGTCTCGGTCGGGAAGTCGCCGAAGACGTTCAGCAGGTCGCCGCCGTTGCGGAGCGCGTCGATCAGCGCCGTGTTGCCGGCACTGGCGTCCTCGGAGGCGTGACCGTCCTTGATCAGGTGGACGAAGCCCTGCGACTCCTCGTTGTTCGAGCCCGTCTGGCCGTTGACGAAGCCGAAGAGGCGCTCGCGGGCGGAGCCGAGGAAGTCGTCGCCGCCGTTATACGCGGCCTTGTCGAGTGCCGGCACGTAGGTCGAGCGCTCGAGCACCGAGGTCAGCGGCTGGCCGGCGTCGGTCGAGATGTAGACGATCGGCTGGCCGGCGTCGAAACCCTTCACGAACAGCAGGTCGACCCACGACTCCGCGAACTGACCTGGAGCGGAAGGGCCGGCGATGTGGATCCCGAGCACGCGGTCGCCGGTGTTCGTATGGTGGACGACGTCGAAGGGGCCGTCACCGCTCGCAACGATCGGCGCGCTGTACACCGTCTGCGAGCCGGCGATGCGGATGAACGGGCTGTAGCCCTTGCGGGCAACCGCCCCGGGCTGGAACTTCGCCAGCGGGAATCCGGTCGGGCCCGGCTCGGCGATACGGGTCGGGCTGAAGTCCGGAGCGCCCTGGAAGTTCACGACGGCCTGGCCGAACTTGTTCTCGTCCGGTGTGGGCGAGTCGAGCGTGACCGTCTGCACGGCCTCCGGCTCGCCGATTCCGACGTTGGCGAGCTTGGGCGCGTAGTTGACACCCAGGTCGTGCGCGGCGCCGGCGTCGGACGCGTCGAGCAGGACGAACCAGACGGTCTCCCCGTTTGCCCTGCCCTTGTAGAGCGGGAGCCGAACGGTCTCCTTGCTCAGGTCGACCTGGATCGCGCTCTCCACCGTCAGGTGATCACGGGGGAGAAGCCCGGTCAGGGGCCCGAGTCCCTTCGCCGAGGCCGGATCGCCCTTCGAGCCGGCGAACGCCTGGCTTCCGATCACAGCTGCGAGGGCGACGGCGACAAGCGTGGCCACTCCGAGGAGCCTGCGCTTCGACAGCATCTTCATTCGATCTCCTTTCGTCCGGCGAGGTGCCGGGTAGCGAGGCCGCGACCGTACGGAGAGAGACTCAGCCGAAGCTGAGCGCGACCTCAGCCGTGAACGACGAGGGACCCTCTGTCGTCGGGCGCGTAATGAATCCGCCTGCCGGACTACTAAAGGTGCATGCGCATGCTCGCAATTGCCGCAGCGACGATCGCTCTCGCACTCGCGTCTGCAGGGAGCGCCATGGCGATCGCCGATTCCTCGAGCACCGCGACGGTCTCCAAGGTCACCGCCGCCCGCTCACCGTACGGGACGATCCTCTACGACGGACGCGGCTTCGCTCTCTATGCCTTCTCGAAGGACGTTCCAGGGCACAGCGCATGTGCGGGCGCGTGCGCGAAGAGGTGGCCCCCGTACATCGTCACCGGCAAGCTCGTCGGCGGCCCGGGCGTCGGCGCCCGCCGGCTGGGAACGATCCGCCGGAGCGACGGCTCACGGCAGGCGACGTTCGCAGGACGCCCGCTCTACTACTACGTCGGCGACCGTAAGCCGCGCCAGATCCTCTGTCAAAACGTCAGCGAGTTCGGCGGGTTGTGGCTCGTCATCCGAGCGAACGGGACGGTCGTCCGATAAGCGCGAGACAGCCGATCACCGAGGCGGGAGGTGGGGGCAACGGGCGTCAGTACCGCGACCGCCCGGTGATTCGCCTGTTCGGCTCGCTCTCGATCGAGGACGGTGAACGCACCATCGGTGCCGGCGATCTCGGCGGTATCCGGCCGAAGCAGGTGCTCGAGATCCTGCTCACCGCCCGAGGGCACCGGGTGCCGATCGACCGCCTCGCCGAGCTCGTCTGGGGCCAGGAACGGCCACAGAACGTGCCAGGCTCGCTGCAAACGTTCGTGTCCACGTTGCGCCGGCGCCTCACGCTGGACCGAGACCGAGCCCGAGAGCTGGTCGCCACCGAGAGCGAGGCATACAGGTTCGCGACCGAGCTTGTCTCGCTCGATCTCGACCGCTTCGACGAGCTGCTCGAACGCTCTGCCCGCGAGCCCACGGACCTCGCCCGCACGTCACTCGAGCAGGCGCTCGACCTTGCGCGGGGGGATGTCCTGGAAGACGAGCCCTACACCGCGTGGGCCCTCGACGTGCGCGGCAGCTATCGGGGTCGCGTCCTCGGCGCGCGCCTCGACGCGGCCGACGCCGCACTCGCCCAGCTCGACTTTGCACCGGCCCTTGCGCACGCCGATGCCGCTGCCGGACTGGACGGCTTCAGCGAGCGCGCCTGCCGATCGGGAATGCTCGCTCTCTACGCACTGGGCCGCCCACACGAGGCTCTGGATCGCTACCGCAGGTTCCGTGCCCGCCTGGACGAGGAGCTCGGGCTTGAACCCGGTACGGAGACACGGCGCCTCGAGTCGGCGATCATCCGCCAAGAGGACGTGCGCTCGCTTCTGCCACGCGCGATCGGCCGGATGCGGACAGAGGAGGGACGCCCACCTCTTCGACTGCTCGCCCGTACCGCCGAGCTCGAGACGCTTGTCCGGGCGGTCCGGGACGCAGCGGTCGGTGCCGCATCGCTGATCCAGATCGAAGGAGAGGTAGGGCTCGGCAAGACAAGACTTCTCGACGAGCTTGCGGGAGCGCTCGACGGAGTGCGGCTCGGCCGGGCGACCTGCTCGCAGCTCGAGCAGCACTTGCCGTACGTGCCGCTCGCTACCGCGCTCCGGGAGGCACTGACCGTGGACGAGCTCCGTGAGGGCTGGACGCCGGCGCTGGCTCAGATCTTGCCCGAGCATGCGTTCGGCGAGGCCTCGCGACCGTTCGACGAGGTCGAGGTGCTCGAAGCGCTCGTCGAACTCGTCGCCGACCATGCACCGCTCGTGCTGTTCCTCGACGACGTCCAGTGGGCCGACCTCCAGACGCTCGCCGCGCTCGGATATCTGCGCCGACGCGGCGCCGGCCTCGCCGCCGCACTGGTGACGACCGCGACGAGCACCGAGACCTCTCCGGACGATCCACACAGCCGCCTTCGACCCGACACCCGGGTGCGGCTGGAACCCCTCTCTCCGGCTGAGCTCGCACCCCTCGGGATACCCGATCTCCATGAGTCCACGGGGGGCAATCCGCGCTTCGTCGCGGAGGCGATCGCCTGCGGCGGACTGTCCGGTCCCTCCAGAAGCCTCGCCGAGGCGCTGATCGCGCAGTGCCGTGCCGAGGGCGCATGGGCCTACCGTGTCCTCGTGGCCGCCTCGGTAGTCGAGCAGCCGTTCGAGCCCGAGCCGCTCGCAGACCTCCTCGACGTCGATCCGACCGCGCTGACCGAGGAGCTCGAGCGTCTCTGCGAGCGGCGGATCCTGCGGATCGACGGGCTCCGCTTCCGTTTCCGTTACGACCTGGTTCGTCAGGTGTTGCTGGAACACGTCTCACCGGCCCGACGGCGCCTCATGGACAAGCGCCTGAAGCATCGGGCATTCGAGCTCGATCGGGCCCCGACCAGGCTGCGGATGCAGTCGCAAGCCCACTGACGATGGACGCGACGCACGACCTCATGTCCGGAACGTGCTTCGAGCACGCAGACGAGCCGGCCTACGTCATGGACCCCGAGCAGAGCTGCATCCTCGCCGCGAACGACGCGGGCTGCGACCTCCTCGGCTACACGCGGAAGGAACTGCTCCAGACCCCGATCTCCAGCATCCACCCGTCGGAGTTATCCGAGCTGAGCGAGCTGCTCGAGCGCGTCCTCCGTGACGGGCGGGTATCGACGATCAAGCTCACCTGCCGGACGAAACAGGGCACCTTCCTGCCCACCGAGATCTCGCTCCACGCACTCGAGCTCGGCGGCCGCCTTCGCATCCTGGGACTCGTCCAGGACCGAAGCGAGCACCGCCACCGCTGTCTCGGCGACTGATCCGGCGCACAGCTGCCAGACAGCTCGGTGCGGGACCGTGACGGACAGACCACGACTACCGGCCACCCGACCTCCCAAGACGCACATCCGGATGGGTCTTCTGACACCGACGGAGAGCGTGAGCCATTGCCCGTATAAAGGCAATGCCGAGTATTGGTCGCTGCGCGACGGTGGCCTCGAAATCGCCTGGTCGTACAGGACACCGCTGCCCGAGAGTCAGAAGATCGCAGGACTGCTCAGCTTCGACCCCGACCGGGTCGGCGTCTACGTCGACGGCGTCAAACAGGGTTGAGGCCGTCGACATCTGTGACCGCTGAGATGGGAGACAGCTCACACACAGCCGCGGGTGCAACTCTCGGCGCACGCGAACTGCCAAGAAGAAGGAGGGCATCGATGGTCACCACAGGTCTCACCGTCCGGCTCGAGGCGAAGCCCGGCAAGGCAGTTGCAGCGGCACTGGGCGAGAAGGCGGCCGACCTGCTCGCGGAACCCCCTCGGATCGAGCACGTGGACGTGCTCGCAGCGAAGCTGCCGTGACGACGGCGCCCACACAGCCGCTCCACGGTCGCCGCGAGCTCGCCTTCCGGGCGAGCGGCGGTTTAGAGGTGACCCTGTACTGGAGCCCGCCCGACAACAGGACGAGCATCGAGGTCTGGCACTCCGATTCCGAGGAACTCCTCGCCTTCGACGTTTCCCCAGAGCTGGCGCTCGACGCCTTCTACCACCCCTTCGTACACGTTGCGCTCGCCTCGGCCGACCCGATCCAGGTGCTCGGCGAATGACCGTTGTGTCTCCGCCGAGCGGCCTGTTCGAGGCGCACCTCACGGTTCGCGACCTGAGCCGCTCGGTGACCTTCTACCAGGACATCGTCGGCCTCCGACTCGCCTTCGAGTCGCGCGACCGGAGCGCCGCGTTCCTCTGGGTCGGCGCCCCAGGCGAGTCAATGCTCGGCCTCTGGTCACAGGGGCCCGCGCCGATCGGGCTGTCGCTGCACGTGGCGTTCACGTCGTCCCTCGACGACGTCCTGAATGCGTGCGCGCGCCTACGATCGCAGGGCATCACACCGCTCTCGTTCTTCGCCGAGGAGACCGACGAGCCCAGCGTCATCGGCTGGATGCCAGCGGCCGCCGTCTACTTTCGCGACCCCGACGGACACCTGCTCGAGTACCTCGCGATGCTGAACTCGCCGCCCGCTCCCGAGTGGGGCATCCTGCCCTGGTCGGAGTGGCGCAACCGCGAGGACCGGCCCGGTGCCGATTCAGCCCCTCTCCGCATCTAGCGGTACGCCGGACCGCGAAGCGATCTGCGCGGTCCGACTCGGGGAGCGAGATCAAGAACATGGCCGTCGAGCCCGCGTATCGCAGTCGCGGAGTCGGCCGTGCTCTGATCCAGAAGGCCGTCGACGCCGTGCGCGCGCGACGTCGATCCGTCCTCCTGGTCGCCACCGCCGCGGCCGACGTCGACAACCTCCGCTTCAACCAGCGCGCCGGATTCCGCATGCGCTCGATCGAACGTGATGTCTTCACGCAGACCACGGGCTAAGGGCAACGGCCAGGCAGAAGCCCAAGCAAGCCGCGCTCGAGGAACTCGAGCACAAACTCGTCGCGGCCCATCCCGATGCCCAGCTTGAAGCACGAAAAGGCGCGGCTGCGTAACGCTGATCTACCTCGAGGAGGCTCCCGGCCGGACCGAGGTCGAGGTACCGGCAGACAAGACGCTTGTGCGGCATGGAGTGAAGATGGCCACGGGGTCCGGGAAGACGATCGTCATGGCCCATCGCCCGCGTCTGCGACTTCACCGCGACGCCGTACTTCCCCGGCGCCTCAGGCGGACTTCGAGCTTTGGCAACAGAACCGATCGGCGTGGTACGCCGTGAACCGCGTCCGGACGATCGCGTTCCAGACCGCAGCCCGGATTCTCACCTTCCTAGATGACGGGCGCCCGAACGGCGAACAGCGACCGTGGCTCTTCCCACAAGTTCTCCGCGAGGTCAAGAAGCTTGTCAAGCACGACGCTCGAGCTACGAGGACGGCCCCAAAACCTCTAGGGAGGCCCGCCGGAGCGGGCCTCCCCGGAGACCGACCGTCTCAGGCGATGGTGACGACCACGTTCAGGTTGCCGTCCCCGGGCGGGGGAACGAGCGGCGCTGTCGTGCTGGTCCCGAAGACGCTGTCTCGGATCGAGACGAGGAACGGGTTCGAACCCGTCACGCTCGAGTGGTTTCCATCCGAATAGAACGTGAACACCGGAGCGTGGAAGTCCGTCAACCAGACCCGCAGCAGCACCGCGGTCGGAAACGGCCCGATCACCGCCCCCGCCACGCTCTGACAACCCATGCCGCCGGTCGCGAGCTGGACATTCGCGCCCAGGTTCAGCTGATACCCGTAGGCGAGCTGATCCCCCGGGCAGTTCGTAAACGTGTTCGGTGCAAGCGGCGCCGTCGGGAGCAAGGCGTCACCGAACTGGGCGTTGGACAGGGTCGCCTTCTTCCCCGCCGGGATGACGAGCCCTGTGCTGAATTTCCCGCCGTGCGCGGCGAAGCTGACACACTTACCGACGTTCTTGAAGGTCGTTCCGTCCGCCCCGACGAGCGAGAGATAGCCGCCCTTCTGGCACTTGTGCGCAGCGCCCGAGTTCCCGTGGCCTGAGCCAGGAGCGGGCTTCTTCGCCCCCGCGAGCGGCGCGGCCACAAGGGCGAACACCCCAAATATGGCCGCGAGTAGAGTGAAAACACGTTTACTCATTCTTGTACCCCTCCTTTTCACCTATCAGGTAGGTGGTCCGCGCTGAGGGAGGGCGACAAACGTCCCTTTACAGAGAACTTACGAGTGCAGACAGCGCGAGCGGGGTCAGCAGAAGCGCGTACGAGGGAGGATCTCCCCAGGATTCCGGCGCGGGACTCCTTCGACTTCAGGGGGTGGGAGTGCCGGGGGTTGCCGCGCGGCTAGCCGCCACCCGGCCGCAGCAAACTGATTTCTGCCCGCCGACGAAACCATATAGCGTGCGGACGACCGTCTTCGTCCGGCGTAGAAACCGATGGAAACCCAGTCAGGCTTCCTTCTCCGTGCTTCGCGCGCTCCCAGCCTCGGCCGCGCAGGGCGCATCGACGGCGCGGCGAGCGCCGCCGACGTCGACGTGACCGCCGCGGGGAACGGAAAGGCCGACCCGGTCATTCGGCTCGAGGACGTCCGCAAGCTCTTCGGGGACAACCTCGTGCTGGACGGCATCGACCTCGAGGTGGCGCGGGGCGAGGTGGTCGTCATCATCGGCCCGAGCGGCAGTGGCAAGAGCACGTTGCTTCGCTGCGTCAACCTGCTCGAGCCGGTCCAGGGCGGGCGCATCCTCTTCGAGGGCGAGGAGATCACGGCCAAGGGCGTCGACGTCTCTGCCGTCAGGCAGCGCATCGGGATCGTCTTTCAGCAGTTCAACCTGTTCCCCCACCTCACGGTGATGAGCAACCTGACGCTCGCCGCGCGGCGGATCCGCAAGCTGCCCCGCGCGGAGGCCGAGCAGCGCGCCCGCGATCTGCTCGAGACCGTGGGACTGCCCGAGAAGGCGTCGCAGCACCCGCACCAGCTCTCGGGCGGCCAGCAGCAGCGGGTGGCGATCGCCCGCGCGCTGATGATGTCGCCCACCGTCATGCTGTTCGACGAGGTCACGTCCGCGCTCGACCCCGAGCTGGTGGGCGAGGTGCTCGTCGTAATACGCGATCTCGCGCGCGGCCACGGGACGACGATGCTCGTCGTCACGCACGAGATGCAGTTTGCCCGTGAGGTCGGCGACCGCGTGATCTTCATGGACGGAGGCAAGCTCGTCGAGCAGGGGCCTCCGGTCGCCGTCCTCGACAACCCGCGAGAAGAGCGGACGAGGCGCTTCCTGCGCCGTTCGCTCCAACTCGCCCACTCGCTCGAAGAGCTGTCAGTCAGTGCAGAGAAAGGAGCTGATGAATGAAGCGGATCATCTTGTCCACCGTGGGGGTCGCCCTGATCGCGTTCGTCGCAGCAGCGATCGGCTCGGCCCGGCCCACCGCGACGACCGGCACCGCGAAAACCGGAGCGAAACCGGTCCTGCCCAAGCTCCCCGCCGACATCGCGAATCGGAAGCGACTCATCGTCGGCGTCAAGTGCGACACCCCGCCCTTCGGGTACCTCGACGTCCGGGGGAAGAACGCCGGCGTCGATGTCGAGATCGCGAAGTGGCTTGCCCGGTACGCCTTCGGCCGCGAGCAGCGCCTTACGTTCGTCTGCGCCCCGACCGCGGTGCGCGAGCCGCTGCTGACCACGAACCGCGTGGACCTCGTCATCTCGACCTTCACCTACACGGCCGACCGGGACATGAGGATCGACTTCTCTCGCGCGTACTACAAGGCAACCGGCCGGCTGCTCGTGAAGAACTCGTCCCCGATCCAGGCCCTGAACGACATCCACGGCAAGAGAGTCGCCACCACGAGCGGCTCGATCTACGACCGCTGGATGAAGCGCTGCTACTCGGACACGCAGGTGGTGGTGACGGACAGCGTCACCAACGCCATCCTCGCCTTCAACCAGGGTCGTGCCGACGCCGTCATGTTCGACGACACGTCGCTCGCGCTGATCGCCGCGACCGATCCCTCGTCGAGGCTGACAGGCGACCAGTTCCTCGAGGGGCCGTACGGCATCGGCATCAAGCAGGGCAACGTCCAGCTGAAGCGGTGGGTCGACGCCAGGCTCAACCTGATGAAGCAGAAGGATCTCTTCGCTCCGATCATCCGTAACAACATCGCGCCGCGGTTCGTACCGACGTTCCTGAACAACGTCTTGCGGCCGAACAACAACTTCACCTACCGAAACCCGAGCCTCCCCAGCCTCGACACGGTGTGCCCGTAGCCTGACGGACCACGTGCGGCGGCTGCGGCGACGCGGCCGCCGCTCGTTCCGTTCACCATGCTCGCGACCTATGACCTGTGGGCGTTCGTGTCCGAGAACTGGCACGAGCTCCTCGACGGCCTGCTCAACACGCTGAAGGTCTCCGCGGTCGCGATCGGCGGCGCGTTCCTCATCGGCGTCGTGCTCGGAGCCGCGCGAGCGCGGCGCGTCCCGGTCGTCAGCCAGTTCGCAGCGGTCTACGTCGAGGTGATCCGGAACACGCCGATCCTCGTCCAGATCTTCATGCTCTTCTTCGCGCTGCCTCAGGTGGGCATCCGGCTCGACGCGTTCACCGTGGCCTGGCTCTCGGTGACGATCTGGGGGGGCGCGTTCAACACGGAGAACTTCCGCGCAGGGTTCGAGGCCGTGCCGCGGCAGTACCGCGAAGCCGCGTACGCCCTCGGCTTCGGCTCCCTCGCGACGTTCCTCAACGTGACGCTCCCGATCGGCGGGCGGATCGCGCTGCCCTCGTCGATCAACACGTACATCTCGGTCGTGAAGAACACATCGCTGGTGTACGTGATCGGCTACCCGGAGCTGACGACGACGGCGATCAACATCGCCAACCTGACGCTCGAGACGCTCGAGGCACTCACCGTGCTCGGGATCGTCTACCTGACGCTCGTGTGGAGCCTGTCGGCGTCGATCCGCCTGCTCGAGTCGAGGCTCGCCCTCCCGGACGCCCGGTGATGCCCGACTGGGCCGGCCCCGTCTTCCGCTACATCCTCGAGGAGGGCCTGCCGGCCACGCTCCTGGTATCGGGGACGGCGGTGGTCGGCAGCACCTTGATCGGCGTCGTTCTCGGGACGCTCCTCACGATCCGCTTCTTTCCCCTCAGAGCCGTGATCCGCGTGTACGTCGAGGTCTTCCGCGGATTGCCGATCATCGTCACGGTCTTCATCGTCTACTTCGGGCTGCCGTCGATCTCGCCGACGCTCGAGTTCGACGCCCTCACGGCCACCGCGATCGCGCTGACCCTCTGGGGAAGTGCCCAGGTGGCGGAGGCCACGCGCGGGGCGGTCGGGTCGATCCCGAGGGAACAGCACGAGGCAGCCGCAGCGCTCGGGTTCGGCTGGGTCGGCCGCCACGAGTACGTGATCCTGCCGCAGGCCCTCCGCCGGCTGCTGCCGCCCCTCGTCGGCCTGCTCGTCAACATCATCCAGAACTCGACCCTGGCGGCGGTCATCGGCGGCATCGAGCTGCTCCAGGCGGCGAAGTCGCAGTCGGAGCGGTTGACGTTCTTCCCACCGGCCGGGATCGGCGAGATCCACGCGTTCGAGATCTTCGCCTTCGTGGCGCTCATCTTCTTCCTGATCTCGTTCCCGCTGACGAGGCTCGCTGCCTACCTCGAGAAGCGCCTCGCCTAACGGGCAAGGCGACGCGTGCGCGGCCGAGGCCGCGCCGGCAAGCGCTCATGACGTCTGAGGATTACGAGCCGGTGTGCGCGCAGATCGCGTAGATCCGCGTACGGGCGGAGGTGGTCGGCGTCGTCGGTCAGGTCGACGAACGTCCGGACGCCCTCACCGAACAATGCGTTCAGCTTGTGGTCCGCGACTCGAACGTCAAGGTCGCCCTGATCTAGATTGCGACTTGGTTCT
>JBKPSO010000166.1:0-4445 GCA_046735055.1 Actinomycetota bacterium
CTCCTCGAATGCGCTGGGGTCGCCTTCGAGCGGCTCGACGCCCTCCATCGATAGCACGAGCCGCAAGCGCAGGTCGTCGAGATCCGCGCCCGTCTGCACTTGGCAGACGTGCTCGCCGTTGTCCTCGACGACGCGCCTGAACTCTGCCTCCTGAGCGAGCGTTCGCGCGCGGGCGTCCGGACGACGTGCGCCTTCGCCGTACAGGGGACAGATTTGGACGCCAACATCGGCTGCTGTAAGCCGCGGGAGCCAGTAGCGCTTGAAGACGCCTGCCTCTCCGCAGCGCAGAACGAGCTCGAAGGACGGTTGCTCCCCCTCGCGCATGACGAATTCGAGCAATACGTCCGTGTGCGCGTCGACGATCATGGGCCGCCCGGGTCAACCGTCTCGACGACAAGAGCCGAACCACAGTAGTCCATCGAGGACACTCCCAATGACCACCAAGCCGGCGGAAATCTTCCGCGGGTTGTCGTCCCGCTTATGCCTCCGCCGCACGCCTTGCAGCGCGTGCGTTAACGATCGCGGCTTCGATCGGCACGCGCCGACGCTTGGCCGCGTCAGCGAAAACGTGCCCATAGACTCGGGCTGTGAAGCCAGGGTCGGCATGGCCCATGTGCGCGGCGACCTCTGTGACGGGGCGGCCTTCGTAGATCAATAGCGTCGCGCAGGTGTGGCGCAGGTCGTATGGGCGGAAGTAGGACTCGCCGGCCGTCACGAGCGCCGGGATCCACACTCGTTGCCGCCAGTTTTGCCGTCGTAGGTGGCCGCCTTCGCATCCCCGAAGACGAGCGTGCCCGGGTCGGGGCGGCCGAGCGCGAGCACTGCCTCGAACTCCGCATCCCGTCTCCAAAGCAGGCGGTGGGCCTCGACGGGCTCGAGAAGCCCGAGCAGTCGCTCGAGGAGCCGTGCGCCAAGGGCGTCGCCATCTAACGAACAGGGCAGCCGCGATGGCTGCCCTGTTCCAAGGTCGATCGATGGAGCGACTACCGCACGTGGAAGAGGGTGCGGCCGGCGTCGACGCCTGCCACGGGCGTCGGGACCGAGTAGTACGTCTTGAAGCCCTTCGTCGTCGCGATGCCCTCGAAGATGCCCGGCGGGGCGCCCGGGCCGTGACATCCCACGGTCAGGACGCCCGTGCTCCCGTCCGAGAACGCGATATCCAGGACTGCCGTGCCGTTGGTCCGCGTGCCCTCGTCGATGTTGTCGACGAAGCCGACGTTGGCCTGCGCGTTGGCGGGCTGCCAGCTGACGAGGCCCGTGACGCTGTAGGTGCCACTGCCGCCGCTCGTGGTCGTCCAGGTGCCGCCTCCGGTCGCTGCGGACGAGCCTCCGCCGTTCGCGGGCGCCACGAAATGCCCGGATCCTGTGAGTGTGATCGTGTCGCCGTCGGGTGCAGTGGCAGACGCGTGGCCCCCTGGGTTGAGGGGCGCCGGCGGTATCCCGGTGGTGCTGATGATGTCCCAGCGGACATGTTGAGCCCCGCCCGACGACGCAGCCGATGCAAACGTCGTGAGGAGCGTCAGCGTGGCTGCCGCCGCTACAAGGGCGCTGAGGATCCAGAACCGTCTGCTTTTCCGCATGTGCCCTCCCTTTCGTGTCTCTCTAGCTAGTGGATGTCGATCTGGCCGTCCAGGACCTGCTCCGTTGGCAGATCGAAGACGAATGGCGTCAGCAGCGTCAGGTGCAGCGTCCCGACGCCGGGGCCGCCTGCGGTCACCTCGAAGTGGAAGGTGGCCGGGAGCTTCCCCTGGTTGCCGGTCTGGAACATCCCGACGCCGTCGAAGCTCGCCGCGCCGGCGGTGATCGTGCCGCTTGTCACCTGGCCCCGCACGGCCATCAACGTGAAGCCCGGGAACTGCGATACCCCGGCCATCAGGCAGTTGAAGTGTCCGTGCACGGTGCCGTCCGCGGAGCGCGTGACGCCGAAGCCGAACTGCGAGAACGGGTGTGTGCCGTCGGTCGTCCCGTGGCCGCCGCCGTTCGCGACGACGGGTCCTGCTGCTGTCGCGGCGGGAACAAGCGCGAACGCCGCCATAACGACGGCCAGCGCGCCTAGCGATCGCTTCATGCCCTCCCCCTTTTCTTGCCTGCGCCTAGGTCTCGTACCTTCGTCCAGCTCTCCTCCTTTCTCCCCTGTACGGGGGTCGTAGCGACTTGGTGCGCCTGGAACCCCGGCTAGCGCCCCTCCCAGTACTCCTCGGCCCTGTCCCACACACGTCCAGCCGCGCTCCGGCCCGTGGCCCGCGCGTCGATATCGCCCTGCTCGAAGTGGATTCCGCCGTACCGGCGTGAGATGCCCGCCTGGTCGGCCGCGTCCGAGAACGTCGACCAGGAAAGGGTGAGATCGCCCGCGGGCACCGCGCCGGGTTCGACTCTCGAGCTTCCGGCCGGAAGCGTCACGGAGCCGCCGAAGCGGTCGCTGTGCGTGAACCGCTTGAGGATCTCTGCCCCCGCAGCACTGAAGCTGCTGTGCCCGGACGAGTACTCCGGGAACGGGGGCGTTGGGAACGTCGTCGGCTGGTAGGGAAACCACGTCGCGCCGTCGATCAGCTTCGTGCCCTGATACGGCCGGGCCCAGGCGCGCACCGTCCTCCCGCGGAAGAGCGTTCGGATCGCAGTGATCGGACGGACGGAGTTGAACGCGCGCTTGTTGTCCCACGCGCAACAGCCCGCGTCCGAGACGGCGTTCGTGAGCGCGAACAGCAGCTTCACGTCGCGCTCGAGGCCCTGCTCGCGATCGCCGTGGTGATCACGGCGGGCGACGAAGTGCGCGAACAGGTTCCAGTGCCCGGGCGGGAGCTCGGAGTGGGGACCGTCGGCCCAGTACTCGGCGATCATCTTCTGCTCATCAGTGAGGCCGGCGCTGACCTCGAGGAGCGCCTGCGCCTGAGCGAGATACTCGGAGGATCCGTAACGGGCGGGGCCGGTCGAGGAGCGCAGGGAACCCGGGCTGACCGCGAACGTCATCACGTGCTGCCACTGGGCTCCGACGAACCCCGGCGTCACGACGCCCCCGCCGCCGTCCACGTAGCGCAGCGGCTGCCAGGCACTAGGGTCGTGAACGGTCGACGGGTCGAACGGCTCGCGAATGTCCATTGGATCGTTCGCAGGCACGTAGCCGGTGTAGTCCGCGTACGGGACGCCGGTCGCGCCGCCCGGTTCGTCCCCCAGCTGGTTGGCCCCATCTCGATGATGGAAGTCGAGCACGGACCGGGCGGCGCTGTTACCGATCCCCGTCGGCGTCGAGGTATCCGTCGAACGGTCACCGGGGTCGTAGCCGAAACTACGCATCAGGGGGTCGAACACGGCCGAGGCGCTGCCCGGGAAGAGATCGACGGCGGCGCGGTAGGCCGCGAAGCCGACCGCCTGCTTCATGTTCGCGAGCGTGCGTTCGCGGGGCGGCCGCCGCAGCGAGCCGCCCAAACGCGTCCCAACCGCCTTCTGGTCGTACGCAGCCCAGGCGTCGTAGATCGAGGTATGGGCAATCGCCAGCGCGCGGGCGACCATCGGGGGGCCAAGCCTCGAGTTGCGGACTCCCTGCAGCAAGGCATCGTTCCACCACAGAACGATGCTGTCTCGGAGCAAACCGGCCCGCGCAAAACTCGACGGTAGCGCGAGGGATGCGCCGCCGGCGGCCACGGCGACCAGAAACCGCCGACGAGAAAGCGTTCCTGCAGCCAACCAATCGCTTTGGCGTTCTGTCACTGCCGCCTCTGACCCAGAACGTGCAGATCTGCTCTTCTGCTCACTCCACGTTTCGACTCCATCAAGAGCAACTGCGGACAGAAAGTGGGCTGTGTGCGACTACGACGGTGAAGCTGCCGTACTTCGCCGTCCGTCTGCCCCTCTCGAGCGGCGAGCTCGGAGCCGGCTAACGGCCCCCGTTCGACGTTCATGCATTATTCGCTCCCTCTCCCCCCGGTTTGACCTGCCACCTGGCAGGCACGGGACTCTACGCCTCTGATGCACCCCTGTCCAACGCCATCGCGCGGGCAAAGCTAGCCGCACCACAAGAGCGCGGCCTGCCGCGGACCGCTCGAGGTTCTGCTGTCAGCGCATGCTCGAACTGCAGCGAGCATCCTCTGGCAGATGTTGTTGCGCTGGCGCGGACCTCGGGCCGGTGTCCGCAATCACCCCGCCCGTGGCGGAAGCGCGGAAAGGAGCCCGGCGGTCGGGCTTGCGGTCGGCCCTACTTCTCGTAGAAGCGGGGCCAAGCCTCCACCCGACCGTCGTACTTCCCGCATTCTGCGACAAGCGCCTTGGAGCGGCACGGCCTGCCATCTGCGGGCTGGCAGACCGTGCCGCCCCCTGCGCTCAACCCTTAGCGGCGCTTACGGGAGACTCGGACAGGGGTTACGCCCTGGGCTGTAGGACGACAGCGGAATCAGGAACAGGCCCGAGTTGTCGACGACAAAGGTCGTCGTCCAAACGACGTGTCCCGTCGC
>JBKPSO010000167.1:0-7401 GCA_046735055.1 Actinomycetota bacterium
GGCGGCATGGACACGGGCTTCAACTACTACTTCGGCGCCGACCCGTCCGAGTACGACCTCGTCGTCTCGAACTCCGAGGGCGGACTCGAGCGGCTGCGCCAACTCGGTGCCCGACGCGCGGAGGCGGTCTTCTGGGCGGCCGACCCGGAGCTCTTCAAGCCCCATCCGGTCGAGAAGGAGACCGACGTCTTCTTCTACGGCTTCGGCGACAAGTTCCGCCGCGAGTGGACCGAGGTGATGGTCGGCGAGCCGAGCCGCCGCCTTCCCCAGGTCGACTTCTCGCTCGGCGGGGAGGACTTCCGCGGCGACATCGGCCGCGCGCGGCTCGCCGGGAACATCCCGATCAACGTCTTCGCGCGCGCGATCTCGGCCGCGCGGATCAATCTCAACGTCACGCGCCGCGCGCACGCGACGGTCTACGCCTCCTCCACCTCACGTCCGTTCGAGCTCGCGATGTCCGGCGCGGCGATCGTCTCCAACCCGCACAAGGGGATCGAGCGCTGGTTCGAGCCGGGGCGCGAGCTGCTCGTCGTCGCGACCGCGGACGAGGCGACCGCGGTCTATTCGGAGCTGCTGGACGATCCGGGGCGGATGGAGGAGCTGGGGCGGGCGGCACGTGAGCGTGCGCTCGACGAGCACACCTACCTCCACCGGGCCCGCCGGCTGCTCGAGCTGCTCGGAGCGGGCGTACCCGAGGCCGTCCGTGGCTGAGGTCGCCGAGGCCGAGCGGCGCGCGGTCGACCCGCGGCTCGCGGCGCTGAAGCGCATCGCGATCGTTCCGGCGCTGAACGAGCAGGAGAGCATCGGCCGCGTGATCGACGAGATTCGCGCCTTCGACCCCGGCCTCGAGATCGTCGTCGTCGACGACGGCTCGGTCGACCGGACGGCGGCGATCGCCGAGCAGCGCGGCGCGCACGTGATCCGCCTGCCGTTCAACCTCGGGATCGGCGGTTCCGTGCAGACGGGCTTTCGCTATGCCTTCGAGCACGGCTTCCGGCTCGCGGTGCGGCTCGACGGCGACGGCCAGCACGATGCGTCAGAGCTCGGCGCGCTGCTCGAGCCCGTGCTCACCGACGAGGTCGACATCGCCGTCGGCTCGCGTTTCGCGGCGCCGTCCGCGTACCGCTCCTCGATGCCGAGGCGGGCGGGAATCACGATCCTCGCGAAGACGGTCTCGCTGCTCGTCGGGCGGCGAGTGACCGATCCGACGTCCGGATTCCAGGCGCTGAACCGCCACGCCATCGCGCTCTTCGCCGCCGACTACCCGCACGACATCCCGGAGGTCGAGGCGGTGCTGATGACGCACAAGCACCGCCTGCGGATGACCGAGGTGCCGGTCGAGATGCGCGAGCGCGCCAGCGGGCGGTCCTCGATCGGCCGGATCTTCGCCGTCTACTACATGGTCAAGGTACTGCTCGCCCTGTTCGTCGGGCTCTTCCGCAGGAACGTCACACCCATGGAGGAGCGATGAAGACAACGATGCCTTTAGAAGGAGGGCGCCCGTGGAGGAACCATGGGTTCCCCACGTTTTCGTCACGCCACTGGAGGACGTGAAATGACGCCACTTGTCGTCTCGATCGTCGCCGCCGTCGCGTCGGTGGCGCTGCTCGTCGTCGTGCTCGAGCTGATCCGCAAGGGCCGCCTGCGCGAGCGCTACGCACTGCTCTGGCTCGCAACCGGCCTCGTGCTGCTCGTGCTCTCGCTCTGGCGGAGCGGCCTGAACACGATCGCCGACTGGGTCGGGGTGACCGGCTACCCGCCCGCGGTGCTGTTCGCGGTCGCCACGCTCTTCATCCTGCTCGTGCTGCTCGACTACTCGACCGTGATCTCGCGGCTCTCCGACCAGAACACCGTCCTCGCGCAGCGGCTCGCCCTCCTCGAGCTGCGGCTCCAGGAGACGACCGGCCGGGGAAGTCGGCGGGCGCCCGAGGACGAGTAGCCCCGGGCCGGACGCGGCTACCGCCGGAGCCGCTCGACCGCGTCCACGAAGATCGGCGTCGCCTCCCGATCCAGTCCGTGCGGACGGAGGAACTCCTGGATGAAGGCGGCGTTGCGCGCGCGGCAGTCGGCGTTGTCGTCGGCGATCGTCCGCCGAAGCAGGCGCAGGTGGTCGTCGAGCCGGTCCGTCGCCTGCACGAGCCCACCGCCCGCGTCGAGCAGGTAGCGGAAATGGACGAGCGCCCCCTGCGAGGCCTCGAGCTCGCGGGTGAGGATGGTGAGCACGGGTCGCCCGATCAGCCCCGCCTCGAGCATCGCGCTCGTGTTCAGGCCGACGACGGCGGCGCTGTGGTAGATCGAGTCGAAGTACGTGCGCTTTGCGGCCTCCGTCGTCGGAAAGACCGGATCGAGCGGGAAGACGACGGCGTTCTCGTCTCGGAGGTCGATTCCGTCCCAGATCTCCGTCCGACGTGGATGCGGGCGGATGAGGACGCCGGCGGAGGCGATCCCCAGATCCTCGTGGGCCCGAACCGCCTCGAGCCAGCGCAGCACGAACGCGCGCTCGGGCGGGCTCCGGCGCTTCAGCTCCGCGGAGCACGTGTAGAGGATGTACGGCCGGTCCGGGTCGAGCCCGACCGCCGAGCAGAACTCCGCCCGGGGGCTCGGCGTGCGCGCGAACCAGTGGTCGAAGCACTGGGCGCCGGTGACGACCACGCGGTGCGGCGACACGCCGTGGAACACCTGTGCCTCCCGGCGCTGGATCTCGTTCCAGACGAACAAGGCGTCCGGGTGCGGGCAGATCGACGCCTTGGTGCTCAGGTGGTCCCAGCTCCCGACGCAGACGGCGGTCGGCAGGCGGAGGCTGCGCGCGGCGCGCACGAGCTCGGCCTGGGTCGTGTCCCAGCGGATCAGGTACGGCGTGACCAGCACGACGTCCGGCCGCTGCCGTTCGAGCAGGCGGACGAGCCCGGGATCCGGACGCGCGAGCCGGTCGGCCGCGAGCAGGCCGCGCCGGAGCAGGCGCCTGCCGCCGGTCGTTCGCAGCGGGCCGAACTGCGCCGCCCGCCGAACGAGCGGGGGGACGTCCTTGGCGCGGGTCCGGTATGCGGGCGAGGCAAACCGCGGCTCGACGAACCTGAGGTGGTCGAGTGACGAGCGGATCCCGGACACCCACCGGGGGCGAGGCGGGTTGCTCTCCGCCTCTGCCGCGTGGACGAGCGAGACGCCCGGCAGGGCGACGAGCGACGGGACGAGCTGCTCGGTCGCGGCCTCGTCGGCCGACCGGAGCAGGAGCTGCACCTCGTGGCCGCGCGCGGAGAGCAGGGAGACGACGCTCTCGAAGTTCTTCAGAAAGGTCGGCGTCAGCGCCGAGAAGAGGATCCTCATCAGGGAGCGGTCGCCGTCAGCTCGACTGCGTCGAGCTGCAGGCGCTTCTGCACCGCCGGCCGTGCGGTCGCGAGCACGTCCGCGATGCGCTTGCCGGCCGCTCCGTCCCCGTACAGAGGGTTGCTCGCGTAGGGGCCGTGGACGATCTGCTCCCCGACCGCGTCGGCGATCTCAGCCGGGTCATGTGAGACCTGGATGACGTTCGGCCCGCGCTCGCGGCCCTGCTGGCGGGTTCCGACCGTGACCGCGGGCGTCCCGAGAAAGGCGCCCTCGCGGATGGCGGCGGACGAGTTCCCGACCATGCAGGCGCAGTGCGCCATCAGCTTCACGAAGATCTCCGGCGCGAGGTTCCGGAAGAAGTGGAAGCCGTGGTCGCGGCCGAGCTCGCGGAAGCGGCGGATGCCCTTCGCGACGTGCTCGGACCCCGCATCGACGTTCGGCCAGAAGACGATCGCCTGCATCCCGAGCGAGGCGACGGCCTCGAGCGTCTGGTTGATCTGGTCGAAGCCGTGGCCGTACTCGGTCGTCACCGGGTGCTGCATCATCAGGATGAACGGCTTGTCGGGGTCGATCGGGCCTCCGACGCCCCCGAACTCCGCCAGCACCTCCGAGCGCAGCCCGAGGTCGGCGCGGGCGGCGAGGTCGATCGACGGGCAGCCGACGTTGAAGACGTTGGCGGGATCCTCTCCCATCCCGATGACACGCCGCGCGGCGAGCTCCGTCGCGGGGAAGTGCAGGTGCGAGAGCTTCGTCACCGCGTGCCGCACGCTCTCGTCGATCGAGCCCGAGATCTCGCCGCCCTGCGTGTGCGCGACCGGGATGTTCATGTACGCGGCCGCGATCGCGGTCGAGATCGTCTCGAACCGGTCGGCGACCGTGACGACGATGTCCGGCCGCAGCAGCTCGAAGACCGTCGGCAGCTCGAGCAGCCCGAGGCCCGTGGACTTCGCCATCGTCGTCGGGGTCTCACCCTCGATGATGAAGCGAATCGTCGCGTCGGGCTCGAAGCCGTCGGCCGACATCACGTCGATCGCGTTGCCGAACCGCTCGAGCACGAGCGAGGCGCCGGCGACGATCTGGAGCTGGAGCTCCGGGTGGTCGCGAATCGCCTCGAGCGCCGTCTTGATGCGCGCGTAGTTCGCCCGGCTGGCGACGACGACGCAGACGCGATGGCGCTCAGACAAGGTCGCCCTCCGCGATCAGCGCGTTCGGCTCGATGTCGCGGTCGGCGCGCCGGCCGACGAGCTCGGGCAGGCGGACGGCGGGGATGCCGGTGCCGGGACGCTTCGTCCCGAGCATCGCCCGCTCGATCACCGTCCCGGCGCGGATCGCGCCGACGCTGACGACGCTCTTCTCGAAGGCGGCGCGCACCGGGTCGAGGGCGGCGTCGTGCTCCTTGAGGCCGTTGCCGAGCGCGGCTTCGACCTCGCGCACTCCCTCGACCAGCTGCCGGAGCTCGTCCGGCTCGATCGAGGCGTGGTGGTCGGGCCCGTACAGCCGCTTGGAGAGCGTGAAGTGCTTCTCGACCACGCTCGCCCCGAGCGCGACCGCAGCGAGCGAGGTGGAGATCCCGGGGGTGTGGTCGGAGAGCCCGTAGGGGGAACCGAGCCGCTCGCCCATCGCGACCATCGCGCGCAGGTTCACCTGTTCCGGCGGGCACGGATAGGTGGACGTGCACTGCAGGACGACGAGCGGCGAGTCGGCCGCGCGGAGGACCCCTGCCGCCCGCTCGACCTCATCCAGCCCCGACATGCCGGTCGAGAGCAGCACCGGCTTCCCGGTGGCGCCGACGGCCTCGAGCAGCGGCGGGTTCGTCACCTCGCCGGAGGCGATCTTGTAGAGGGGGGCGCCTATCTGCTCCAGCAGCTCGACCGCCTCGACCGAGAACGGCGAGGAGAAGAAGACGAGCCCGTGCCTCTCCGCGTGCGCCTTCAGGCGCTCGTGGTCGTCGAGCGAGAGCTCCATCCGCTTCATGAACTCGTACCGCGGCTCGTCGAAGTGCGGGGGCGTCGGCGTCGAGGGCAGCATCTCCGCGTCTGCGATGTGCGTCTGGAACTTGACCGCGTCCGCGCGAGCCTCCGCTGCGGCCTCGATCAGGCGCTCGGCCTGGCGGGCACTGCCGTCGTGGTTGTTGCCGATCTCGGCGACGACCAGCGCGCCGGCGCTGCTGCCGATCTCGATGGAGCCGATCCTCACAGCCGCCCACTGTAGCCGCCGCGCTCGAGCAGGAACTCCGCAAAAGCGAGGTCGCGCGGCGTGTCGATGTCGAAGGACCGGTCGGGCGGCATCTCGTAGCCGCGCACGTCCTCGGCCTCGAGCCCGCGCTCGACCACGTCGCGCCGGAAGGCGTAGACGGAGCCGTTCCGGACCCAGAGCGGAGGAAGCTTCTGCGACGGGGTGAGCCGGTCGTCCTCGAGGTAGGGGAGGAGCCGGTCGCCCTCGAGCCGCTTCAGCTTCAGTGGGTGCTGCGCAGCGTCCAGCCTGACGACCGAGACCGCCGACTCCGCACCGGTGCGCTCGAGCAGCGCGACCGTCCCGGCCACGTCCTCGGGAGCCGTGAACGGCGAGGTGCACTGCATGACCGCCACTGCGTCGAACGGCTCTGCCGGGTCGTCGAGCGTCCTCAGCGCGTGGAGGTCGGCCTCCTTGACGAGCACGTCGTCTCCGGCCAGCTCGCCCGGCCGCCGCAGCGCGACGACGTCGAGACCGCCAGCCTCGGCGAGGATCTCCTCGTCCTCGCTCGAGAGGGCCACGACCGCGAAGCAGCCGGCCGCGAGCGCCGTCTCGAGCGCGCGGCGGACGAGCGTCTCACCGCCGAGCCGCGCGAGGTTCTTGCGGGGCACGCGAGTCGAGCCTCCACGCGCCGGTACGAGCCCGAGTGTCCGCATCTCAGGAGCGGTTGCGAAGCCGCCGGTATGCACGCTCGCCGGCCGGCGCCGCCAGCACGGCGCCGCGCACGGCTGCGCGGAGCGCCCGCCGAAAGGCCCGAGCCGTCTTCCGCACGTCCTTCCGCCGCCGCTGCAGTCGCTTTGTCTCGATGCCGAGCCGCCGGCGAAGCGGAGCAGCGCGGGGCTCGAGGTCGATTCGGGTCACCCACCTGGCGAGGTAGCGACCCGCGATCGCGGCTCCTTCGGCGCGATCGATCCCATCCGGTCGGCGACGCCCGACCACCAGCCGCTCCGCCAGCCAGCCTGCATGCTGGACCGAGACCGGCAGGTAGCTCGTCAGCGGGGGGTGGGGCCCGAAGAGGGCGGTCCGCTGGCGGCGAACGCGTGCCCCGGTCCGGCGCTCGCTCCGGTACCAGAGCACCTCGGGATGCTGGACGAACTCACCGAACAGCGCGAGGTGGGTGAGGAACAGGATGTCCGAGAAGAGCACGGGCGGGACGCCGCCCGCCCCTTCGAGGGTGCGGCGCCGGTGGAGCCCGTACATCATCGCTCCCGCCGGCATGCCTTCCAGTGTGCGGAGGCGTTGACGCGGAGCGGCGATCGAGCGGGTGTCGAGTTGCCACCGCTCGGGGTACGGGATCCGTTGGCCGTCGCGAATCACACCGAAGCGCGAGTACGCCAGTGCGGCCGACGGATGGCGCTCCAGCGTGTCGACCAGCGTCGAGAGCCAGTTCGGCTCGCGAAGATCGTTGTCGCTTGCGAAGGCGAAGTACTCGAACTCGGGATGAAGCTCGTAGGCTCGTTCGAGCACCCGGTTCCAGGTCCGGATCATGCCTCGACGCATCGGATTCGCCTCGACGGTCAAGCGAGGGTCCCGGGCGGCGTACCGGCGGGCGACAGCGATCGTCCCGTCATCCGAGCCGTCGTCGAGAGCCACGATCGCGAGGTCGTCGAAGTCCTGTTCGAGCAGGGACTCGATCACGTCGCCGACGAGCGCCTCGCTGCGGTACCTCGGCAGCCCGAAGACGGCGCGTGACATGGCGCCCTAACCTAGCATCGCCTGCGATGAAGACCGTCATCTACGGCTCTCGCCCCGACGGACAGGCGAACATCGTTGCACAACTCGCCGAGGCGACCGGCAGATTCGAATTGGTCGGGTTGATCGACGACTTCCCGGAGAACGCAGCAC
>JBKPSO010000168.1:0-5770 GCA_046735055.1 Actinomycetota bacterium
TCTCGTAATATATTGCTGCGACGTCGCACTACCTTGGGGATAGGTCTGATGCGTGTTGCGCTCCTCGTCATTCTGGCAGCCGCGCTGATGGGCCACCGCCGCCGGCGCACGCCGGCTCGCCCCGGCGCGCATCGCCGTGCACATCGTCACCTGCAACGGCCCCTGCTCCGAGCGCAGCGACTTCGGCGCGCTCTGGGTATCGAACATCCGCGACGCGACGGTCGCGCGCATCGACCCGGCGACGAACACGATCGCGGCGAAGAGCCGTCGCCGACCGCGCGATCTGGGTCGCGGCCGGCTCCGGCTGTTCACGGCGGCGCTCGCGTTCGGCGACGTCTGGGTGCCTGTCAGCGGCGAGACGAGCGTGCTGCGAATTCACGTCGGCTGACCGATGAGTTTCCGGCACAGGCCCGGTCTGATCTGCGAGAGTGACTCGACCACACGACCGGAGGTGAGGAAATTGCCGCAGACGATCGTGCTCGTCGGCACGCGCAAGGGGTTGTTCGTCCTCGAGAGCGAGAATCGCGAGGACTGGAACCTGCGCGGGCCCTACTGCGAGAGTTGGCCGATCTACCATGCCGTGCTCGACAAGGACTCGGGCACGGTCTACGCCGCCGCGGGGAGCGAGTGGCACGGCTCCGCCGTGTGGCGGAGCGCCGACCTCGGCGAGACCTGGGAGCACTCGAGCGAGGGCCTGACCTACGGTGACGATGCCGAGCTCAAGCTCTCGAAGATCTCCAGCCTGAGCGCGGGGCACGGGCGCCTGCTAGTCGGTGCGGAGGCGAACGGAGTCTTCGAGAGCCGCGACGGCGGCAAGACGTTCTCACTCCTCAGCACGCTCGACGACCAGCCCGGCCGCGACAAGTGGAACGACCCCGCGAACCAGCCGCCCGGCCACCTCGGCATCTCCCAGACGATGCAGCATCCGGACGACCCACAGCGCTTCTGGGCGATCGTCCAGGGCCACAGCCTGTTCGAGACGACCGACAACGGGCAGACGTGGGCGCCGCGCAACAAGGGCCTGCGCGCCGACTGGCCGCTCGAGAACCCCGAGGTCGGCTACTGCGTCCACTGCCTGGTCATGTCGCCGACCGACGAGACGCGCATGTACCAGCAGAACCACATCGGCATGCACCGCAGCAACGACCAGGGGCTCACCTGGACAGAGATCAGCGACGGGCTGCCGAGTGAGTTCGGCTTCGCGGCCGCAGTGCACCCGAACGACCGCGACACGTTCTACGTCGTCCCGCTCGACCCCGGCCACGGGCGCTGCATGCCGGACGGGCACGCCGCCGTCTGGCGGACGCAGGATGCCGGCTCGAGCTGGCAGCGACTCGACAAGGGCCTGCCGCACGAGGACGCGTACCTCGGCGTGCTGCGCCGCGGAATGACGATCGACGGAGAAGACGTCCCCGGCCTCTACGTCGGAACGAGCACCGGCCAGGTCTACGCGAGCGCCGACGAGGGCGAGAGCTGGAGCGAGATCGCCGGCTACCTGCCTGGGATCTCGTCCGTCGAGGTGGCGGTGCTCTAGTGGCCGAGGTCTACTTGCCGACGACACTGCTCCCCCTCTTTCCGGAGCTGACGCGCCGGGTCGAAGTGCAGGCGGGCTCCGTCGACGAGGCGATCGCGCGGCTGGACGAGCGCTGGCCCGGCTTCCGAGACCGGCTGGTCGAGGCCGGTCCGGCGCTCCGGCCGCACATCAACGTCTACGTGGACAAGGAGCGGGCAGAGCTCGACACGGCGGTCGAGTCGAGCTCGCGCGTCGACGTGATCGCTGCGATCAGCGGCGGCTGAATCAGTCGTCGTCGAGCGAGTAGCCCTCGGCGAGCATGGGCTCGGCGCGGGCCAGGAAGGCCTCCCGGCTCGGGACGTCCCAGCCGAGCGAGTCGGCCATCCGCGTGATCATGTTGAAGAGGGCGGCGACGTGGATCGCGTCGATGATCGCCTGGTCGGAGACTCCGGCGGCGCGGACGTCGTCGGCGTCTTCGCGAGTGAGCTCCTCGGGACGCAGGGTCAGCTTCTCGATGAAGCCGAGCATTGCGCGGAGGCGCTCGTCGACGGGGGCGGTGCGCCAGTCGGCCTCGACCGCCTCCCAGACCTCCTCACCGAGTGCATACGCCGCGACCGCGCCGTGGGCGCCCGTTCAGAACGGGCACTGGTTGAGCGAGGAGACGAACCCGGCGAAGAGCTCCCGCTCGCCGGCGCTCCAGTCGGACGGCCCGCGCATGGCCGCGTTGAGCGCTTCGGAGTAGGGGCGCCCGAACAGCTCCGGCCGGTACCAGAGCGTCTTCAGGACGCCGATCGGCTCCGTCCCGCGCTGCTCGCGGATCCGGTCGAGGACGGCCTTGCTCTCGCCGCTGTGGCCTGTGTCGACGGCTGCGAGCCTCATCGGAGGGTGTTGAGTCCTGCCTCGAGCCGCTCGAGCCCGGCGTCGACAGCGGTCGAGACGGTCTGCTCGAAGATCTCGTCGTCGGAGTAGCCCGCGTCCTTCAGCGCCTGGACGTCGGCGTCGGTGACCTCGTTGGCGTGGCGGCGGACCTTGTCGAGGTAGCCGGCGAACCCGGGCGGCGGCGGGCGATCGGGTCGCGAGGCCGCGCGCAGATCGGCGATCAGCTCGTCGTACCGGGTCACCTCCGAAGTCTAGGCGGCGGCGTGCAGCGTGAACGAGATGCGGGCGCCGCCGCCGGGGCGGTTCTCGTGCCAGAGGCGTCCGCCCTGGCGCTCGACGAACCCGCGCGCGATCGCCAGCCCGAGGCCCGAGCTCTCCACGCCCTCTCCGCGGAAGCCGGCGCCGGTGTCTTCGACCGTGATGCAGACCTCATCGGCGACCGGACGCACCCGAATGGCGACCGAGCCGTCGGCGGGTGTGTGCCGGAGCGCGTTCGCGAGCAGGTTGTAGAGAATCCGCTCCACCTTCTCGGGCGCACACAGGACAGGGGGCGAGCCGTTCACGTCGGTGTTCAGGGTGATCTTGCGCGCGTGGGCCTCGGGCTCGATTCCGCGCAGGCACGCCTCGATCAGCGGGCCGAGGCGTGCCTCGGCGAGCTCGAGCGTCAGCACGCCCGCGTCGATCCGTGCAAGCTCGAAGAGGTCGTCGACGATCGCGGAGAGCACGCGCACCTGCTCGCGCAGCGCGGGGAGGTACTGCGCCGGCTCGACGAGGCCGTCCTCGAGCGCCTCCACCATCGCCTGCATCGAGGCCAGGGGCGTGCGCAGGTCGTGGCTCGCCCAGGCGACCAGCTGGCTGCGGACGTCGAACAGGCGCTCGAGGTTGGCGGCCATCTCGTTGAACGCGGTGCCGAGCTCGGCCAGCTCGCGCGGCCCGCTCTCCGGCGCACGCACGCCGAGGTCGCCCGCCGCCAGCTCCGCGGATGCGGCCTGCAGCCGCTGCACCGGGCGGGAGATCGAGCGCCCGACCACGAGGCCGGCGAACACCGCGGCCGAGGACGAGGCGGCGGCGACGAACAGCAGCGTCATGTCGTGCCCCGAGGAGAACATCACCGTGCCCGAGACCGAGACCGCGGCAAGCGGCAGCGCGACCGAGACGAGCGCCAGCCCGGCCAGGCGCAGGTTGGCGCTGGGCAGCAGCCTGAGCCCGAGCGCCGCGACGAGCCCCGCCGCGAGAGTGGCTCCGGCGACGATCAGCGCGAAGTCGATCACGGGCAGAGCCGGTAGCCGACGCCCCAGACCGTCTCGAGGTGCCGCGGCTTCGAGGGGTCGTCCTCGATCTTCTCCCGCAGTCGGCGCACGTGGACGGTGATGGTCCCCGTGTCGAAGGCAGGTTCGTAGCCCCACACGCGGTCCATCAGCTGGTCGCGCGAGAAGACGCGGCGCGGGTGGGAGGCGAGGAACCAGAGCAGGTCGAATTCCTTCGCCGTCAGTCGGAGCTCCCGGCCAGATTTCGTCACCTCGCGGGCGGCGCCGTCCAGCTCCAGATCGCCGAGGACGATGCGCTCGCTCGGGCCGGCGGCCGGGCCCGAGCGCCGGAGCACCGTCCGCACCCGGGCCGCGAGCTCTCGGGGCGAGAACGGCTTGGTCACATAGTCGTCCGCGCCGAGCTCGAGCCCGACGATCCGGTCGGCCTCCTCTGCGCGGGCGGTGAGCATGATCACCGGCAGGTCGGAATGACGGCGGATCCACTGGCACAGCTGCAGGCCGTCCATCGCCGGCAACATCAGGTCGAGGACGACGAGGCTCGGCTCGTGCTTCATGAGCAGCTCCTGCGCCTGGAGGCCGTCACCGGCCTCGAGGGTGTCGTACCCCTCGCGCTTCAGGTAGCGGACGACTACGTCCCGGACGATCGGCTCGTCGTCGACGACGAGGACGGTTGCCATCCGGAAAGTGTGCCTGCCGAGACCTTACGCGACGCTGAATTCGACTTTCCTAAGGCTCTCGAAAGAGCCTCGTAAGAAACGGCCTCTAGCGTCGGCGGGGCAATCTAACCGAGGAGGAACCGTGAAGAAGGGACTGCTCGTGCTCGCCCTCGCCGGCGCCCTCGGCCTCGCCGCCGCACCGGCAATGGCCGATTCGATCCGCCACTTCCCGCAGACGGCGACCGAGGGCTTCTACCGCGGCCACACGATCGAGTACCTCGACTTCGGCCCGGTGAAGCTGGAGCCCGGGAACAAGGTGGCGCCGCTCTGGTCGGTGACAAACGGCGTCCAGGGCCAGTACAACATCGTCGACGTCGTGCCGGGGCAGTCCGGCTATTCGCCCCTGTGGTCGGTCACGCTTCTGACCTGGAAGAGCGGCGCCACGCCGCGGCTGCTCACCTCGGCCGCCGCCGCCCGCAAGGCGCTCGCGGCCGGCGAGGTGACCGGGAAGAAGCCGGGCATCGTCGTCAACTGCCCGGTGATCTAGCGAGGCAGGGAGACGAGACCCGAGTCGACCCGGACGAGGCCGTCGCGGTGCAAGGCTGCGACGGCCTCCGGGTCGAGCTCGAGCGGCTGCGGCTCCGCGGCGACGAGGCGGAGGAGGGCCGCCCGCCGCTGCCGGAACGAGCCTTCGAAGGGGCCTTGCTTTCGGGCCGGGTCGTAGGTGCGCCCGCGCGAGGGGCAGGCCTCGGCCAGTGGGCAGGCGTCACAGCGTGGCACGCGTGCGAGGCAGACGGTCGCGCCGAGGTCGAAGAGCGCCTGCGCCGTCTCGGGGCCGAACTCGCCGCCGGTGCGCTCGAGCACGCGGCGGACGTTCACGTCGATGGGCAGCGTCGGGCAGCCGAAGGCGAAGTTCGCGACCGCTGCGGCGGTGTAGGTCCCGACGCCCGGTAGCTCGGTGAGGTCGTCCGGCCAGCCGCGCTCGGCGACGGCCTGGGCGGCGCGGCGCAGGTTGACGGCGCGCCGGTTGTAGCCGAGCCCCTGCCAGGCGCGGATCACGTCGGCGGCTGAGGTGGCCGCGAGCGCCTCGATGGTCGGCCAGCGCGCGAGCCACTCGTCGTACCGTTGCACGACGCGCGCGACCTGGGTCTGCTGGAGCATTACCTCGGAGACGAGGACCGCGTAGGGGTCGCGGGTTCGGCGCCAGGGGAGGTCGCGACCGTGGCCGGCAAACCACTCGAGGAGGAGCTCCTCCACGACGCCAGTCTACGAGCGAAGGTCTCGGAGTCGATGACAATCCAGAGGCAGACCAGCGCGAGCGGCAGCTCGGCGACCACCGCGAGCACGATCGCGTAGGTCAGCTCACGTCCGCTCGAGGTGAGCAGGTCGAACCAGGCGTCGACGACGACCAGCGTCCCGGCGGAGGCCGCCCAGGCCTGCAGGAACGGCGCGCG
>JBKPSO010000169.1:0-3237 GCA_046735055.1 Actinomycetota bacterium
AGTCTTCGCGCGTGACGCTCAAACCGGATCGCACAGTCGCAGAATTGCGCGAGCTCCGCCAGCTGACCGGCGACGAGAACGGCGCCCAGCGCGTCGCCTGGACGGAGACCTGGCAGCGGGCGCGCGAGTGGCTGCGCGGCAAGCTCGATTTCGCCGAGTACGAGGTCGACGAGGCCGGCAACGAGTGGTTCACGCTCCGCGGCGAGTCGGACCGCGCGCTTCTGATCGGCGGCCACCTCGACTCCGTGCCGAACGGCGGCTGGCTGGACGGCTGCCTGAACGTGCTGGCCGGCGTCGAGGTGCTGCGGCGCGTCGCAGAGGAGGGCATGCCGCCGCTGACGGTGCGGCTCGTGAACTGGGCGGACGAGGAGGGAGCTCGCTTCGGCCGCTCGCTGTTCGGCTCGAGCGCCGCGGCCGGGTCGATGGCCGACCAGGACGAGCTTCGCGACCGCACGGACGCGAACGGCATCCGGCTCGAGGACGCGGTTCGGGAGTACGGCGTCGACCTCGACCGCGCGACCGGCGCGCGGCGACAGCTCGAGAACGCCGCCGCCTACCTCGAGCTGCACATCGAGCAGGGGCCTGTTCTGGAAACGCTCGATATCCCACTGGGCGTGGTGCTCGGTACGTTCGGGGTCGAGCGACACTTGATCACCTGGACCGGCCAGGCAGCGCACGCCGGCTCGACGCCGATGGACCGTCGCCGCGACGCCCTCGCCGGCGCCGCCAAGCTCGCGCTCGACATCCGCCGGATCGCGGCCGAGACCGGAGGCGGCGCCGTGTGCACGAGCGGCGGCGTCGTCTGCAAGCCGGGGATCGTCACCTCGGTCGTCGAGACGGCCGAGCAGTTGCTCGACCAGCGCCACCTCGACGCGGGCAAGCTCGCGGCGATGCTCGCGGAGGCGCAGAGGGCCTCGCACCAGTTCGCCGCCGAGGAGAACATCGACGTCGTGTGGTCGAAGATCTGGTCGATCGAGCCGATCCTCTTCGACGAGACGCTGATCGGCCTCGCCGACGAGGCGATCACCGAGGTGGCGGGGACGTCTCACCGGCTACCGAGCGGCCCGCTGCACGACGCGGCCGAGGTCTCGCGCGCGGGGATCCCGGCGGTGATGATCTTCGTCCAGAGCCTGCGCGGCCTCTCCCATACGAAGCTCGAGGACACGACGCCCGAGCACCTCGAGCTCTCGGTGCAGGCGCTCGACCGGCTGACGACGAAGGCGCTGGCGGCGCTGCAGACGGGTTAACGCAACGCGAACAGCCCTTTCAGGTCGCTTTCAGGTTCGGCGGGCACCGTAGAGGCAGCACAGCCCCCCTCCCTCCCCAGCCCCGGCCGCCGCGGCCCGCCTCTCCCGTCACGAAGGCGCACCCGCGGCGGCCGGCTCCTTTTGCAGCGGGTTATGCTCTTCGACCCGTGCTCAGCTTCGGCGTCACCATCCTTCCCGACCCGCCGTGGCAGCGGCTCGTCGAGCTGATGCAGCTCGCCGAGCAGAACGGCTTCGACTACGGCTGGACCTACGACTCGCACGTGCTCTGGCAGGAGCCGTACCCCCTGCTGACGCTCGCGGCGACGAACACCGAGCGGCTGAAGCTCGGGCTGAACGTCACGAACCCCGGCACGCGCGAGCCGACCGTGACCGCGAGCGCGTTCGCGACGCTCCAGGACGTCTCGAACGGGCGGATGATCGTCGGCATCGGCCGCGGCGACTCCGCGCGCCGCGCGATCGGCCAGCAGCCGGTGAGGGTGGCCGATTTCGAGAACGCCTGTCGAATGATGCGCGACCTGATGAACGGCCGCCCGGTCGACTGGAACGGCACCGAGATCGAACTGAAGTGGGCAAAGGACCGCCCTCAGATCCCGCTCTACGTCGCCGGCTACGGGCCGAAGGTGCTCGCGATCGCGGGACGGGTCGGCGACGGCGTGATCATCCAGCTGGCCGACCCGGAGATCGTCGAGTGGATCGTCGGCCAGGTGCGGCGCGGCGCCGAGGAGGCGGGGCGGGATCCCGCCGACGTCAAGGTCGTAGCCTGCGCTCCGGCGCACGTCTCCGACGACATCGCGGCGAGCTGCGATCAGGTCCGCTGGTTCCCGGCGATGGTCTCGAACCACGTCTTCGATGTCCTCGCCAAGCACGACCCGGCCGATCTTCCCCTGGCGCTGACCGAGTACGTCTCCCGGATGAAGCGCGAGGCGTACGACTACTCCGAGCACAGCCGCGTCGGCGCAAAGCACGGCGAGCAGATCACGGACGAGACCTGCGAGCGCTTCTGCATCCTCGGGCCCCCGGAGGCGCACATCGAGAAGCTGCGCCGCCTGGAGGCGGCCGGTGTCGACCAGTGGAACATCTATCTGATGACCCATGGCCAGGAGGAGACGCTCGCAGCGTACGGCGACCAGATCATCCCCGCGCTGGGGGCTCAGGAACAGGCGAGCGACTAAACCGCGTGCGCAAGTTCGATTCCGGCTGGGGGCATCCCTAGCCGTTTCAGCCCGTATTGCCAGGGGCTCGGCAGGGGCTCCAGGGGCTCCACAGGGGCTCGAGCTACACCGCCGCCGTCTCGGCAACGGCGTGGTTCACCTCCACTACCGCACTCTCCATACACCCGGGGATGGGGTCGCGCGGAATGACCCACTCGTGTCACAGACAGCGCGTGGGCGCGGCGATACCGTTGTCTCGAATGAAGTAGGACAACCGACGACATCACGACCGTCGGCCCGCGTCTCACGCGGCGCATCGAAGTCGGGCGTGGTGCGGTCTCAATCAGAGCGACGAAAGGAAGACGCAACAGAGCGGGCCCGGGAGGTCGCCGCTTAGTGACTCGTGACTTCGAAGGGTTCTTCGCCCCCGGCGCGGCTTTCGCCGATACGGGGCGAGCACCCAGAGCTAGCGCGATCGAACCGACTAGACACAAGACGCGGCTCCGACGGAGCCGCGCCACGAAAAGGAGAGTAGATGGCTACACCCAAACAATTCAGACGAAGGGGCCGGTGGACACTGATCATCGGCACTCTTCTCGCAACACTCACGTTCGGCGCCGTAATGGCGTTCGCAAGCAACTCGACCACGCCGAACATTCCGCTGAACAACAACACGGCCGAGCAGGGGACGGACTGTCCCACGCAGCCGGGGGCGTACTGGCATTTCGTGACCAGCCCCAACAACGGTGGCTCAGCATTCGTCCAGTTCCATCTGAATCTCGGCGATGCGACGACCTATGACACGACCGTCTTCATCC
>JBKPSO010000170.1:0-4769 GCA_046735055.1 Actinomycetota bacterium
ATCAGCGTGCGTGACGGGATCCTCGGGCCGAGCCCCTTCAGCACCCGGCCGGCGGCCCGCGACCACTCGGGCGGCACCCAGGCCATGTGCGTCAGGACGTTCGTTCGCTGGTCCGACTCCGCGTGCGGGTCCAGCGCGTCGAGGCGCAGCTCGATCTCGTCGACGGTCGTGTCCTTCAGCGACGCCGCCACTCTCGTCCGTCCCGCCGGATCAGCTGGTCGGCCACAGTCGGGCCCCACGTGCCGGCGTCGTAGTTCGGGAACACGGGCCGGTCACGCGACCAGCCGCTGATGATCGCGTCGACGAGCGCCCACTGCTCGTCGACCTCGTCGGCGCGCGTGAAGAGCGTGGCGTCGCCGAGCAGGCAGTCGAGTATCAGCCGCTCGTAAGCCTCGGGCAGCTCGATCCGGAACGCGCCGCCGTAGAGGAAGTCCATCAGCACGGTCCGGATCATCATCCCCTGCCCCGGCACCTTCGCGCCGATCGCGAGCGAGACGCCCTCGTCCGGCTGGACGTGCACGACGAGCACGGTCGGACGCAGCCCCTCGGCCGCCTCCTTGAGGAACGGCGGATGGGGGGCGGCCTGGAACTGGATCGCGATCGTCGTCTCGCGCTTGGCGAGGCGCTTGCCCACTCGCACGTAGAACGGCGTGTCGGCCCAGCGCCAGTTGTCGACATACAGCTTCGCGGCGACGAAGGTCTCGGTCTTCGAGTCCCGAGCGACACCCGGCTCCTGGCGGTACCCGAGGACCGGCTTGCCCTCGATCCAGCCCGGCCCGTACTGGCCGCGGACGACGTGCTTCGCCCCGGGCGTGTGCATCGCCCGCAGCACCTTCACCTTCTCGTTGCGGACCGAGTCGGCGGTGAAGTCGACCGGCGGCTCCATCGCCGTCAGCGCGAGGAGCTGGAGCAGGTGGTTCTGGAAGACATCACGGACCGCACCCGCCCGCTCGTAGAAGGACGCGCGGCCCTCGATCCCGATCGACTCCGCGACCGTGATCTCCACGTGGTCGACGAACTGGCGGTTCCAGATCGGCTCGAAGATGCCGTTGGCAAAGCGCAGCGCGAGCAGGTTCTGGACCGTCTCCTTCCCGAGGTAGTGATCGATCCGGTAGATCTCCCCCTCCTCGAAGTAGGCGGTGATCTCCTCGTTCAGCGCCCTCGCGGAGGCCCGGTCGTAGCCGAAGGGCTTCTCGACGATCAGCCGCGTCCAGCCCGACCACTCGTTCCGGCGACGGCCCAGCTTCTCGACCAGGATCGAGAAGGCGGCCGGCGGAACGGCGAGGTAGAAGACGCGGTTGCCGGCCGTGCCTCGCCCCCTGTCGAGCTCCGCGAGGAGATCGAGCAACTCGTCTTCCCCGTCTCCGCCGGCGATGTCAGCGCCGAGGTAGTGCATCCCCGAGGCGAGACGCCTCCAGACGCGTTCGTCGAGCTTGTCGCGCCCGAACTCGCGGACGGCATCCTTCATCCGCGCCTTGAACTCGGCGTCGGTTTCCTCCGTCCGGGCGACCCCGACGACCGCGAACCGCTCCGGGAGCAGGCTTCGGGCTGCGAGCGAGTAGATTGCGGGGAAGAGCTTGCGCCGGGTGAGGTCGCCCGATGCGCCGAAGATGACGAGCGCACAGGGGTCGGGGACGACCGGGAGCCTGAGCCCCTCGCGCAAGGGGTTCTTCTCGATCACGTCTCGTCGACGGCCTTGACCGCGTGTCCGCCGAACTGGTTGCGCAAAGCAGCGTTCACCTTCGCCGCGAACGACTCGTCCTGGCGCGAGGCGAAGCGGGCGAAGAGCGAGAGCGTGATCGCCGGCGCGGGGACGCTCTCGTCGATCGCGTTCAGCACCGTCCAGCGGCCCTCGCCGGAATCCTCGACGTAGCCCCGGATCTTCTCCAGGGTCGGGTCCTCGTGCAGGGCGAGGACGAGCAGGTCGAGCAGCCAGCTGCGCACGACCGACCCGTGTTGCCAGAGGGCCGCGACCTTGTGCAGATTGAGCGGGAACTCCGAGGCCTGCATGATCTCGAAGCCCTCCGCGAGCGACTCCATCATCCCGTACTCGATCCCGTTGTGGACCATCTTCACGAAGTGGCCCGCGCCGGACGGGCCGACGTGGGCGTGGCCTCCGGGCTCGGTCAGGTCCTCGAGGAACGGGGTGATCTGCTTGTACGCGGCCGAGTCGCCGCCGACCATCACGCAGTAGCCTTCCTTCAGACCCCAGATCCCGCCCGAGACGCCGGCGTCGAGGAAGGCGATGCCCTTCTTCTTCGCCCCCTCGGCGCGGCGCTTGGAGTCGCGGAAGTTCGAGTTGCCTCCATCGACGATGATGTCGCCGTCCTCGAGCAGGCCGAGCAGCGTCTGGAACGCGTTCTCGGTCGGATCGCCGGCCGGGATCATCAGCCAGACGACACGCGGCTGCGGGAGCCTGCTCGCGAGCTCGACCAGCGAGTTCGCCGTGCGCTCCGGGTTCGTGCGCGCGTACGTCTCGACGGTGTGGCCGTGCTCGCGCAGGCGCTCCGTCATGTTCGCCCCCATCCGGCCGAGGCCGACCATTCCTAGATTCATGCGATCTCCTCGAGTTGGACGCGCGCGACCGGCCGGCCGCGCTCCTTCAGCGCCGCATAGTCTCCCGCAGCCTGGGCGCGGATGAGGCGGCCAAAGCCGAAGTTCTTGCCGGGGATCGCGAGCTCCTCGCCCGGATCGTCGACCACCTGCAGGAAGCAGCCGATGGGTGCGCCGCCCTTGTGCAGTTGGCCCGTCGAGTGCAGGTACCTCGGGCCGAGCCCGAACGTGACGACGCAGCTCGTCTGTTTCCGGATGTCCGTGACGAACGAGTGCAGCGGCTCCTCCTCGGCCGGGTCGACGAAGGCCTGGACGGCGATGTAATCGCCTTCGCGCGCCTGCGCGAGCAATTCGTCCACTGACCCCTCGGGCCCAGTCCCTGTGTCAGACACAGGGCCTTGGCCGGAAAGGATGTGGCCCGTTCGGTCCTTCGCCTCCTGGACGTTCGGCTGGTCGAACGGGTTGATCTCGAGGATCGCACCGGCGACCGCGGTTGCGAATTCCCAGCGGAAGAACTCGGAGCCGAGGTCGTACGCGTCGTCGAGCAGCAGCTCGCGCGCCTGGCGATCGTCCCCGTCCTCGCTCTCGCCCGGTGCGGGCACGAGACCCTTTCCATCCTTGCCGGTCGACTCGGCGAGCAGCTGCTCCAACCAGAGCCCGAACCCGACCGCCTCCGGGAAGACAACCTTGTCGCGCCCCTCCTCCCAGCCGTGGCCGAGAGCCAGACCGAGCGCGAGCCCGGGGTTGTCCTCGGCGACCCGGCAGGCGTTCAGGGTCGCCTCGGCGCGGTCGAGCAGTCGCCCCAGGTCGAGCTGCATCAGCGCAGCGGGAACGAGCCCGAACGGGGAGAGCGCCGAGTAACGGCCGCCGATCGTGGGTTCGCCGGAGAAGACGGCGCGAAAGCCCCGCTCCTGCGCCAGCTGCTCGAGCTCCGTGCCGGGGTCGGTGATGGCCGCGAACTGCGCACCCCGCTTGCTCGCCCACTCCCAGAAGAACTCGAGCTGCGCGCGCGTCTCCAGGGTCGTCCCCGACTTGGACGCCGCGACGAACAGCGCGCGGCGGAGATCGAGGCTATCGGCGAGGCGCCGGATCGCCTTGGGGTGCGTCGTGTCGAGGACGTAGAAGCGCTCGACGCCGAAGGCCCGCCGGAGGCTCTCCGGAGCGAGGGTGGAGCCGCCCATCCCGAGAAGGACGACGTCGTCCGCGTCCTCGGCGACCCCCGCGGCGAACTCGACGAGCTCCCCGCTGCGCTCGCGCATTCGCAGCGGCTCGTCGAGCCAGCCGAGCCACTGTGCCTCGTCGTGCCCGGTCCAGACGGTCGGGTCGCGCCCCCAGATCCGCTCGACGAGTTCTGCCGACGGGATCAAGCGTTCACGAGCTCGCCGCGCTTGGCGCGGATCCCGTCGAGCAGCTCCTCGAACGAATCGCTGAACTTCTGGACGCCCTCGACCTCGAGCGTCCGGGTGACGCCGTCGATCGAGATGCCCGCGGCCTCGACTGCCTTGAACACCCGGTGTGCCTCGTCGAGATCCCGCTCGAGCGTGAGCGCGACCTCTCCGTGGTCCTGGAAGGCCCGGATCGTCTCCTCCGGCATCGTGTTCACGGTCTGCCGCCCGATCAGCTCCTCGACGTACATCACGTCGCGGTAGGCCGGGTTTTTCGTCGAGGTCGAGGCCCACAGGCACCACTGCTTCGACGCGCCCTTCGCCTCGAGCGCCGCCCAGCGCTCGCCGGAGAAGACCTCTTTCCAGTTCTGGTACGCAAGCTTCGCGTTTGCGACCGCGAGCTTCCCTTTCAGCTCGTCGTGGCCGCCGTTCTCGTCGAGGCGCTTGTCCGTTTCCGTGTCGACGCGTGAGACGAAGAAGCTCGCGACCGAAGAGACCGGCCGCGGATCTCCGCCGCCCTCGACCAGCCGCTCGATTCCGCGGATGTAGGCCTCCATCACCTCCCGGTGCCGCTGCAGGGAGAAGATCAGCGTGACGTTGATCGACTTCCCGATCGCGATCATCTCCTCGATCGGGCCGAGCCCATCCCGGGTCCCGGGGATCTTCACGTAGAGGTTCGGCTTGTCGACGAGCGCGTGCAGCCGCTTCGCCTCGGCGAGCGTCGCCTCCGAGTCGTAGGCGAGCGTGGGGTCGACCTCCATCGAGACGTAGCCGCGGAGCCCCTCGCCGCCGTCCCACACGCTGCTCATCAGGTCGCAGGCGTCGCCGACG
>JBKPSO010000171.1:0-4728 GCA_046735055.1 Actinomycetota bacterium
CCACGGTCCCGGCCGACGACGCGAGGCGCGCGTTCGCCCCGCTGCCGCTCGAGGGCGTGGAGGCGCTCGGTGTCGTCGAGACCGGCGGCGGCGAGGCCCGCGCCCGCGTGCGCGTCGTGCCGCACGACGAGCTGCTGATCGCGTCCGACCGGCGCGGACAGGGCGAAGGCGACAGCCGCCCCGACCACGTCGCGGGCGTGCACGGGCCGTCGCTCACCCTCTCGCATCTGACCGTGCGGCGGCCGGTCGAGACGGCGCTCGACGTCGGGACCGGAGGCGGGATCCAGGCGATCCTCGCAGCGCGCCACAGCGGCCGTGTCGTCGCCACCGACGTGAACGCGCGTGCCTTGAACTTCGCGGCCTTCAACACCCACCTGAACGGCGTCGACAACGTCGAGCTGCGGCTCGGCAGCTTCTTCGAGCCGGTCGAGGGCGAGCGCTTCGGCCTCGTCACCTGCAACCCCCCGTACGTGATCTCGCCCGAGTCCGAGTTCCTGTTCCGCGACAGCGGGCTGTCCGGCGACACGGTCTCACGAGACGTCGTCCGCCGCGCGCGCGAGTTCCTCGAGGAAGGCGCGTTCGCGCAGATGCTCGTCAGCTGGGTGGACACGCCCGGCGGCGACTGGTCGGCGACGCTCCGATCCTGGCTGGAAGGGAGCGGCTGCGACGCATGGCTCCTCCATCACGGGACCGACGATCCCCTCACGCACGCCGGCAAGTGGCTGCGCCCCGAGCTGGGGTCCGACTCCCGCGCCTACGCGGCGGCGCTCGACCGCTGGCTCGAGTATTTCCGGCGGCTCGGCATCGAGGGGATAGCCTCCGGAGCGGTGATCCTCCGCCGCCGCAGCGGAGCGAACTGGTTGCGCACCGACGAGCTCTCCGGGGATCGGCTCCGACCCGCAGGCGAGCAGATCCTCCGCGTCTTCGCCGCCGGGAACTTCTTGTCGGCGATGGCGGACGAACGGGAGCTCCTCGGCGAGCGGCTCGTGCTTGCAGCCGACGCGCTGCTCGAGCAGCAGGTCGTCTTCCGCGACCGCGAGTGGACCGTCGAGGAGATCGAGCTCACGCTCCAGGAGGGCCTCCGCTTCCGTGCCGGGCTCGACCAGCCGACGGCGGCGCTGCTCGCCGCCCTCGACGGCAAGCGGACGCTCGGGGAGGTCGCCGACGACCTGGCGCGGCTGCAGGGCGCGAGCCGCGAGAGCGTCGCGCAGGCGGTGCTCTCGGTCGCGACCGGGATGCTCGGCGCCGGGTTCCTCGAGCGCCTCGCGTAGCCGGGCGCCTCTGCGCTGGGTCTAGCGACCGGCGGCCGCGAGCGCCTGGTTCAGCGCGCGAGCCGTGTCGGTGCCGACGATGCCGTCCGGCTTGAGGTTGTGCGCCTCTTGGAACGCGATCACCGCTGCCTGCGTCCCGGATCCGAAGTCGCCGTCCAACGCACCGTCGTAGAACCCGAGGGCGGTCAGCGCCTTCTGAAGCGTGAGCACCGCGGAGCCGCTGTCACCGGCGCTGAGATTCCCGCCGGCCGGGACGGTGATTTGCAAGGACGGGGTCGTCGTCGTCGTTGTCGTTGGCGTGGTCGTTGTCGTCTCCGGCGAGGTGGTCGGCTGGGTCGTCTGTGGCGTGGTCGCAGGCGTGGACGGACTACCTCCGCCGCCGCCGCTGGTAGCGACAACTATGACGATCACGACCACGACGGCCAGCGCGAGCGCGGCCAGAAGGAATATCCGCCGTCGCCGCTCGACTGTCCCCGGGCTCGCTCCCGCTCGTACGCCGGGCGAACGCACGAGACCCCTCGGGGTCGTTCGCTCGGCCTGCTGCCGCTCGAGCGCCTCTTCGTCGCCGCGCGGGTCATGGAACCAGTCGAGCTCGCCCTGCTCGGCCAGCCAGTCATCGTCATGACCCTGCTCGTCGTCGATTCCGCTGGGAGGCTGTCGCCTGATCGTGACCTGTCCTTTGCGGTAGCTAACCCACCTCTCGTGTCGACTAATGCTAGACGCGGTGAGCAGACGAGGTACGCGAGGCACTTCGCCCGCGAGATCGCCACGTTCAGGGGGTTCCGCGAGAGCAGGAACTCGAGCCCGCGCGGGACGTCCTCGCCGCTCGAGCTCGCCATCGAGTAGGGATCGTCTCGTGCTCGCCGAGGAGGTGCTCGAGCACCGACGCGCCGCTCCCCGGCGGGTGCACCCCCGGCGTGACCTGCGCGAGCTGGAGCGGGTCGCCGAGCAGGATCAGCGAGCGTGCGGACGTGCCCATCGCGAGCGCAATCGGCGAGCGAGATCTGGCCGGCCTCGTCGATCACGAGCGAGCCGGGCACCACGTGCAACCGCTCGGGCAACCGCCCCTGGATGCGCCCGATCTCCTCCGAGTAGAAGACGAGCTGAAGCACCGCCGCCGGCTTCGCGGAGCGCGCGAGCTTCGTGTCCCAGGCCTCGTAGCTCCAGTCGCCGAGGGCGGACGGCTCGTCGACGCGGATGACGAAATCGCGACCCCGCGCCAACCTTCACGCGAGAAGACCGCCTGGTAGACGACCTCGGCACCGTCGCGCATCGCGCGCTCGGCGGCGCCCCTACAGCCCTTCGAGAGCGGCGCCTTCGGCCAGCGCGAGCGCCCGCTCACGGCCATAGCGCGCCGCAATTGCGTCCACCGCCTCGGGAAGACGGCTCGGCCGCTCGGACCGGTGTGCATCGGAGGCGACGAAGTCGCCGATGCCCAGGTCCAGCAGCCGCCAGCCGCACTCCTCGCACGCCTCGCCGTGGGCGCCGACGAACGAGTCGGCGTTGAAGCAGACGAGTACGCCTTCCTCCACGAGCTCGAGCAGGAGCTCCGGCCGGGCCTGGATCCCGAGCGAGCGCTCCGGGTGAGCCAGGATCACCCCGAACCTTGCGGCCCGGATCTCCGCGGCCTGCTTGCGCGTCACCGAGACCTCGTCCTCGAACGAGAACCACGGTCCCGGGAGCTCGAGCAGGATCGCGTTCGTCCCCTCCATGACGTAGTCGCTCAGGTCGCCGACGATCGCGCCGGTCGCGGACAACTCCCATCCCAGCCGCAGCTCCAGGCCGAACTCGGCGCAGCGCGGCTTCATCTCCGCGTAGCTCGCCCGCACCAGCGCGACGCGCTCCTCGGTGATCGGGAACCAGCTGTCCGGCGGATGGGCATGCGGCGTTCCGTAGACGACCCGCGTGCCGTCGGCGGCCATCTGGCGGCACAGCGCCAGGCCCGACTCGATATCAACGGCGCCGTCGTCGCCCGACGGGATGACGTGGGTGTGCAGGTCGACGAATCCCGCCACCTGCCTGACGCTACCGGCACCGTGCTCTTAACCCGCACTCAACCCGACCGTCCGCTAACCCGGCTACGGTCCGACGGGATGGTTCGTCTCGAGCGTCATCCGAGCGGGCCACGCCTCTTCGTCCTCGGCCGCCGGGTCCACGAGTACCACCTCGGGTTCGGGCTGGCCCTGGCCGCGGTGATCTTCGGCGCCCTCGACCACGACCGCGTCGCGCTCGCCCTCGCCGCCCTCGCCACCTGGCTCGTCGCCAAGGACTGGCGCGACCTCTTTCCCCACCTCCGCGACACCGCCTGCTGGCGGCTCGGGATCCACCGTGTGCCCACGCCCCTCAGGGAACGCCGCCGCTTCCTGCGCCTGCCTGCTCTCGCCGCGGCGACCGCCCTGGCCGTCGGCGCGGTCAACCTCGCCTCGGCGCTGACGCCGAACGTCGCCTGGCGCGGTCATCTGCTTCTCCAGGTCGAGCCGGTCGAGCTCGTCCCGCTCTTCCACACACTCGCCGTGCCGGCCAGCGTCGCCTTGATCCTCTGCGCCTTCTACCTCGGCCGCCGGCGCCGCCGCGCCTGGCAGGCTGCATTGGCGCTGCTCCTCGTACTCGGCGTGCTCGACGTTCTCAAGGGCTTCGACTTCGAGGAGTCGTCCCTTTCGTTCGGCTCCGCCGCGCTGCTCTGGACGGGACGCGGCGCCTTCTACGTCAGACACGACCGGCCAGACCGCCGCGTCCTCGTGCGCGCGCTCGCGGGCGCAGCCGCAGCCGTCGCCCTCGTCGCCGGGTTCGTCGCCGCAATCTCACATGTCGATTCGCCGCGCCTCGTCGCACGCGAGACCGTAGACCTGCTGCTGTGGCGGCACGGCCCGATCGCTTTCGGGGACGACGTCGCGTGGTTGCCGTTTGCGGCCGGCGCGGTCGCACTCGGCGGGCTGCTCGCGATCGCCTACCTCGCGTTCCGCCCGCTCGCGCCGCCCGGCGAGCCCACCCGCAAGGAACGGCGTCTCGCCGACGAACTCGTCCGCGCCCACGGCCGCGACACGCTCGCGTTCTTCAAGCTCCGCCGCGACACGCAGTACCTCTTCAGCTCGGATCGCCGTGCGTTCGTCGGTTACCGGACCGAGGGGAACGTGATGCTGTTGTCCGGCGACCCGGTCGGCGACCCCGCCTCGCTGCCGCTGCTCCTGCGCGAGACCTGCGCCCTCGCCGAGCGACACGGGCTCCGGCTCGGGGCGGTCGGCGTCGGCTCACAGATGCTCCCGCTCTTCCGCGACGCTGGCCTACGCTCGCTGTACATCGGCGACGAGGCGATCGTCGAGACCGCCACCTTCTCGCTCGAGGGACGCGCGATCCGGAAGGTGCGCCAGTCGGTCTCGCGGCTCGAGACTGCTGGCTACACCGTCTCGGCACACGAGCTCGACAGCCTCCGCGCGAACACCCGCGAGCAGCTCCACGC
>JBKPSO010000172.1:0-15716 GCA_046735055.1 Actinomycetota bacterium
CTCGTGCGAGCTCGACCTGCCAGACGCCGTCACGCAATTCGCTTTCCAGCGAGCGCACGGCCTCGAGCGCGAGCCGGCTCTTGCCCACTCCCGGCGGTCCGGTCAACGTCACCAGCCGGTGCTCGCGCAGCAGCCCGGCCAGGTTGGCAAGCTCGTGCTCGCGGTCGACGAACGATGTCGTCGGCGTCGGCAGGTTTCCGCGCCTCGATACGACCGGGCCGGCCGCGATCGCGGAGTCGTGCGCGAGAATCGCGGCCTGGAGGCGTTGCAGGTCGGGTCCGGGCTCGAGTCCGAGCTCTGCCGCGAGCACGCCCCGCGCTTCCTGGAACGTGTCCAGCGCGTCCGCCTGGCGGCCGCTGCGATACAGCGCCAGCATCAATTGAGCCCACAGCCGCTCCCGGAACGGGTTTTCCTCGACCGCGTTGCGGAGCGCGGACACGATCTCCCGATGCTCTCCAAGCGCGAGCGCGGCTTCAAACTGCTCCTCGAGCGCGTCGATTCGGAGCGCCTCCAGCCGCCGCGCCTCGGCACTGAACCACGTCGTATCCGTGAGCCCGTGCAACGGGGGACCGCGCCACAGGTCGAGCGCCAGCGCAATCGACTCCGCCCCGGCGGCGGCATCGCCTTCGCGCATGGCGACGCGCGCCTGTCCGAGCAACTCCTCGAAGCGCAAGGCGTCCACGCCCGAATCCACCAGCGCGTATCCGTCGTCGTAGGCGACGATCGCCTCCTGCCCGAGTACGGCGCGCAGGCGTGCAACGTGGTGTTGGAGAGCGTTGCGCGGCGCGGCAGGCAGCTCCTCGCCCCACAAGGCGTCGACCAGCTCGTCCACGCCCACGACGCGGCCGCGGCGGAGCGCGAGCAGCCCGAGCAACGCATGCCGCTTGCTCCCGCTGACGTCCACATGGCGTCCGCCAGCGACGACCTCGAACGGCCCGAGAAGCCGGATCTCGAGTGAATTCGCCATCGCGCGGCTTCGCCTTTGGAGGCGAACAGCATCCCACCTTACGCCGACGGTGTCATCCGGGTGACCCGCAGCCTCGCCATCGGGTCGTCGGGGAGCCGCAACAAGCGGGTGCGCCGCCGCCTTCTCAGGCGTGGAGGGGCTCGGCGGCGAGGCTCTGGCGCCGGCGTCGCGTCGTGGTGTGGCGGCTGAGCCGCGCCGCCGCGTAGGCGGCACGCTCTCCGGTACGCCGCTCCCGATAACGTCCAGCTCGGCCGCGGCGAGAGAATCTGCCTTTTGCACCGTTCTGAGACCCGTTCCGGCTGGCAAGCCACGGATCCGCCGCAGCGGCCCGTGCTGTTCTTCAACCCGAAGTCCGGCGGCGGCAAGGCGGAGCGCGCCGGGCTCGCCGAGCGGGCGCGCGACCGCGGAATCGAGGTGATCGTCATGCGGCCGGACCAGACGCTTGCGACGATCGCCGATGAGGCCGTTGCGCGCGGCGCGGACGCGCTCGGCGTCGCCGGCGGCGACGGCTCGCTGGCCGTCGTCGCGGCAGCCGCACTCGCGCACGGACTTCCTTTCGTCTGCGTTCCCGCCGGCACCCGCAACCACTTCGCACTCGACCTCGGCGTCGATCGCAACGATCTGGTCGGCTCGCTTGACGCGTTCACCGACGGCGTCGAGCGCCGGATCGACGCGGCGGAGGTAAACGGCCGCCTCTTTCTCAACAACGTGTCGCTCGGGATCTACGGCGACGCGGTTCGGCAGCCGACCTACCGCGACGCCAAGGCCCGCACGCTGCTGGAAACGGCAGCGGACGTGCTCGGGCCGAGTGCGGCCGCAGTCGACCTCCAGCTCGTGGACGACCACGGCCGCGCGCATCGCAACCCCGCCGTCGTGCTCGTGTCGAACAACCCCTACTCGCTCGATCCGGCGCGTGCGGCCGGTACCCGGCCGACGCTCGACAGCGGCAAGCTCGGGATCGTCGTCCTCGACAGGCCGCACGCCGGCCAAGGCCCGGGGCGAACGTGGACCGCGACGCGTCTCGAGGTGAGCGCCCCCGCGCCGGTGCACGCCGGAAAAGACGGCGAGGCGGTGGAGCTCGCGGCGCCCCTTACGTTCGTCATTGGGCCGCGCGCGCTCCGGGTCAGGATCGCCCGCCGCCACCCGGGCCTGTCACCGTCGGGACGGCTCGCGTCGAAGCCGGGCCAATGAACGCCGAAACCCGCCGGTCGGCGGGTTTCGGCTAGCGGCAGACAGTACGCGTCAGGAGACGTGGAGTTTCTCCTTTAGCTTTCCAACGCGCTCGTCGACATTGGCGTGGACCTCGACCTTGCGCTTCTCGCGCAGCTCTCGCCGCGCTTCGCGCGCGGCGGCGTCAGCGGCCTCCTCCGCTGCCTCGAGCTCGCCAATCACCTCGGCAACCGGGCGGCGGGTCACCTCGCCCCCCAGCTTGGTCATCTCGGCATCGATCACCTCGACCGCCGGCTCCTCCACGCTCGCAATCACAGCCGTCGTTCCGGGCGGAATCGCCCTGCCAAGAACCGTCAAGGCCTCATCCGACGTCACGGCGCGATCGACGTCGAACGCGCCGCCCATCATCGCGCCGGCGCCCCAGCCGACAAGAACGCCGAGTGGCCCGCCCAGGACGCCGATAAGCATCCCGATCAGCGAGCCGCTCGCCATGCCGACGAGCTCGTCGTTGTCGACGCTCTCGGGGATCCGCAGCTCGCCCTCCTGCGTGCGTTCGACGATGGCCGCGGACTCCAGCCCGATGCGACCCTCGGCGCTGCACTCCTTCAGCACGCTCAGCGCCTGGTAGGCGTTGCTCGGCTCCGTGAATCCGACGACCACCACGTTTTCGACCTCAGCCATGCTCCTCCCTTCGCTCGAACATCTCTGCCGACGCACTGTGTCGCGCGTCGCTGCCACACCGCTGCCACGTCCCGCGGCGCCGCTGCCACCATCGCGGTAGAGCTGCCACCGCGGCGCGCAGCCGCCGCGCGTCGCACCAAGGTCGCACGGAGACGCAAGGCGCGGACACGCCCGGAAACGTGCGAGGCGCCAACCGGCACGACTACACAGAATCCCTCCCTCACGTTCATGGTAAGAAGGTGGTCGACGGTTCGACTCCGTTAGAGGCTTGGGGGCGTCGAGGCGGAGGCGACGCGGGTGGACGCAGGGCACGCGCCCTGGTCCGCCTCCCCCGGGCGGTCCCACGCCTAGCGGCAGGCCCGCGCGGTAGCGGAGCGGAGTTCATCGCGCTCCGGCGAGCGGTCAACGCGCTCCTCGAAATTCCTTGAGGACATCCTCCGCTGGGCTGGGCGGCGACTGGCCCCAGCGATGAGATGTGGGACGACGCGGGCACGCGTACGATCCTGGCGCGACAGCTCGAGCTGACCCCCCACGCCGGCGCGCTTGGCGAGCTGCCCATCCACCTCTTAGCGGCAGGTCTCGCCAGCGCACGGACCGGCGACTTCGACGGTGCCGTCAAGCCGTGGCCGTGCCGTCACCATGACAACACGCGCACGTCAAGGCCGCGTCTTCCCTGGCGCAGGGCACGCAGCCGGCGTGAGGGGCGGAATCAACCACGCAGGAAGAATGTGCAACCGAAGCGGCTCTGGGGGCGTCAAGAACCGCTTGAACAAGCCACTTCGACGGGTCACGCTGGCCTCCGTCGGGCGGTCCCTACATGCCCATCGAGTGGTACCCGGAGTCGACGTAGAGCGTCGTCGCCGTGACGTTCTTCGCCTCGTCCGAGAGCAGATAGGCGGCCGCAGCGCCGACGTCGTCGGCGTTCACGTGCCGGTGCAGAGGCGCGCGCTCCTCGACGATCGCCTCCATCGTCGGGAAGCCCGCGATCGAGCGCGCGGCGAGCGTGCGCACGGGCCCGGCCGAGATCGCGTTCACGCGGATGTTCTTCCGGCCGAGGTCCCAGGCGAGGTAGCGCACGGACGCGTCGAGCGCCGCCTTCGCCACGCCCATGACGTTGTAGTGCGGGACCGCCCGTACGCCGCCGAGGTAGGTCATCGTCAGGATCGCGCCGCCGCCCGCCGCCTCCATCAGCGGCTCCGCGGCGCGGGCGCAGCTGACGAGCGAGTACGCGCTGACGTCGAGCGCCAGCCAGAACCGGTCGCGCGGCGTGTCGGTGAAACGCCCCTCCAGGTCCTCGGCGGCCGCGTAGGCGACCGAGTGGACGAGAATGTCGAGGCCACCGTCGAAGGTGTCGCCGACCTCCGTGAAGACGCGCGCGACGTCGTCGTCCGAACGCACGTCGCAGGCGGTGACGAGCGGGCTCTGGACGGTCTCGGCGAGCTCGCGGACGCCCGGCTCGATGCGCTCGCCCTGGTAGGTGAACGCGAGCCGGGCGCCGCCCTCGGCGAGCCGACGGGCGATCCCCCACGCGATCGACCGCTTGTTCGCGACGCCGAGAACGAGCGCGCGCTTGGCCCTGAATCGATCCTGGGACACGGCAGGCGAGTCTAACCCCCTTCGGATACCCTGGCTCCCTTGCGTCGCCCCCTCGTTCTCGTTGCGCTCGCGGCGGCGCTCCTTCCGACCGCGGTCGCCTCCGCCGCGCTCCATCCCGTTCGGCGCAGCTTCGGCGACCTGCAGATTCCGCGGGTGCGCGCAGGCACGATCTCGATCCCGAAAGGACACGTACGCGGTCGGGTGACGGTCCTCGTCACCCTCGACGCGCCTCCGCTCGCGGCGTCTTTCGGCAGGAGGCTCTCGGCGAGCGCAGGCTCCCGGCGGCTCGACGTTCGCTCCGCCGGCTCGCGCGAGTACCTCGCGACGCTCGCGCACCTCCAGGCACGTGCGGTCGCCGAGCTCGAAAAAGCGGTTCCAGAGTCAGACGTCGGCCGGAGGCTCCGCGTCGTCCTCGACGCTCTCACCGTCCGGATCCCGGTCGGGCAGCTGCCGAAGCTCTCCAGGCTCGGCTTCGTGCACAAGGTCTACCCGAGCGCGCGCTTCACGCTCAGCCTCGACGACAGCCCGTCGCTGATCGGCGTCCCGGCGTTCTCGAATACGACCGGCGCGCGCGGAGAGGGTGTCAAGATCGGCGTCGTCGACGACGGGATCGACCAGACGAGCATGTTCCTCGACCCGACGGGCTTGTCCTACCCGGCGGGCTTCCCCCGCGGCCAGACGAAGTTCACGACGCCGAAGGTGATCGTCGCGCGTTCCTACCCCGGCCCCGGATCGGGCAAGCCGGGGACGCTCGCGCTCGACCGCAAGGCCTCGTTCCACGGCACGCACGTCGCCGGCATCGCCGCCGGCGACTCGGGTACGACGGCGCCGGCGGGCTCCGACCATCCAGAGGTCAAGGGGCTCTCCGGCGTCGCGCCTCGAGCCTGGCTCGGCAGCTATCGGGTGTTCAACGCGCCGACCCCGGTCGGGAACAGTGCCTTCACGCCGCAGATCGTCGCCGCGTTCGAGGACGCGGTCGCGGACGGTATGGACGTGATCAACTTCTCGGGCGGCGGACCGATGCTCGATCCGGCGAACGACGCGCTCGTCGAGGCGGTGCGCAACGTCGCCGCCGCGGGCGTCGTGCCGGTGATCTCGGCCGGGAACGACCGCGACGAGTTCGGTCTCGGCAGCGTCAACGCTCCCGGAACGGCGCCCGACGCGATCAGCGTCGCCGCGGTCTCGAACGCGCACGTCTTCTCGCCCGCGCTCACGGTCTCGGCCCCGGCCGGGCTCGCCCGCATCCCGTTCAACCCCGGCCCGAACGAGATGCCCCCGGCTTGGGCGACGATCGACCAGAAGCTCGTCGACATCGGGACGATCGTCGGCACCGACGGCAAGCCCGTCGACCGCCTCCTTTGCGGGCCGTCGGGCAACGTCGAGGCGCCCGCGAGCACGCTGCCCGCCGGCTCGCTCACAGGCTCGATCGCGCTCGTCTCGCGCGGCTTCTGCACGTTCGCCTCGAAGGTCGGGCGTGCGAAAGCGGTCGGCGCGGAAGGGGTCGTCTTCGTCGACAACCGGCCGGGGGAAGCCGAGTGGCCGGGCAACGCAGCCTCACTGGCGCTCCCGGCGGTGATGATCGCCGACCTCGACGGCGCCCGCCTTCGCGGGGCGGCGGCCTCGACGGCCGGCAGGGCAACGATCCGCGCCGGGCGCGAGCCGCTGGAGATCCAGACCGGCCGGGGCGGCACGCCGATGGCCTTCTCGTCCGCGGGCCTGACACCGTTCGGACACGACCTGAAGCCCGACGTGGCAGCGCCCGGCGGGAGCATCCTCTCCGCGACGTTGAAGGAGACGGTCGGCGAGCCGTTCGCGGTCTTCGACGGGACTAGCATGGCCGCGCCGCACGTGTCCGGTGCGGCTGCGCTGCTCGTCGAGCGGCATCCAACCTGGAGCGCGGCGCAGGTCAAGTCCGCGCTGATGTCGACCGCCGGCCCCGCCTGGGGCGACACGGCGCAGACGACGGAGGCGTCCGTGCTCCTCGAGGGCGCCGGGCTGATCGACGTGGGCCGGGCCGACGACCCGCTCGTCTTCAGCGAGCCGCAGTCGCTCTCGTTCCACTACCTGAACGTCAACCACGGCCCTGCCTCGCGGCCGCTGCTCGCGACGATCTCGGACGCGGGCGCCGGCTATGGCACGTGGCAGGTCGAGCTGCAGGCCCAGTCCGCGACGGCAGGCGCCATGCTCGAGCTGCCGGCGCAGGTCACGCTTGCGCCGGGCGGCGATACCCTGCTGACCGCGGTCGCTCGTGCTTCGGGCTCGGCCGAGGCAGGAGACAACTACGGATTCATCGCCCTGCGCAAGGGCGCGGCCACGCGGCGGATCCCGTACGAGTTCACGGTCGAGCGGCCGGCGCTCGAGTCCGTCGCGGCGGTGAAGCTCCAGAGCTTCCAGGTCGGCGACACGCGCGCGGGCGCGAGCAAGGCGAGCGTCTACCGCTGGCCGACCGCGCCGTTCGGGCCGGCGGCGAGCTACAACGGGCCGCCGGTCGACGAGGACGGCGCGGAGAAGCTCTACGTCACCGACCTCACCCAGCCGGCCGTCAACATCGGCGTGGCCGTCGTCGGCCAGTCCGCCAACTCGCTGATCGACCCATTCTTCCTCGGCTCGCGCGACGAGAACGACATCACGGGCTATCCGGGGACGCCCGTGAACGTGAACTCCTACCTCTACCACTACCGCGCCGACGTGCAGGCCGCGGGCCTCCAGTTCCCGCTTCAAGGCCAGTACTACGTCGCTGTCGACTCGGGGCACGGCGAGTTCAACGCCCGCTCGTTCGCCGGCCAATACCTCCTGCACTCGTGGATCAACGACGTCAACCCGCCGCTGGCGGCGATGGTGACGACGACGGTGGCGGCCGGTCGGCCCACGATCATCGCGCGTACGCTCGACCTCCAGGCGGGCGTCGACCCGCTCTCGCTCGTGATCGCCTACGGCCGCGTCCTCGTCGGCGCGGCCGCCTACGATCCCGGCTCCGGGTTCGCGATCTTCCCGCTGCCCGCGTCGGTGCCGCCGCTGAAGGCCGGCGAGCTCCCCGCCGTCTTCGCCGCCGGCGATTTCCAGGAGGACAAGAACGTCGACCAGGCGGGCGCCATCGAGACCATCCTCCCGAACACGGCATTCCTCTCCCTGAGACTGAAGGTCGTCCAGCGGCCGACCGTGCAGTGGCTCGCGCCGGAACGCAACGCGTGCCTCACCGCCCGGACGCGCCTGCTGGTCGTCGCCGGCTCGCCGCGAAAGACTCGCTCGGTGCAGTTCAGCGTCGACGGGAAGCCGATCGCAACCGACCGGACGGCCGCCGCGGGCCTCTACTCGACCGACTGGCGGACCGCCGGGCTCGAGCGCGGGCCGCACCGGCTGCGTGCGGTGGTCACGGACGCCGCCGGCAAGCGGGCCGCCGCCGTGCGCGCCGTCAAAGCCTGTGAGAAGGCGTAGTCATGGACGCGCGCGTGGCCGTGATCACGGGCGGCTCGAGCGGGATCGGCGCCGTGCTGGCGCGCGACCTCACTCGCGACGGCTGGCGCTGCGTGCTCGTCGCCCGCGGCGAGGAGCGCCTGGGCGCGCTCGCGGAGGAGATCGGAGCCGAGGCCGAGGTCTGCGACGTCGCCGACCGCACTGCTGTCGACGCCCTGGCCGCGCGCGTGACGGAGCGGCATCCGCGGATCAAGCTGCTGGTCAACAACGCGGGCATCCCGGCGCGGGCGGACTTCATTGCCGGCGACGCAGAGCGGATCGAGAGCGTGATCCGGATCAACTACCTCGGCAGCGTCTGGTGCCTGCGCGCGTTCCTGCCGGCGCTGGAAGCGGCCGCGCCGTCGGACGTCGTCAACGTCGTCTCGGTCGCCGGGACGGTGACGATGCCGCCGTCCGGGCCGTACGCGGCGTCGAAGCACGCGCAACTCGCCTTCTCGCGCGCGACCGCCGCGCAGCTGCGCGGGCGCGGCGTCCGCGTCCACACGGTGCTCCCCGGCTTCGCCGAGACGGAGGGCTTCCCGCAGCGCGGCGTGATCCCGAAGCAGCTCCAGTGGACGGTGATCGGGCCCGAGCGGATCGCCCGGTCGATCCTGGGCGCCGTCGAGCACGACCGCCGCGAGAGCTTCGTGCCGTGGTTCTTCCGACCGGTCGCCTGGCTCCAGGTGCTGGTTCCCTCGCTCGTCGGCCGGGTGCTCGCGCGCGGACGGTACGGCAAGCGCGGGGCGGTCTGATCCTCCTAGACCTGCCAGGCGCCGTCGATGAGCACCGGCGTCCGGCCCCCGTCCTTGCCGATCCCGGTGACCGTGACCTCGTTGCCGCCGATCATGAAGTCGATGTGGATCGAGCTGCGGTTGCGGCGTTGACGGTCCTCGTCGGAGAGGCCCTCGTCCGACCCGTCGCCGAGCGCGATGTGGCTCGCGGCGTTCTCGTCGAGCAGCGTGTCGTAGAAGACGGTGCCGAGCTTGCCGATGCGCCCCTCGCGGTCGACGAGCGCGACCTCGCCGAGCCGCGCGGCACCCTCGTCGAAGGCGGTCCGCCCGCGCATGACGCCGGCGCCCTGCTCCGCGTCGATCCGGACCGCGCGGCCGCCCTCGAAGCGGACCTCCAGCCCACGGATGATCGTCCCGTCCCCGAGCACGAGCGGCTTCGTCGACAGCACCCGGCCCTCCACACGCTGCGGGTCGGGCGTCGCGTAGACCTCTTCGGTCGGCAGGTTGACGAGGTGGACGATCCCGTCGACCGTCTCCTCGCGGGCCGCGTGGAAGCTCGAAGTGGGAAGCAGGCCGATCGTCAGATCCGTCCCCGGCCCCTCGAAGTGCAGCGAGTCGAAGCGGCGAGCGTTCAGCCGCCCCGCCGCCGCAGTCAGCGTGCCGGCCCGCTCGTTCCAGGCCGCGACCGGATCGGCCTCGTCGAGCCGGCAGACGTGCTCGACCTGCTCCCAGAGCCGGTCGAGCGCCTCGTCCGGCGGGAGGTCGGGGAACACGAGCCTGGCCCACGGGTCGGTCGGGCACGGGACGACCGTCCAGTTCGTCGTTCGCTCGCCGATCACGGTCAGGATCTCCTTCGTGAAGGGAAGCTGGTCGCGGCCGGCACGGTCCGGGTCGAGATCGTCGAGCAGGCCCGTCGTCGTCGGCCCGGCGAGCGAGATCCGCGCCGCCCGCTGCTCGCCGATCGCGAGCACCCGGTACGAGAACCAGGACGGGACGAACTCGAGCGTGTCGTCGGCGGCGTGAGCGATCCGGGCACGCTTGACGTAGGGATCGAAGTACTGGACATCGACGAACTTCGCCTCGTGCTCGTAGGCGCTCTCGGCGATCGTCCGCGCGAGCTCGTACTGCCCGTGGTCGGCGCCGACGGTGACGATCTGTCCGGGCTGGACGTTGGCGCCGAGAGAGACCGCGAGGTCGGCGAGCTGCTTCGTCAGGTGGGCGCGCTCCACGGCGGCGAAGCTTACGCACGGGGTCTCGGCTTGGCTGCGAGATACCAGCCGACGAGCCCGGCGTAGTCGTCCGGGGCCAGCGCGACCGCGCGCTCGCGCGCCTCGCCCTCGCAGGCCGCAAGATCGAGGTAGCGATCGAGGTCGTGCCGCTCCTCGTGAAATTCCGTCCGGACGACGACGAGGCTGTTCGCCTCGAGGAAGGAGCGTACGTCGACATCCGGGAGCAGTCGTGTATGCGTCGGGTCACGCGCCCGCTCGAACCGGTCGAGCGCGACGCCGAGCAGAGGATCCATCGGCGCGATCTGGTCGATCACGAGCACGTGCCCGCCGAACCGCGTTACCCGGGCGAGCTCCGAGAGGGCGAGCTCTGGCCGCCGGACGTGGTGAAGCGTACGGGCGCAGCCTGCCAGGTCGAATGTCCCGCTCGCGAGGTCGAGGCGGGTGATGTCGCCCTCGGCGATGGTGACGTTCGGGAAGGCACCCGCACGGCGGCGGGCCTCTTCGAGCAGCGCCGGCTCGCGGTCGAGGGCCAGGACCTCGGCCACGTTCGGGGCGAGCGCGAACGCGAGTGCGCCCGTCCCGGTGCCCGCGTCGAGCGCGCGTTCCTCGCCGGAGGGCTGGACGAAGCGGCGGACGCGCTCGGTCAGCTCGGCGCGGCGACTCTCCTCGAACTCGGCCATCTGCACCGCGGTGTCAGCCCAGCGATTTGCGGACAAGCTCCAGCGCCTCCTCTCTCGTAGAGATGGTGCCCGCAGCGCGCTCCTCGGCGACGAGCTCGAGCAACCGGCCGACCTCCGGCCCCGGCGGCACGCCCAGCTCGTCACCGCGCAGGAGCGGCTTGGCCGGCTGCGATTCCCGAGCCGCGCGGACCGCGTCGCCGTGCTCGTCGGCGCCGAGGAAAGCGAGCGCCTCGAGCGCCCACGGCTCGGTCTGCCGGCGGAAACGGTGGATCGCCCGCGGCGAGCCGTCTGCCGGGGCCTCCGCCCGCAGCAGCGTATCGGTGAACCGGCGGAGATCGTTCGAGATCGGCAGCCGCCGGAGCCCCCTGCGAAAGGTGACCGCGAGCCGGAACCACGGCGAGTCGAACGCGCGCAGTCGCGGCGAGAGGGTCCCGCCGAGCGGCTCTAGCAGGCCGAGCTCCGCGAGTCGCTCGAAACCGTCCGCAGAGAGCCGCCGCAGCTCGTCGAGGATCCGCTCGCCGGCGGCCCGCGATGCGAGCTCCGCGTGGGCATTCACGAGGGTCTCCGTCTCGGGATCGAGTCGGAAGCCGAGCTCGTCCTCGATCCGGACGGCGCGGAGGAGCCGGAGCGGGTCGTCGTCGAAGACTCGCGGTGAGATCGCGCGGACGACGCCGCGCTCGAGATCGCCGCGCCCGTCGTAAGGGTCGATTGGATCGCCGCCCCCGAGCGGGACGGCGATCGCGTTGATCGCGAAGTCGCGCGTGCCGAGGTCGGCCTCGATCGAGCCGCCCTGGAGCGGCGTGAAGTCGACCGTACGGCCGTCGTCGAGCGCGACCCGCCAGCCGCCGTGCTGAGCCGAGAGCGGAAAGACGGCGCCGCCGCCGCGCCTCGCGTAGACTCTCGCCGCGCGCTCGGGCTCGCGACAGGCGATGTCGAGATCGACCACCGGCCGTCCGAGCAGCTCGTCCCGCAGGGCGCCGCCGACCATCCACGCCTCCTTGCCGGCGAGAACCTCCTCCGCCGTCTTACGCATCGACGACCGTTCTCCGGGCTCGCTCCGGGCTCGAGTCGATTCCGCAGACGAGCTCGTACGTGATCGTCCCAGCGACGCGCGCGTGGGCCTCGGCCGGCACGCCGTCACCCAGCAGCGTCACCGGCGTCCCGACCGGCAGCTCGCCCGGAAGCTCGACCGCGAAGGAGTCCATCGAGATCGTCCCGACCACCTTCTGCAGCTCTCCGCCCACGCGCAGGAAGGTGCCGGTCAGGTCGCGGCGGAAGCCGTCTGCGTAGCCGACCGGAACGATGCCGATCCAGGTCGGCTGCTCCGCGACGAAGGTACGGCCGTAGCCGGTGCTCTGCCCGCGCTCCAGGCGCCTCACCTGCGCAAGCTCGCTGCGCCAGGAGAGTGCGGGCTCGAGGCCGTCGTCGGCCGGGTCGCCGCCGAACGGCGAGAGCCCGAGCAGGGCGATCCCGCACCGCGTCGCGTCGAAGCGCGCGGACGGGATCCGCAGCGCGGCGGCGCTGTTCGCAACGTGGCGGAGAAAGCCGGGGTAGGGAGCCGTAGCCTCGCGGAAGCGCTCGATCTGCTGCTCCGCAAACGCAGGGTCGGAGTCGGAGGTGGCCAGGTGCGACATGAACGCGACGACCTGGGTCGGCGGCGGAGGAAGCTCGGCAAAGCCGTACCGGCCCATGCCCGTGTCGAGCTTCAGGTGCAGCGGGATGCCCTCCGGGAGCGACGTATCGTCGAAGACGGCCAGCTCGAGGCGCGCCTCGCGCGCCTGGGCGATCTCGCCGTTTGCGGCCGGCCCCATCACCAGGATGCGCGTGGCCGCGAACTCCGCTCTCAGGGCGAGCGCCTCCGCAACCGTCGCCGTGCACAGGCCGGTGGCCCCGGCGCCGAGGGCGGCCTCGGCCACGTCGACGGCACCGTGCCCGTACCCGTTCGCCTTCACGACGGCCCAGAGCTCGGCGCCGCCGAGCGCGGCAAGCACCGTCATCGTGTTGCGGCGGATCGCGCCGAGGTCGATCGTCAGCTCAGAGCGCGCCATCGCCGGGATTCTCTCCCAGCGCGCGCGGGAGGAGCGAGACGACGTCGGAGGCGACGAGCCCTCGGTCCGGCCCGAGCCCCGCTGCGCCGTCGCAGGCGATCGCAGCGGCGGCAGCGGCGAGCCGTGCTTCGAGCCCCTTCGCGAGGAAGGCCGCGATCACGCCGGTGAGCACGTCCCCCGTGCCGGCGGTCGCCAGCGTCGGGTGCTCGAGACGGCAGACGAGAACGCCCTGGCCGGGAGCGGCGACGATCGTGTCCGCGCCCTTCAGCAGGCAGACGCAGCCGAACCGCTCCGCGGCGCCGCCGACGGCCTCGAGCCGGTGTGCATCGACCCACGCCGACGCGCTGCCCAGCAGGCGGGCGAGCTCTCCGGCGTGCGGCGTCAGCACGGTCGGCGCGGACCGCCTGAACGGCTCGAGGCCGAAGAGGCCGTCGGCGTCGACGACCGTCGGCAGGTCCGTCTCCTCGAGCAGCCGCCGGACGAGGTCGAGCCGCGCCTGCTCGCGGCCGAGCCCCGGCCCGAGCGCGAGCGATCGGTGTCGCGGGACGGCGTCGAACACCTCGTCCAGCGGCCGCTTTACGGCCTCGACGAGCCGGCCCTCGACGACCGGCAGCGACTCCTGCGGCACACAGACGGTCACGTAGCCCGCGTCGGCGCGGAAGGCGGCCGTGGCGGCGAGTGAGACGGCGCCGGTCATGCCGGGGGCGCCGCCGACGACGAGCACAGCGCCGGCCGAGTACTTGTTGTCCCGCACGCCCTTCCGCGGAACGAGGTCGAGGATCTTCCGGGTGGCGAGCCGGTGCTCGGTCTCGCGGGGTTCGAGACCGATGTCGGCGACGACGACCTCGCCCGCGTGGAACCGCCCCGGCGCGATCTCGAGGCCGACCTTGCGGCCGTGCATCGTCACGGTCACGTCTGCGCGCACCGCCGCACCGGCGACCTCGCCGTTGTCGGCGTTCACCCCGGAGGGCAGGTCGACGGCGACGATCGGCTGGCCTGCGGCGTTCAGCGCCGCGATCAGCGCTGCGGCCTCCGGCCGCGGCTCTCCCCGGAACCCGGTACCGAAGAGCGCGTCGATCAGGACGTCGCCGTCCGTCCCCTCCTGCGCCTCCCGCCCCGCCGCGCGCAGGACCTCGAGCGCGATCCGCCCGTCGCCGCCGTTCGCGCCGGCGCCGCAGACGGCGCCGAACGAGCGGGCGTCGGGAAAGCGGCGCAGCCCCTCTTCGGCGACCGCACGGCCGGCGCGCTCCATCAGCGTCGGGACGTCGTGGCCCGCCTCGGCTGCCTTCATCTCCGCTGCGGTATAGAGCGCGTCGAACATCTACTCCGCGACGCAGACCGCGGCCGCCAGCCCGCGCGAGTGCGTCATCGACAGATCGAGCCTGCCCGCACCGACACGCTCGGCCCATTCACGGGCGCGGCCGGAGAGCCGGACGGCAGGCTTCGGCCGCCCGGCGATCTCGACGTCCCGCCACGCGAACGCCCGCGCGACGCCGAAGCCGATCGCCTTGCCGACGGCCTCCTTGCCGGCGAACCGCGCCGCATAGTGCTGCGCCGGGTTCGGACGGGAGTCGCAGTAGCGGCGCTCCACCTCCGTGAAGCACCGCTCGCGGAAGGAGGGGTAGCGCTCGAGCGCGCGCCGCACCCGCTCGATCTCGATCAGGTCGACACCGACGGTCATTGGGCCGATGCTCTGTCCAGCCAGGCCGGCAGGAACCCGATCGAGCTGAGCACGGCGTCGGGGACGACGGTCGACTGCTCGAGCACGTCGGGCCTGAACTTCCCGGTGCGGAGGAGCACCGTCTTCAGGCCGAAGCGCTGGGCGCCGGCGATGTCCGATTCGAGGTCGTCCCCGACCATCCACGTCAGCTCCGGCTCGGCATCGAGCGCCGCGAGCGCCGCCTCGAAGTACGCCGGGCTCGGCTTGCCGAGCACGTTGGCCTCCACCCCGGCCGCGTACTCGAGGCCCGCCACGAACGCGCCGGAATCGAGCAACGGCCCGCGGGAGGTCTGCCACCAGCGGTTCTTGTGCAGGCAGTAGAGCTCCGCGCCGAGCTCGAGCTCGGCGAAGGCCCGGGCGAGGTTCATGTAGCTGAAGACGCGGCCGGTCTCCTCGGTCTCGTCGGCGCCGCCGAGGAGGACGGCCTCCGCGCCCTCGCCGACGAGCTCGATCCCATCCAGGTCCTCGACGAGGGCAGCCATCACGAGCGCCAGGACGCGCTTCCCCGCCAGCGCACGTGCCGCCGCCGCCGCAGTCGTCTGCAGCTCCGAGTCGTCGAGCTCGATCCCGTGACTGCGCAGCTGCTCCGCCAGGGTCGCGCGCGGGCGCGTGGTGTTGTTCGTCACAAACCGCAGCCGGTGACCCCGGCGGCGGAGCTCCGCCACCGCGTCGGCGGCGCCCGGGATGGGCTCGCCGGAGAGGTGCAGCACGCCGTCGAGGTCGAGCAGAATGGCCGCCATGCCCGCCGAGTCTATTCGCGTCACCCGCTCGGTGAACCTCCCCGCCGACGAGATCGAGCTGCGGTTCTCGCGCTCCAGCGGGCCTGGTGGACAGCACGCGCAGCGCTCCGAGACGCGGGTCGAGGCGCTGCTCGACGTCGAGGGGTCGAACGCGCTCAGCGCCGCCCAGAAACGGCGTGTCGTCGGCCGTGCGGGACCGGTTCTGCGCGCGGTCGCACAGGACGAGCGGAGCCAGTGGCGAAACCGCGAGCTGGCGGTCGAACGGCTCGTCGAAGCCCTCCGCGACGCGCTGAAGGTCGAGCGAAAGCGCCGCCCGACGGCGCCGACGGCGGCCTCGCGGGAACGCCGGCTCGAGCAGAAGCGGCGGCGTGCAGAGGTCAAGCGCCTGCGCAGGCCACCCTCGTAAAGCGTGTGTAAGGACTGACCGGCCGTGGGAACGAGGCCGGTACTCTTCCCCGAGCCGTACCCGACGCCCAAGGAGCCTCAGCTGATGCGATTCCGCCTGATCTGCCTCACGTTTGCCTGCGCGCTTGCAGCCGTTCTCTTCCCGTTGACCGCTTCCGCGGAGCCGCGGATGCTGGTCGGGTTCCAGGACGACCCGAGCCTTCGTTGGCGCGACGACCGCCAGAACGTCTTCGACGTCGCGCAGGCGGCGCACGCGGGCATCGCGCGGACGACCGTGTACTGGTCGCGGATCGCCG
>JBKPSO010000173.1:0-8395 GCA_046735055.1 Actinomycetota bacterium
GGAGTGCACCAAGGCGCCTTCAACGTGTTGGGCACACCCTGCCCAGCAGCCGCGAGCGCACACTGCGTCGGGAGTTGAACGGCGGGCGTTTTCGCGACCTGGCGGCCTTCGCAATCGGGGCAGCAGAGGGAGCGGCAAAGGTCTGAAAGCGAGCTCGCTCAAGCATGGGGAGGCAGGGCTGGCGCGGGAGCAGTTCCTCGCCGGCACGTTCAACAAGATTGTCGCCTACCAGTCTCCCGTCTTCTTCGAGCTGCACGTCGGCGCGCACCAAGCATTGCGCGACTCGTCGACCCTCGTCGTGATCGGCTACAGATTCCGCGACAAGGCGATCAACACAAGGATCATCGATTGGCTCGCCGACCCCAACCGACGAATGGTCCTTGTCCACCGCAAGCCCGTCGCCGTCCTGAATGGCAGGCGGCCCGCCATCCGAGATGCGATCTGTCATGCGTCCGAGCACGGCCGGGTCGCCACCGTCGAGAAGTGTGCAGAGGCGGTGACTTGGGAGGAGATCTCCGCCGAGCTACCGAGAGCAGTTTTTCGCTCCGTTTCCGCTTTAAGTCACGGAACTGCATCTTTCTGTGACTCCATTTGCACCATCCACGGCGTCGAGTTCAAACAGTGACTCTTCGGCCCCAATAGCGATTATCTAGACTCGATACTCAAGCCCCCAGCGAGAGGAGAGTTCAAGTGGCGCGCAAGACAATTTTTGTCAGCGACTTGACCGGAAAGACGATTGATGAGAAGGACGCAGCGACTGTCACCATCAGATACTCCGATGCTCGCAAGGGTCAGGTCGTACTCGACGTCAACGCTGACGAGGTAAGCGACCTGGCGGCGAAGGGGGCGAAGCAGGCCCGGCGAGGTCGGAAGCCGAAGGGGGCGAGTTAGGAAAACCGATGGGGTCAGGGTGACCCCATCTGACCCGGAGACACTCCAGCTCGCTTATGGTCCGCGCGTCCACGACGTAAAGGAGTCGATATGTACGCACGGGTAGCGACCTTCGAGAGTGATCCTGCGAATATCGATGATGCGATCAAAATGGTTCGCGGCGAGGTCGAGTCCGGGAAGACCCCGGCTGGGCTCGAAGGCGCGAAGATGCTGATGCTGGTCAACCGTGAGACGGGTAAGGGCCTCGGCGTGACGCTCTTCGATAGCGAGGAAGCTATGCGCCGAGGGGACGAGGCGCTGAACGCCATGAACCCGGGCGCGAGTGAACGCCGCACCTCCGTTGAGTTCTTCGAGGTACCGGTTCAGACGATCACCTAGGGCCGACCAAGCGAGGTAGCGAGGCTAGGATCGCGCGGGTCGAGCGGGTGGGTTCCCTAGCCGGCGAGGGTGGTGACCAGGTGCCCGATTGCGTATCCGACGCCGGCGCTTACGGAGCCGACTATCACTACCTGGACGCCTGAGCGGAGCAGGGAGAGGCGGGTTTTGCACTTTGGTGCGGAGGAACACATTGGGGTTCGAGGCGAGTCCGAGTGCGACCGTCTCTGCTTGCTGACGGGAGAGGCCTTCGCGCTCGAGGACGATGGCGAGTTCGTCTGTTTCGCGGTCGGGGAACTCGTCGATCTCCTTTCCTTCCGAGGCGATCTCGGAGGCGTACAGTTGCTCTTCGGCTTGGCTGGCGAGGTAGGAGCCGCCGCCCATCGAGATCGCCCCCGCGACCGCCTCAGCAAGGCCGGCGACGATGATCAGCGAGCGGGCGGGATGCGCGGCTGCCATGCCGGTGACGACACCGAGCGGGACGAGCAGACCGTCTTGGGCGCCGAGCACGAACTCGCGGATGCGCGAGAGCCGCCCGATCCGCGCCGCCTCACCGACGGAATGCTCTTGGATGTGCCGCGTCGCTTCGGCGCGGGCAGCGTCGTGGATTTGCTCATCGTCGGGCTGGGGCGAGGGGCCATCTCCGCCGTGGCTCGATTCAGCGGGCAAAAGCGCTCGCGGCTTAGGCCGACGATACCGGGGCAAGATCAGAGGGTGTCACTACTTCGTAGGTCGATTGCCATTGTCGTCTCGCTTGGCCGGAAGAAACTCAGACCGACACTCATCACCATGATCCGCCGATGATCAACGCCTCCGTCAGGTCGCCGACCACGGCCGAGACGACGGCCGCGACGAGCAGCAACAAGAGCAGGTAGCTGTGCAACTGACGGGCGAGGACCGACCAAGCACTGGCTCCGTGCGCGGCCAGAACGCTCAGCCGGTAGATCCTCAGGCGCCTGTTTGCCTCGCCGCTTGAAAGACCCGCGTCGGACGAGCCGAGCTTGCTCACCACATCCGCTACCGGCAGTGTCGCCGCAGCGGAGAGCTCGAGATCCTGTCGTTCAGCCGGCGGAGCGGCTGGCGACGCGCCGGCGATACGTCCGACTATGTCTTCTTCTTCCCCCGCTCAGCCTTCTGGATAGTCGAGTCGCTGGAGGGATAGAAGACGCTCTCATGTCCGTCGTCCCAGCGGACGCGGTAGTGCTCGTGCCCTGCCTCGCCGAGCACCTCGAGGATCTCGCCGATCCGGCGAGCCTCGCCGATCCGGTGGCCCTCGACAATCACCAAGTCGCCAACGTGCGCTCGGGGCGCATCCTGTGCCTGCGCCATCGCAGACCTCCCTTCTCTTATCCTCGCTCAGAGCAAGCCTATCGTCCCCCGCCGCCAGCATCAGCCCTCATCGAGTCGTGGCTGGATGTGAGCGAGCCGCCTTGCCCTGGAGGCCCCCTATAGCCTTCTCGGGGATGCCGACCTACGGGTACCGCTGCCCGAAGGGCCACGACTTTGAGGTCATCCACGCGATGGGCGCCCCGCCTCCGACCGCCTGCGAGGTCTGCGGTGCAGCACCGGTGAGCAGAGTTTTCTACCCGATCTCCACCTCCTTCACTGGCACGGGCTTCTATTCGACCGACTACGGCCGGGGCGAGCAGAAACCCGAGTCGACAACTTCTCCTAGCGACAGCGCCAAGACACCGGACAAGCGCGCGAGCAAGACCGACGAGAAGACCCCGAAGAAGTCCGAATCCGCGTAGATGCAGCGGCGCCCGTCCTCCACGCTGCCTCGCCGCACTGTCCCGGATTGCACACGCCGGCAGAGCTAGGGCTTGATGCGCAGCAGCACGGTCTTGTTCTTCCTGTCGACGGCCGCGACCGCCTCGAAGGGAAGAACGCGGCTCTGCCGGAACAGCCCTCGGCGCACGACGATCTCGTCGGGATAGTCGGCGTGACGCTCGTAGCGAACGTGATCGAGGCGCCCACAGGGGCGCCCCTCCTCGTCCAGGACGAGGTAGCCCTCGGCCGAGGCAAGCAGCCGGCCAAGCTCGCCCCGCCTCAGTTGACTCTCGGTGCTTGCTCCACGGTCTTGCACGAGCCGAACGCTACGGCCTCTGGCAGACAGGCCGCCAGTTCCCTTTCGCCTGTTGGACGGCCGACACGGCGCAGCGCGGGCATCCCCACGTTGGCACCCGAGCGAGCTTCGGCTCGCTACTGCCCGCCGATTTGAACGTCTGTTGCCTGCGGCCCCTTCTGCCCCTGCGTCACCTCGAACGAGACCTTCGCGCCCTCGTCCAGCGTCTTGAAGCCGCTGCCAGCGATGGCCGAGAAGTGCACGAACAGATCTTCGCCGCCCTCATCAGGCGTGATGAAGCCGTAGCCCTTCTCGCTGCTGAACCACTTGACGGTCCCGGTTGGCATGAACACACCTCCCTTCACTGCTCACGAACGCGTAGGGAAGGCATGGAGCACAACCGATACTCGTTCTTTGCTTCCGGCTGGGAGACGATCCTACCTCGCCTCAGTTGTCAAGCGGCACCGAAAAGTGCACCAGTTTCAGGCGTCGAAAAGTGCACCACCGGTCCGGCTTTGAAGTGGTATGCCGCCGGTCAGGCGGAGTCGCGTAGCGGCGGAGCGTGGGCGGCGGGCGCGACGCCGCTGCCGCGTTCGCGGAGGCGGTAGCTCTTGCCCTTGAGGGTGATCATGGTGGCGTGGTGGACGAGCCGGTCGATCAGGGCGGCGGCGACGATCGCGTCGCCGAGGATCTCGCCCCACTGTTCGAAGCCGCGGTTACTGGTGACGGCGATCGAGCCGCGTTCGTAGCGGCGCGAGACGAGCGCGAAGAGGAGGTTGGCGGCTTGACGTTCCAAGGGGAGGTAGCCGACCTCGTCGACGACCAAGAGGTGGTAGCGCTCGAGTCGGCGCAGTTCGTGCTCGAGCTGGTTGCGGTCCTGCGCACCCTCGAGCCGCGACACCCACTCCTGTGCGGTCGCGAAGGCGACTCGGTAGCCGTGCTGGCAAGCTCGCAGGCCGAGCGCGATCGCCAGGTGGGTCTTGCCGGTGCCGGGTGGGCCGAAGAAGCAGACGTTGGCGCGTTCCTCGATCCAGGCCAGTTGCGCCAGGTGGAGCACGAGCGGCTTCTCCGCTGCCGGCTGCGCCGTCCAGTCGAAGTCGTCGAGCGTTTTCAGGGCGGGAAAGCCGGCGTGGCGGATGCGCATGCGGGCGCCGGAGGCGTCACGGGCGAAGACCTCGGCCTCGAGCAGCGTCTCGAGAAACTGCTCGTAGGGCCACTGCTCGGCGCGGGCGCGCTCGGCGGTCTGCTCGAGTCGCTGCAGCACCCGCGGTGTTTTCAGCTTGCCGAGCAGGTAGGGCAGCCGCTCGCCGACCTTCGGTTTGCTCTTCGTCATGCGCACAGCTCCGCGTAGTCGGCCAGCTCGGGCGGCGTGACCGCTGGCGCGGCGTACGCGGCCGGCGGCGCCGTCGCGGGCGGCTCCGGGCGCATCACCGGCGCTGGGATCCAGGTGCCGGGCTGGTAGCAGCGGCGGTAGATCGCGACGGTGATCCCCTGCGCGCGGATCCAGACCTCGTCCCGGGTCGAGCGCAACTCGACTCGTTGCTGCACGAGCGAGCCGGGCGCGCGGTAGAAGCAGCCGCCCTGGCGCAGGTACCCATCGGCCGGCACGCGCACGACGCGTGCGGCCGACCAGTCGAAGCGCTCCGGCGGCAGTGGCCGCAGCGCGCGCCGCTCCTCTTCGAGTCGCTGCTCGACCAGGAAGCGGCCGCTGGCGTGGCGACGGCGGTTGCAGACCTCGTCGCGCCAATCTGCGTACAGCGAGTCGAGCTCGCCGAGCGCGTCGAAGCGGCGGGCCGGCCAGAAGCCGCTCTTCAGGTAGCGCACCGCCGCCTCGACCGAGCCCTTCTCCCGCGGTGTCGCCGGCGTGCAGGCGGTCGCGTGGAAGGCGTAGTGGCCGCGCAGATGCAGGAAACGCTGATTCCAGACCACCTGGTCGCGGTCACGACGCGCAACGACCGAACGGAGGTTGTCGTACACGCACTCCCGCGGCACGCCCTCCAGCCACTCGAACGCACGCGCGTGCCCCTCCAGAAACGACTCGATCGTCAGATCGAACGAGAAGAACGCGGTCTGCGCACCCGAGTACGGCAACGACGCGACCAGCGCATAGACGCGCCGCTCGCGCCCGGCGAGCTTCGGCCGAGTCGGCAGCTCCGTCCAGTCGAGCTGCAGCACCTGTCCCGGCCGGTAGCCGGTCCGCTGCGCTGGCCGCACCTCACGCGGGCGCAGCTCACGCAGCCGGCGGCGCACGACGTCCACCGAGCCGCGGTAGCCGTACTCGCGCAACACCTCCGTCGCCCGCGGCGCCTTGACCAGCGGCCACTCCTCCAACAGCCGCCGCAGCACCGGCCCAAACCGATCCAGCTGCGAACCAGCCGGCGCGCGCCGGTAGCGCGGCGGCGCCTCGCCCGCCAGCAGTCGCGCGACCGTGCGCCGGTTGATCCCCAACCGCCACCCGATCTCCCGCTGCGAGAGGCCGTCCGCCGCCAACGCCCGCACCTGCGCCCACTCCAACGCGCTCCGCACCTCCCTGACCTCCTCGCCTCGACTCGACCCAACCGATCGAGCCTCAAGAGCGAGCCGGTCAGATCAAAGCCGCCGCGAGCGGTGCACTCTTCGCTGCCTGATTCCGGTGCAGTATTGGACGCCGCGCGTCACCCGTTCTAGCGATCTACCTGGCGTAGCGCGAGCGAGGTTGCGTCTCCGGCTCCCGGGAATCACCGACGTAGGGTAGAAGCGCCATCTCACGCGCGCGTTTGATCGAGACCGCGACCTGGCTCTGGTGTTTTCGGCAAGTGCCCGTGTTGCCGCGGCCCTTGATCTTGCCCCGCTCGGAGATGAAGCGGCGGAGCTGCGCGATGTTCTTGTAATCAACAGCCGCGATCTTTTCCTTACAGAAGAAGCATGACCTCCGGCGACGATCCACGCCCTTGCGGTCCTTCCGCGGCCCGGCCGACGATGGCGCATCCCGGGTCTTGCCTCGCTTCGCTCGCGCAGCCACCGGCCACCTCCTCTAGGCGGGATCCTCAGGCCTCAGGCCGCCCCTGTCATCGAACCCGGGAGGTCTGTTGTTGCCAGTCTACGTTCCCCGCGAGAAGCTTCAGCCCAAGCTGTGCTCGGGGTTCCCTTTGCTCAAAGGAGACGTGCGACTTCGTCACGCTCGGGCCAGGGGATCGCATCGCCATCGGTGTCGATGACTCCTGCCCCCAGCTCAAATGGTGCCGATGACGGCTACCCGATGCCCTTGTTCGGCGAAAGCCGAAAGCGCGGCCGCCGCCGCCTCGCCACCCACCACGATGGCCTTCGGCCTGATCATCGCCCGCTCGTCGCAGCCTGGCTAGGTCAGAATCCGCTCGAGCAGCTCCTCGGAGCAGCCCGCCTCGACCATCTCCTGCACCTGGTGGTAGTCGATCTCGGCGAGCGCGAGCCGCTCGGCAAGGCCAACCGAGTGCAGGAACGTGGTGAACTGACAGAAGCGCCACTCGACGATCTGACGCTTGTCGGGTGCGAGGTCTTCCCACGGCCGGCGCGGGATCACCATGCGTGCAGCGTACGGGGCCGACACCGCGAATGCTGCGATCTACTCGCAGACGAGCGTGCGCTCGTCGACCTGCTCCTTCTCGATGACGGTCCCGGCTGCAAAAAGGGCGGGAAGGGGAATCAAGAGGTCACCTCGGCTGGCTCTGTCGCCTCCAACAAACCGCGACAGTTCCGGCGTGGAACAGGTGACAGTTGCCCATACGCCCACCGTGCTCGAGACAGCCGACGGAGCGCTGGCGATCGTGATCCGCCTCGCGCCCGGGCAGGAACTGGGGGACCACCAAGTGCACGAGCGGGCGTGGTTAGTGGTTGTTCAGGGGTCGGTGCACATCGACGCGGGACCGAGCGTCGTTGAGGCGGAGCCAGGTACGTTGCTCACCTTCGAGCCCGGAGAGCGGCACAGCGTCGTGAGCGAGCAGGGCGCGCAGATCCACCTCATCCTCGCCCCGTGGCCCGGCGACGGCCACTACCGAGCGGACAATCCCGCCTAATTGCGTCCGCCTGTTCGCTTGCCGAGCCGGAGGCAGAAGGGCTCGAGGAGGGATGTCCTCAAAGAACCCGCATGGAAGCCGCGCGCTTGTCTTGCGGAAAGGGCCGCGAGTTCGCGGCCCTTTCCTTTTGGAGTGGCGCGGAGGTTGAGTCTTCCGCGAGTTCCCGGCGATGTGATGGGTGTGCCTGTCGACCGCTTACATCATGTCGCCCATGCCGCCCATGCCGCCCCCCATGCCGCCCATGCCGGCGCCTGCCTGCTGCTTCTCGGGTGCCTCGGCGACGATCGCCTCGGTCGTGAGGATGTTCTTCGCGATCGACGCGGCGTTCTGCAGCGCCGAGCGCGTGACCATCGTCGGGTCGATGATCCCCGACTTGACCAGGTCCTCGATCTGGCCCGAGTCGACGTTCAGGCCCTGGCCCTTGGCGGCCGTCCGGACCTGGTTGACGACGACGGAGCCCTCGAGGCCCGCGTTGAACGCGAGCTGGCGGAGCGGCTCCTCGAGCGAGCGCAGGATGATCGCCGCACCTGTCCGCTCGTCCGGGATCTCGAACGTGTCGAGCTTGATCGAACCCCCCGCGTTGAGGAGCGCGACGCCGCCGCCGGGGACGATGCCCTCCTCGAGCGCCGCCCGGGTGGCCTGCAGCGCGTCCTCGACGCGGTGCTTCTTCTCCTTCATCTCGGTCTCTGTTGCGGCTCCGACCTTCACGACGGCAACGCCGCCGGCCAGCTTCGCCAGCCGCTCCTGCAGCTTCTCGCGGTCGAAGTCGGAGTCGGTGTTCTCGATCTCGGCCTTCAGCTGCTTGATCCTGGCCTTGATCGCGTCGGACTTGCCGGCGCCGTCGATGATCGTGCTCGTGTCCTTGTCGATGACGACCTTGCGGGCGTGGCCGAGCTGCGTCAGCTTCGTGTTCTCGCGCTTCAGGCCCATCTCCTCGGTGATCACCTCGGCGCCGGTGAGGATCGCGATGTCCTCGAGCATCCGCTTGCGGCGATCGCCGAAGCCCGGCGCCTTGACGGCGACGGCGGTGAAG
>JBKPSO010000174.1:0-12448 GCA_046735055.1 Actinomycetota bacterium
GACATGGCCGGCGGCTTCGCGCTGCTCAAGGACGTCTTCAAGACGGACGTCTTCCGGCTCGCGGTGCACCTGAACGAGCGGGCGGGGCACGAGCTGATCCCGCAGTCGATCATCGACCGCGCACCGAGCGCCGAGCTCCGCGACAACCAGCTCGACCAGGACTCGCTGCCGCCCTACCCCGAGCTCGACCGCGTGCTCGAGGCCTACGTCGAGCTCGACCGCTCGCGCGAGGAGCTCTCGAGCGACGGCTTCGACCCGGATGTCGTCGAGCGGGCGCTCGCCCTGATCGACCGGGCCGAGTACAAGCGCCGCCAGGCCCCGCCCGGCGTGAAGCTCCGCCCGAAGGCGTTCGGGCGCGACCGCAGGACGCCGATCACCAACCGCTGGCGCGGCTGACGCCGACCAGGTCGGCGAGCGCGCGGAACCAGCGCAACCGCTCGGCGTAGGGAACGGCGGCGTTGGCAGGCGAGGTCGAGGGCAGGACGAAGAGCAGGGTCTCGTCGAGGCGCCGCTCCTGGAGCCCGTGCTCGGGACGTGCTCCGAACGCGCCGCGGTAGGCCTCCTTGCCGACGAAGCCGAGCGCGCGCGGGCGCAGCTCGTGCGCGATCCGCTCCAGGCGCTCGGCCGAGCCGAGGAAGTCCGCGCGCCGGAGATCGCCCGAGCCTTTCGTCGTTCGCAGCGCTGCGTTCGTCAGCCCGATGCCGTAGCGGAGCACCTCGAACTGCTCGGCGGGGTCGAGCAGACGTGGGGTAAAGCCCGCGTCGTGGAGGAGGCGCCAGAAGTCGTTCCGCGGGTTCGCGAAGTGGGCCGCGGCTGCCGCGGAGACCCGGCCCGGGTTGATCCCGCAGAAGACGACCGCAAGCTCGCGGTCGAGGACATCCGGGACGGCGCTCGTTAGGCCGCTTCGACCTCCGGAAGGTCGTCCTCCGCGTCCATCTGCTCCTCGAAGAGCTTGCGCAGCTGCTCGCCGAGAAGGCCCCCGCTCGGACGTTCGGGCTCGGCCTTCCGGATCACCGCGACGGTCGACTCGCGGTCGCCGTAGAGGCGGGCGTAACACTCGGACTCGTTCAAGGGCCGAAGCCTTGACACGCCCCGAACCTAGCTCCCGGACCGGACGGAGCTTGTAGCTTTCTCGCGTGGCAGAGCCGAGGGCGAAGCGCTTCGAGCACGGCGTCGCGCTGCTCCGCGACGGTCGCTTCTCCGCCGAGGGTGAGACGATCGAGGTGCCGGAGAACTGGACGCCGGAGCATTCCGTGCTGGCCGGCCTCCTCGACTGCTCGCTGACGAGCCTGCGCTACCACGCGCTTCGCTACGGCATCGCCGTCGAGGCGGAGGGGAGCGCCCGCGGTTTGGTCACGAGGCGCGAGTCGGACGGACGCTACGGGTTCGTCGAGATCGAGGTGCGGTTCGACATCACGCTCGACCCGAAGCCCGGCGACGTCGAGATCGCCGGGCTGGTCGCGAAGGCGGAGCGGGACTGCTTCGTCGGCGCCTCGCTCACGCCGGCACCGTCGTACATCTGGAACGTCGCGTGAAGCTCCTGCTCCTCGGCGGCCCGAAGTTCGTCGGACGCGCGCTGATCGAGGCCGCGCTCGCGGCCGGGTACACGATCGGCGTCTACGCCGACTTCTCCGAGCCGATCCCGGAGGACGCGCCGCTCGCGGACGGTCACCCCGACGACGAGCTGCTCCCGGACTACGCCAACCGGAAGGTCGCTGCGTGAGGCTCGACGTCCGCGCTGTGCGGGCGCGGTTCTCGGCGCTCCAGCGCGAGCTCGTCTTCTTCGACGGTCCGGGCGGCACGCAGGTGCCGGACGAAGTGATCGACGCGATCGCGACCTACCTGCGGGAGTCGAACGCGAACGTCAGCGGCCCCTACGAGACGAGCCGCCGCACGGAGGAGCTCGCGCGGGTGGCACGCGAGACGGCGAGCCGCTTCCTGGGCTGCTCGCCCGAGGAGGCGATCTTCGGGCCGAACATGACGACCCTCAACTTCGCGCTCTCGCGGACGGCGGCGCGAGAGTTCGAGCCCGGCGACGAGATCGTCGTCACGAGGCTCGACCACGACGCGAACGTCGCGCCCTGGCTCGAGCTCGCGGCAGACCGGAACCTCGATGTCCGCTTCGTCGACATCCACGAGGACACGACCCTGGACCTCGACGACCTCGAGCGGCAGCTCTCCGGGCGGACACGGGTGGTTGCGTTCCCGGTCGCCTCGAACGCGGTCGGGACGCGCACCGACGTGCAGCGCATCGTCGAGCTCGCCCATGGCGCCGGCGCGCTCGCCTGGGCGGACGCCGTGCACTACGGGCCGCACGGCCCGATCGACGTCGCGGCGATGGGCGTCGACGTACTGATCTGCTCGCCGTACAAGTACTTCGGTCCGCACCTCGGGCTTGCCTTCGCACGGCGCGAGGTAGCCGAGGGCTGGCGCCCGTACAAGGTGCGGCCCGCGCCCGACGAGCCGCTCGGTGCACGCTTCGAGACGGGCACGCCGCCGTACGAGCTCCTGGCCGGCTTCGTCGCGGCGGTGCGCTACATCGAGTCGATCGGCTGGGAGTCGATCGTCGCGTGGGAGCGCGAGCTCGGCACGCGCTTCCTCGCCGCGTTGCCGGAGAACCTCCGGCTGTACGGGCTGCCGACGATGGAGGGCCGGGTGCCGACATTCGCGTTCTCGGTCGACGGCCTCCCCGCCGGTGAGGCGGCGGCGCGGCTAGGCGAGCGCGGGTTCGCAGTCTGGCACGGGAACTACTACGCGCTCGAGGTGATGAAGCGCCTCGGTCTCGAGGAGGGCGGCGGCGCGGTGCGCGTCGGCATCGTCCACTACAACACCGGCCCGGAGGTCGACCGGCTCCTCGACGAGCTGACGCGGCTGGAGTGACGGGGCGGCGGGAATGGGGCGCGCTCGCCGCGCTCGTGTTGATCTCGACGGCCTTCCGAGCCTGGGCGGCGGTCTCGGTGCCCGTGCCGTGGATCGCCCCGGACGAGATGGTCTACGGGCTGCTCGGGCGGTCGCTGTACTTGCACGGATCGCTCGAGATCCTCGGTGAGCCGACGCCGTTCTATTCCTTGCTCGTCCCGGCGCTCGTCGGCTTCCCGCTCAGCGCGTTCGGGCTCGCGACCGGCCTCGACGTCGTCCAGGGACTCCAGGCGTTCGTGATGTCGCTCGCCGCGGTGCCGGTCTACCTCTGGGGGCGCTCGCTCGTCTCGCGTCGGTGGGCTCTCGTCGCCGCGGCGCTGACCCTCGCGGCTCCAGGCCTGACGTACGCAGGGCTGCTGATGAGCGAGGTGCTGTTCTACCCGTTGCTCGTGCTCGCGGCGTGGGCCGGAGCCGAGGCGATCGCGCGACCCACGCGCCGCTCGCAGGCGCTGCTCATCGCCGCGGTGCTCGCGGTCTGCGCGACGCGGATCCAGGGGATCGTATTACTGCCGGTCTTCCTGACGGCGACCGTCGTCGACGGGTGGTTCGCGCGGTCGTGGGCGAACCTGCGGCGGCTGCTGCCGGCGGCGGGCGTGCTGGGCGGGCTCGCGGTCGTGTGGATCGCGTGGCGCTTCGGCTCCGGGTCGGGCACGCTCGGCGGCTACGAGGTGATCGCGAGCACCTCGTACAGCGTCGGGGCGGCGGCGAAGTTCGTCCTCTACCACCTCGCCTCCGTGCTGATCATCTGCGGGCTGTTCCCGGCGGCGGCCGTCGCCCTCCTCGTCGTGCGCGCCGCGCGGCGGGGCGAGCCCGATCCGCGGGTGCGCGCATTCCTCGCGGTCGCCTCCTCGCTGACCGTCTGGCTCGTCCTCGAGGTCGGGATCTTTGCCTCGTACTACTCCGACCGGATCGTCGAGCGGAACCTGATCGCGCTCGGGCCGGTGCTCTTCCTCGGGCTCGTCCTCTGGATCGACCGTGGCGCGCCGGGGACGCTCGTCGAGCGGAGCGCCGTTGCCACGGCGGCGGCGGTCGTGCTGCTCGTCCTGCCGGTGCGGCGGCTCGTGAACGTCTTCGGCACGCACGACGCGATGACGCTGGTCCCGCTCTACAAGCTGCTGCAGGCGAGCTCGCCGGGGACGCTCCTCGCCGTCTACATCGTCGTCGGTGCAGTGACCGCGGTCGCGTTCGCGCTGCTGCCACGGCGAATGGTTCGAATCGTCCCGGGCGTGCTGCTCGTCGCGCTCGTCGCGGCCTCGGTCGTCGCCGGCCGGTTCGTCGTCGACCGGGCGCAAGCTCAGGAGCGAACGTTTCTCGGCAACAAGCCACGGTGGATCGATCGCAAGTCCGACGGATCGGTCGCGTACCTCTACGACGGCGAGCCCTCGTGGAACGGCGTCTGGGAGACCCTCTTCTGGAACGAGCACGCCGACCGCGTGTACGACCTCGGCGACAAGGAGGTGCCGGGGCCGCTTCCGCAGGCGCCCGTCGAGCTGCAGCCGGACGGGACGATTTTCGTGCCGCCGTCGGCCAAGCCGCCCGGCCCGTACGCCGTCGCCTCGACGTGGATCACGCTCGTCGGTGACAAGGTGAAGAAGGTGGAACAGCAAGGGTTGACGCAGGCGGGCCTCGCGCTCTGGCGCCTCGAGCCCCCGCTCCGCGTCCGCGAGCAGATCTCGGGGCTGCAGGTGAACGGCGACATCTACGCCACGGTGACGGGTCGGCTCGCCGCATACGACTGCCACAAGGGCACGTTCCGGCTCACACTGATCCCCAAGCAACCGGAGACCGTCGAGATCCGGGCGAACGGACGACTCGTCCGCAGGCTCGTGTTCGGCTCGGCGATCCCGAGCTGGCACGGCGACTTCCCGGTGGATGGGCGCGGAGGGGAATGCACCCTCGAGGTCACTCCCACCGGGCTGCTCGGCACGACCGTCTTCGAGCTCGACCGTCCCAGCTAGGATCGGGTCATGGCCGCCTACGAGCGTCAAACGCTTCCGAACGGGCTGCGCGTGCTGACGGCGCCGATGCCGGAGGCGCAGTCGGTGTCGTGCTTCGTCATGCTCGCCGCCGGCTCGCGGTACGAGACGCGCGACACGAGCGGGATCGCGCACTTCGCGGAGCACATGTTCTTCAAGGGGACGGAACGGCGGCCGACGGCACGGCAGCTCGCCGGCGAGGTGGACGCGATCGGCGGCGAGTTCAACGCGTTCACGAGCAAGGAGTACACGGGCTACTTCGTCAAGTGCGCGGCGGAGCACCGCGACGTCGCGCTCGACGTGCTCGTCGACATGCTGCGGAACTCGAAGTTCGAATCCTCCGAGATCGAGCGCGAAAAAGGCGTGATCGTCGAGGAGATGAACATGTACTTCGACACGCCGCGCGACTTCATCGACGGCGTCTACGAGGAGCTCGTCTACGGTGACCACCCGCTCGGCTGGGACATCATCGGGCGGAAGGAGACGGTGCAGGGGGCGTCGCGGCAGACGTTCCTCGACTACCTCGGGCAGTGGTACAAGCCCTCACGGATGGTCGTCGGCATCGGCGGCCGGACGGGCGAGGGGCTGCTCGATCGGCTCCACGAGCTGTTCGGCAGGCTCGAGGACGGGCCCACCGGTTCTCCCGCGCCCGCCCCGCCGCTCCCGGATGGGCCGCGCGTGCGCGTGCACACGAAGGCATCGGACCAGGCGCACATCTGTCTCGGGGTGCGCAGCCGGCCGATCGTGGATCCGGACCGCTACGTCCTGATGGTTCTGTCGACCGTTCTGGGCGGAGGTATGTCATCGCGGCTCTTCACGGAGGTGCGCGAGCGTCGTGGGCTCGCCTACTACGTCTTCGCGACGAACCACTCGTACACCGACACCGGGTCGCTGTACGCCCAGGCCGGCGTCGACATCGAGCGGATCGACGAGGCGGTCTCCACCGTCGCCGCCGAGCTGAGAAAGATCGCGGCCGAGGCGGTGCCCGCCGATGAGCTGCGCAAGGCGAAGAACTTTTCGAAGGGCCGGTTCGTGCTGCAGATCGAGAGCCCCCACGGTCTGATCATGTTCGGCCTGCGCCGCGAGGTCCTCGAGGGGCGAGCGTCCGAGCCCGAGGAGGTCCTGGCGGGCGTCGAGGCCGTCACCGCGGAGGACGTGCAGCGCGTCGCGCAGGAGCTGATCGACGATCAGGCGCTGCGGCTTGCGGTCATCGGGCCGTTCGAAGACCCCTCCCGCTTCGACGCCCTCCTCGCCGCCTGACATACCTCGAAGCCGCGCGGGCCGTCGAAGCCGCTCGAGCGTTGTCGTGTCGATTTCGGCCGAAGCGATCCTCGTACCGTTTGAAACCCAGTGTCTGACACTGGGTTGTAACGGTTCTGGGACAACTTCTCCACAGCTTCTGGAGCGGATCGAATCGCGCGGTACGGTGCCGACGTGGCTCGCGTGATTCGCACTTCGTTGCCGGACGGCTACTTTCACGTCTGGGTCCGCGGAGTCTGTGCCGTGCCGCCGTTTCCGGCCCCGCAGGACCGGACTGCAGCGCTCGGGATGCTGTTCAAAGCCGCCGGTCGGTTCGAGATCTCGGTCGAGGCAGCGTGCGTGATGACGACCCACTACCACGCAGTTGTCGAGTCAGCGTGCGTGAGCCTGTCGCTCGCGATGCAGTGGTTCCACTCGCGTTACGCGCGGGCGTTCAACCGTCGATACGGACGCTACGGGCACGTCTTTGCCGAGCGCTTCCAGTGCCGGGCGATCGACAACGAGGAGTACGTCTTCGACGCGTGCGAGTACACGATCCTGAATCCCGTCAAGGCCGGACTCTGCGATCGCGTCGAAGACTGGCCCTGGTCCTACAGCCGCTACGGCGTCGCGTAGTCCTCGTCGAAGTGCTGGCGGTCCTCCGGGCCGGCAATCGCGTCTCCCGCCGACCGAGGCCTTGCGTCAGATGCCAGACCTCGTTGAAGAGGTCGACACCGAGCCGCCGCTCCTGCGAGCTCACTCCTCCGACGACTCGGACACCGCGCGCGTCTTGATCTCCTCGACGACCGCCGGATCCGCGAGCGTCGTCGTGTCGCCCAGCGGACGATTCTCGGCGACGTCGCGCAGTAGCCGCCGCATGATCTTTCCCGAGCGCGTCTTCGGCAGCTCGGGCGTGAAGACGACGTTCGCCGGCTTCGCGATCGGGCCGATCACGTGCGAGACGTGCTCGCGCAGCTCCTCGAGCATCTCGACCGAGCCCTCCTCGCCGCCGCGCAGCGTGACGTAGGCGACGATTGCCTGCCCCGTCAGCGGGTCGGACCGCCCGCACACGGCCGCCTCCGCGACCGCCGGGTGATCCACCAAAGCGCTCTCGACCTCGATCGTCGAGATTCGATGGCCGGCGACGTTCATCACATCGTCGACGCGGCCGAGGAGCCAGAAGTCCCCGTCCTCGTCGACCCGCGCGCCGTCGCCGGCGAAGTACACGCCCGGATACTGCGACCAGTACGTCTCGAGGTACCGCTCCGGGTCCTTGTGGATCCCGCGCAGCATCGCCGGCCAGGGCCGCCGTAGCACGAGGTACCCGCCGCCGCCCGGGCCCACCTCCCGGCCCTGCTCGTCGTAGACCGCGGCGTCCACCCCCGGGAACGGCTTTGTCGCGGACCCTGGCTTCAAGGTCGTCAACCCGGGGAGCGGCGTGATCAGGATCATCCCGGTCTCCGTCTGCCACCATGTGTCGACGACGGGCGTGCGGTCGCCGCCGATGTGCTCGCGGTACCAGCGCCAGGCCTCCGGGTTGATCGGCTCGCCGACCGACCCGAGCAGCCGCAGCTTCGACAGGTCGTGCCGGGCGGCGTACTCCGGCCCCCACTTCATGTGCGCGCGGATCGCCGTCGGCGCCGTGTAGAGCACGTCGACCCCGTAGCGCTCGGCGATCTCCCACCAGCGGTCCTTGTCCGGGAAGTCGGGCGTGCCCTCGTACATGACCCCCGTCGTGCCGTTGCACAGAGGCGCGTAGACGATGTACGAGTGACCCGTCACCCAGCCGACGTCGGCCGCGCACCAGAAGATCGTCTCGGGCCTGACGTCGAAGATGTAGCGGTGGGTGGCGGCGACGCCGACGAGGTAGCCGGCGGTCGTGTGCACGACACCCTTCGGCTTCGCAGTCGTCCCGCTCGTGTACAGCAGGTACAGCAAGTCCTCCGAGTCCATCGGCTCGCACGGGCACTCCGTCTCGTCGGTCGCCACCTCGTCCCACCAGACGTCGCGCCCCACGGTCATCGGCACGTCGCCCCCGGTCCGCCGCAGCACCACACACGACCGCACCGACGGGCACTCCGCGAGCGCCTCGTCCGCCGTCTCCTTCAACGGCACCGTCTGCCCGCGCCGCCAGGCCTCGTCCTGCGTGATCAGCACCTCGCATTCCATGTCCTGGAGCCGGCCGCTGAGCGAGTCCGCCGAGAAGCCGCCGAAGACGACGGTGTGTGGCGCGCCGAGCCGGGCGCAGGCGAGCATCGCGATCGGTGTCTCCGGCACCATGCCCATGTAGATCCCGACCGGCGTCCCCTTCCGGACACCCAGAGCCTTCAGCGCGTTCGCGAGCTTGGTCGTCTCACGGAGCAGATCCGCGAACGTCAGCTCGCGACGGTCGCCCTCCGGCTCCCCTTCCCAGTAGTACGCGACCTTCCCGCCGTTCCCGGCCTCGACGTGCCGGTCGACGCAGTTGTAGGTCGCGTTCAGCTTCCCGCCCAGGTACCACCTCGCGTAGGGCGGCTCCCACTCGTAGAGCGAGGTGAACGGCTCGAACCACGTCACCCGCTCGCCCCCTTCGCGCTCCCACAGCTCCTCGAACGAGAGATCGTAAATCTCAGGCTGAGCATTAGCCTTGGCCGCGAACTCCGGCGGCGGCGGAAAGCGCCCCTCCTCGGCGAGGAGGGTCTCGATCGTCGCGTCGCTCATTTCCCGACGGTCACGGCGCCAGGTCGTAGGGGTACCTGGTCAGGTTCTCGGCGCCGTCCTCGGTGACGAGGACGAGATCCTCGAGCCGCACGCCCCCGAAGCCCTGCCGGTAGAGCCCAGGCTCGAGCGTGACGACGTCACCGGCGACGAGGTCGCCCGGTGCCCGGCCGAGCCACGGTGGCTCGTGTACCTCGAGCCCCACGCCGTGGCCGAGGCCGTGGAAGAACCCGCTCGCGAGCACCTCGCCCGGCTCCTTCGAGAGTTGGGTGGGGTAGCCAGCCTCCTGGAACAGGTCGCAGACGGCGCGGAAGGGGTCCATCGCCGGAATCCCCGCGCGTGTTGCCTCGAGCGCGCGGTCGAGCGCCTCCTTCACCAGCCGCTGGTACTCGACGATCTCCGCCGGCGGCTCGCCGACGACGTAGGTGCGGGTCATGTCCGCGTAGCAGGCCGTCTCCGGGTCCTTCGGCCACAGGTCGATCACGACCGACTCGCCGGCGGCGACCGGCCCGAAGCCGAGCTCGTGCCCGACCGCCCCCTGCGCACCGTGCGCGACGATGAAGTCCTCGGCCACGACCCCGTGGGCGACAAACGCCCGCTGGATCGCCTGCTTCAACCGCTCGCACGTGAGCGGCTCGCCCCCGACGACGAGCGCGCCTCCGTTCGACTCCGCCTGCCGCAGCAGCTCGCGCGCCGCGTCCATCCCCGCCTCGGCCGCGCGCTGCGCGCGCCGCATGCCGGCAAGCTCCGCCTCGGTTTTCACGCGCCGCCGCGAGGAGAACGTGTCACGGTCGCTCGTCACCTGGATCCCGGACCGCCAGAGGCGCTCGCCGAGGCCGATCGGGAAGGTCGGCGGCACAACCGCCTTCTCCACCCCGAGGGCCTTGCAGGCGTTGACGGCCACGCCGAGCTCGACCTCCTCGCGCTCGAGGCCCGACGCGATCAGCTCGTCGAAGCCGAACTCCTCGTACGCGTGCGCCTCCGGCCCGCCGGGGATCGCGGCGATCCGGTCGACCTCGAACGCCGTCGAGACCGTGTGCCGCGACCCGTTGCGCTCGACGTAGAGGAACGGATCCGGGACGAGGATCGGCACCTCGTGCCGCATCGCCGGCGAGCGGACGGTGTCGGCGTAGATCAGGAGGTCCGGCACGGGCCGCGAATGCTAATGCCTAGACTGGGGAGCGATGGACGAAGCGCTGCAGCGCGCCCAGGATCTGGTCGCCGAGTGGGACGAGGAGTTGCGGCGGGAGCTGCCAGAGAACCCACCCGCCGAGATCTTCGACGCGCACGTCCACCTCGGCAACGACATCGACGGGATGGTCGGCGAGTTCGACGAGCTCTTCCGGGTGTTGGACCGGTACGGCATCTCGAGGGCATTCATGTTCTGCATGGACGAGCCCGACCGGCACCCGGCCTTCCGCGAGCCGAACGACCGCACGCTCGAGTACGCAGAGCGCTCCGAGGGAAGGCTGATTCCCTTCGTCCGGCTCGACCTCGGTGAGAGCCCGATCGAGGAGGCGAAGCGCTGCCTCGACCGCGGCGTCCGGGGGATCAAGCTGCACCCGCGCGCGCAGCGCTTCCTGCTGAACGACGAGCGCCTCGCGCCCGTGTTCGCGCTCGCAGCCGAGCGGCGCGTTCCGATCCTGATCCACGGGGGCCGGGGCCTGCCGCCGATCGCCGCAGATCTCGCGGGCCTCGTCGAGGCCTACCCCGCGGCACAGCTGATCATCGCCCACGCCGGCATCGCCGACCTCGGCGCGCTGATGGCCCACTTCGCCGGCAAGGCGGGCGTGTTCTTCGACACTTCCGCCTGGAGCCCGATCGACCTGCTCGATTTCTTCCGACAGGTCTCGCCGGAGCAAGTCGTCTATGCCTCCGACTACCCCTACGGCCAGCAGCCCTCGTCGCTCCTGATCGCGCTGCGCACCGCGCGCGTCGCCGGGCTGACCGACGACCAGATCCGCGGCATGCTCGCCGGGAACGCGAACCGGATCGCCGCCGGCGAGCCACCGCTCGAGCCGACGCCGGCCAGGGGTAGCGACACGTTCACCCAGCCGATGGTCCTCGCTCGTATCCACCAGTACCTCTCGATGGCGACGCCGCTCCTCTGGACCCGCCAGGCGGACACCGTCGGCGTGCTCGGCCTCGCGTTGAACGCCTGCGACGAGCGAAACGGCTACCCGCTCGAGGATCTCGGCCGGATCAAGGAGCTCCTCCTCTGCGCCCGCGACCTCTGGCGCGTCGTCCCGGAGATCGAGGACGAGACCGACAAGTTGCGCGCCGTACGGCAGACCTTCCGGCTGATCCACCTGGCGGACATCGCCGCCGTCACTCCGGGCGTCTAGACCTGATCAGCTCAGACGCCGTTGACCGTCACCGCGTCGGTGCACTCACGAGGCCGAGGCGGAAGGCGTGGGCGACTGCTTCGGCACGGCTGTGGACGCCGAGCTTCGTCAGGATGTGCTGGATGTGCGTGGCCACTGTTTTCGGGCTGATGTAGAGCTCGGTGGCGATCTCCTTGTGCCTCAAGCCTTCCGCCAGGAGCTGTAGCACCTCCCGCTCACGCTGAGTGAGCGGGGCGGGTGGGCTCGAGCCGGCGTTCGCCATCGTCTTCGTCTCGCTTCGCGCAATGAGTCTTCGGATCCGAGCGGCGAGCTCGTCGGGGAAGAAGGGCTTGACCATGTAGTCGTCGGCACCGATGAGCAGACCCGCCGCCCGGTCGTGCCCCTCGATTCGTTCGCCGGAGAGGAAGATGATCGGTAGGCCCGGACCGAAGCGCTGTCTGAGCTGGTGGCAGACCTCGTAGCCCGAGACCCCTGGTAGGCAAACGTCCAGCAGGACAAGAGCCGGCCGATGCTCGCCGACCGTAGCGAGCGCAGCCTCACCGCTGCCGACCTCGATAGTGGCGTAACCCGCGCCCTCGACCGCCACGCGGATGAGCTCGCGCATGGAGTGATCGTCCTCGACTACCAGTACCGGGCCGCAGAACACTTTCAAAGAGAATTGCCTCCCCGCAATGTGAACGGCCGTAACAGAACTTCGAACGGCCGCAGTCGCAGTGTAGGGAAGAGCCGGCCGCTTTTCAACCTACAGCGATCGCTGTAGGCGAAAATCAAGCGTCCGCCCGATGTTGGCGCGCGCGGCGACGTCATAGGGTCATGTGGGGTTGCGCGACCGCGCTTCCGACTCACGACCATCTGCCCGGGAGGCGGACACATATGAGCCATAGAGAACATGCTCGGTCCAAGAGTGGACCGACCTGTACGTCCGAAAGGGAGAGGAGCTCCACGTGGCCAAGTTGAATAGAGCGCGCCGAGGAATCGGCGCAAAGTGGCGCACCAAAGCGTTCACGAGTAGTACGACGACACACCGCCGATCGCGCCGAGGAGCCGCGGTTGGTGGCTTGTTGTTGCTCCTCACACTGGTCGGTGCGCTGCTCGTCGTCGCGCCGATCGCGATCGGTGCAAATGAGTCGGCAACTCTCGACCAGTGTGCAAACGATAAGGCTCCGTCGTCGCACCTCGACGGCTGCGCCGACACTGCAAACCAATGGGTGAGCGGGAACGTCAACGAGGCCAAGGCCGTCTACCAAGAGGGCGACTCGATCCCCTACCGGC
>JBKPSO010000175.1:0-13004 GCA_046735055.1 Actinomycetota bacterium
GTGCTCGCCCTCCGGGACGTCGCCGTGCTCGAGCGTGAGCAGGTAGTGGTGGAAGAACACCACGGGGTTGTCGTCCCGGATCGAGGCCGTCATCAGGCCCTTGGCGTCGGCCGGCGTCGCCGGCAGGGCGACCTTCAGCCCCGGCACGCCCATGAACATCCCGTAGATCGTCCCGGTGTGCTGGCCGGCCCACCCTGCGGTGAAGCCGTAGCCGGCCTTGAGCACGATCGGCACCTTCACCTGCCCGGCAGACATGTAGTGGAAGCGGTTGGCCTCGTTCACCACCTGGTCCATCGCGACGAGCATGAACTCGGCCATGTACAGCTCGACGACGGGCCGGTAGCCGGCCATCGCCGCACCGATCGCCATCCCGATCTCGGCCGTCTCCGAGATCGGCGTCACGCGGACGCGGTCCGGCCCGAACGCCTTCAGGTACGGGTCGTCGTCGTGGGTGGCGATGTTCTGGCCGAAGTGGAGGACGGTCTCGTCGCGCTCCATCTCCTGGTGGATCGCCTCGCCGATCGCGGCGATGTACGGAAGCTTGCGTGCCATGTGACCGCTCCTCTCAGGCGTAGACGTACTCGGTGGCCGCCTCGGCGGGCGGGAAGGGGCTGTCGAGCCCGAACTGGACCGCCGCCTCCATCTCCGCCCGGACCTCCTCCGCGATTCGATCCGCGTCCTCCGTCGACAGGACCCCGTCCCGCACGAGCCGCGCGCGGAACCGCGGCACCGGGTCGCCGCGCTTCGCCGCCTCGTACTCCTCGGCGTTGCCGAAGACGGTGATCGCCTCGTGTTCCGGGAAGTGGAGCGGCACGCCGGGCGGGGCGATGATGTTCCCGTGGGCGCTCAGTCGGTAGACGAGCGACTCCACGAACGTCGGCCCGTCGCCGCCACGCCCACGCCCGACCGCCGCCGAGACCACGTCGTGGACCGCGACGGGGTCGCCGCCGTCGACGGTCTCGCCCGGCATCGAGTACGCCTTCGCCTTCAGCGCCAGCGGCTCGCCGGCCGCGGCGTTCGCGTCCTCCTGCTCTACGCGCGTGACGACGTTGTACGAGTTGTTCTCCATCACGAAGACGATCGGCAGCTTCCAGAGCGACGCGATGTTCAGCGACTCGTGGAACGCGCCCTGCTTGGTCGCGCCGTCCCCGAAGAAGCTGAGCACGACCTGCCCCTGCCCGCGGATCTGCGCCGCGTACGCCGCGCCGCACGCATGTGGGATCCCCTGCCCGACGATCCCCGAGGTGCCGAGGAAGCCGCGTCCGATATCGACGAGGTGCATCGAGCCGCCGTAGCCGCCGCAGAGCCCGTCGGTCCGGCCGTAGATCTCCGCCATGATCGCCTTCGGGTCCGTGCCGAGCGCGATCGGGTAGCCGTGGCAGCGGTAGGTCGTCAGCAGCTGATCGCCCTCGCGGAGGGCGCCCAGCGAGCCGACGATCGACGCCTCGGCGCCATCGGCCAGGTGCGTATGGCCGCGGATCACGCCGGGATGGTCCTCGAACGTCCGCTTCACGCGCTCCTCGAACTCGCGGATCCGGAGCATCTGCGTGAACATCCAGGTCAGCCGCTCGCCGTCGAGATCGGGCACTTGGGCTCCTTTCGTGCTCGGGGAGCCAATCTAGCGCGCCCGCGACCGGGCTGGCGAACTGTGCGCGGATGGTCAAGTCGAACCCGTCGACTGTGCGCTCTTTGCGAAGATCGGACGGCCTCGGCGCGCCAACATCGCCCCTTCAGGGCCCGTTCGCAGGCGGGTCGGCGGGCGGCCGGAAACGCAGGAAGGAGGGTTAGACGGGGCATGAGGTCTCGAGAGAAAGCGGCTCTGGTACGGCTCGCGCTCCTCGCCGGAGTCGTCGGGCTCACCCTCGCCGTCGCGGTGCCGCTCGCGACCGGCCGCGACGAGGCGGGACGCCCGGTCACGAACTACCTGGCCTACGTCGGCGGGAAGGCCGGCGCGCCGAACCCGAAGCTGTCACCGGTCGTGATCGGCGCGATCAACACGCAGGGCGGCCAGGTCCTCGTCGGGCCCGGCTGGACGAACGGGATCCGGACCGCGGTCCAGTACGTCAACAGGTACCTCGGCGGCGTGCAGGGCCACCCGCTCGCCGTCAGCTACTGCTTCACCACCTCTGCGGAGGAGGAAGGCACGAAGTGCGGCCAGCGCTTCGCGAACGACAGGCGGATCCAGGTCGTCGAGTTCGGCGCCGTCGCCGTCGGCAACCAGTCGTTCTACGCCGCGCTCGGCAATCGGAAGCCGACCGTCGGCGGTGTCCTGCTGCTGCCGGTCGACGGGCAGCGAAAGACCGGCTTCGGGCTCTTCGGGACGAACGACTCGGTGCTCGGCCCGTGGGGCACCCTCGGCAAGAACGTGCTGCACGCGAAGACCGCTTCGGTCGTCTATCCCCAGATCCCCGGGATCGACCACGGCGCGAAGGTCGAGAAGGACAGCCTCGAGGCGGCGGGGATCAAGACCACGCTCGTCGGCTTCTCCGCGACCGCGACCGATCTGACCGGTCCGCTGACGGCTGCAGGCGCGCAGAACGCTGACATGATCGTTCCCCAGTCGAACGCCGCCGAGTGCGTCAACATCGCCAAGGCGCTGCAGACGCTCGGAAAGAGCAAGACGCCGGTCGTCTCCAACCCGCTCTGCCTCGACCCGGCGGTCCCGGCGGGGCTGGGCGGTGATCTGCCCAAGTGGATCTACGGGATCGCCTCGTCGCTCGGCTTCGACACGACCGACCCGGCGGTGCCTCCGTTCCTGCGCGGTCTGCGCGCTGTCGGCCAGCCGAAGCTGGCGGCGGACGCGTGGGTGATCGTGGCGTGGGGCCAGATCCTGACGACGGTCAAGCTGATGAACCGGATCGGCGTCAAGAACCTGACCTCGGCGAGGTTCACGACCGCGATCCGGAACTTCCGCGGACCGCAGGCGCTCGGCGCTCCGAGCCTCCAGTGCGGGAAGTACCCGACGGAGCCCGCCGCGTGCAACGACCAGACGCAGTTCTTCCAGTATCTGGGCGCCGGGAAGTTCAAGCGCATCACGCCGTTCCTCCGACCGCCTCCGACCTTCAAGCTCGACTAGCACGACCTCCTCCCTCGTCAGGCGGGGCCGCGACGGCGGCCCCGCCTCCCAGGGGAGACTCTCCGGCAGATGGACTGGCAGCAGATCGTTCTCTTCGCGATCCTCGGCCTCGGGGCGGGGTCGCTGATCGCGGGGATCGCGGTCGGGATCGTCGTCACGTTCCGCGGCTCCGGGATCATCAACCTGGCGACCGGCGCCGTTGCGATGGTCGCCGGCTACTCGTACTGGTCGCTGAAGACCGGAACGTACGGCGTGCACGTGGCGACCGCGCCGGCGCTCGTGATCACGTTCCTCGTGCTGCTCGTCCTCGGTATCGGAGTCGAGTTCGCCGTCTTCCGCCCGCTGCGGACGGCGGCGCCGCTCGCCAAGCTCGCCGCCTCGCTCGGGTTGCTGCTCGTCGCCCAGGCCGCGGTGTCGCTGGCCTTCGGGATCGGGACGAAGCCCCAGCCGCCTGTGCTGCCCGGCGGCACGGTCACGGTCTTCGGCTCGAACGTCCCGATCGACCGCTTCGTCCTCCCGGGGATCATCCTCGCGGCCACGCTGGCGCTGTCGCTCGTCTACAGGCTGACGAAGTTCGGGCTGGCGACGCGCGCCGCCTCGGAGAACGAGGTGGCGGCGATGCTGATGGGGCTGTCGCCGAACCGGCTCGCGCTCGTGAGCACGTTGCTCGGCACCTTCGTCGCCGGCGCCCTCGGCGTCCTCGCCGCCTCGATCACCCAGCTCGACCCGAGTGCGCTGCCACTCCAGGTCGTCCCCGCGCTGACGGCTGCGCTCTTCGCCCGCTTCACCTCGTTCTGGATCGCCTGCCTGGTCGGGCTCGGGATCGGTTGTCTCGAGAACATCCTCTACTACCTCCAGACGCAGAGCTGGTTCCCGACCGACAACGGCGTCGCGCTGCCCGGCGTGCAGCAGCTCCTCGTCTTCGTGCTGATGGTCGTCGCGATGTTCGTCCGCGGGACGAGCCTGCCGAGCCGCGGCGAGCTCGTCGATCAGCGTCTGCCCCACGCACCTCGCGCGCAGCGGCTGTGGCAGCCCGCGGTGCTCAGCGCCGCCGCGGCGGTCGTCGCGCTGATCGTTCTTCCGTACGACTTCAGGCAGGCCCTGATCACGTCGCTGCTGGCCATGGTCGTGTGCCTCTCGTTCGTCGTCGTCACCGGCTACGTCGGCCAGATCACCGTCGTCCAGCTGGCGCTTGCGGGCGTCTCCGGCTTCATCCTCTCCCACCTCGCCGTCGACCACGGCGTCGGTTTCCCGTGGGGGATGCTGATCGGCGCGGTCGGGGCGACCGTGTGCGGGCTCGTCGTCGGCGCATCGGCGCTCCGCGTCCGCGGCGTCGGCCTCGCGGTCGTCACCCTCGCCGGGGCGGTGGCGATCGAGCAGTTCGTCTTCCTCAACTCGACCTGGGGCGGTGGGACGTCCAGCTCGCCGGTGCCGGAGCCAAAGCTCGGGATCGACTTCGGGCTGTACGGCGGCTTCCGCGGGCTGGACGACAAGGTTCCCAGCCCGGTATTCGGATTCTTCGTCGCCGGGATCGCGATCGTGCTCGGCCTGCTCGTCGCGAATGTGCGCCGCTCGAGCCTCGGGCAGCGGATGCTGGCGGTCCGCTCGAACGAGCGCGCGGCCGCCGCGGCCGGAATCAACGTCCGAAACGTGAAGTTCGCCGCGTTCGGGATCAGCTCGTTCATCGCCGGGCTCGGCGGAGCCCTGTACGGCTACAACTTCAGCTCGGTCACGGTCAACCGCTTCTCCGCCTTGACGGCCCTCAGCCTGATCGCCTTCGCCTACGTCGGCGGGATCACGATGGTCTCCGGCGCCCTCTTCGCCGGCCTGATCTCGGTCGAGGCCCTCTTCCCGTACGCGCTCGAGAAGTGGTTCGGGATCTCGGGCAACTGGGCGCTGCTCTTCGCCGGCCTCGCGCTGATCGTGACCCTGATCCAGAATCCCGACGGGGTCGCCGGCGCCACCTGGCGAAAACGGGAGGCGAAGCGGAAGACGCGTGCGCCCAGGGAGGCCGCTCCCGAGGTGCTCGCATGACCGCCGTCGCTTGCTCTTCGGCACGCAAGGGGGGAAGATCAAGTCGGCACGCGCATGCTGCTGATCGATACGGCCACGGTCCCGGCCTCCGAACGGCTGGAGTTCTGGTCGGAGTCGTCCTCCGAGGCGTACCTCCCTGTCCAGATCCGCAGCCCTGCGGGCGAGGAGTTCGGCGCACGGATGTGGGGCTACGAGCTCGGTCCGCTCAGCCTCTTCCGGATCTCCGCCGCGCCGAACACGATGATGCGGACGTCCCGCGCGATCGCGTCCTGCGATCCCGAGTGCCTGCACCTCTCCGTCGTACTGCGCGGGCGCATCAACGCCGCGCAGGAGGGACGGACCGGTGTTGCCAGAATTGGCGACATGATCAGCTACGAGACGTCGCACCCGGTCATCTTCCGGGCGGACCAGCCGTACGAGTCGCTGGTCGTCCGGGTGCCGAAGCAGCTGCTCGGCCGGCAGGAGGCACAGATCACGAAGCTGACCGCAATCGGAATCTCCGGAACCGAGGGACTTCCCCGGGCGGCCGTCGCGTTCTTCCGCAGCCTCGCCGCCGGGCTGGAGGACGGGACGGTCACCGCGGCGGACGCGCCGAACACGGTGGAATGCGTGCTCGACCTCGTTCGTGGGCTCTACGCGTCGCCGGCGCTGACGCAGGCGCCGGCACGGCCGCGCTCCCGGGCCGAGATCCTGCTGAACGCGCAGTCCTTCATCGAGGCGAACCTCGGCGACCCGGACCTCGATCCCGAGGAGATCGCGCGCGCGAGCTTCGTCTCGACGCGCTACCTGCACAAGCTCTTCGAGGCCGAGGGCACGAGCGTGTGCCGGTGGATCCGGGCCTCGCGCCTGGATCACTGCCGCCGCGACCTGCTCGACCCCTCGCTCCGTCACGAGACGATCATCGAGATCGCCAGCCGGTGGGGCCTGCCCGGCCCGCAGCACTTCAGCCGTCTCTTCCGCTCTGCGTACGGCTGCTCGCCGAGCGAGCTCCGACGCGAGACCAGAGCCGCCGCCTGACCGCCGCGCACCCGGGGGGTGCCGGGTGAGCGTACTCGAGGCCACCGGGATCTCCGTCAGCTTCCGCGGCTGCGGCTGCTCGCCGACGGCGGCCAGGCGATGCTGCTCGTCGACCACGACATGGGCCTCGTGCTCGGCATCTGCGACGAGGTGACGGTGCTCGAGTTCGGCAAGGTGATCGCGCATAGTCCCGCTGACGTCGTCCGCCGCGACGAGGCCGTGCTCACCGCGTACCTCGGCAGCGCCGGCTCGGAGCTGGCGGTGAACGGTGCCTGACGCCGTCCTCGCGCTCGAGCGGCTGACCGCCGGGTACGACGAGGCGGCGGTGATCCGCGACGTCCGTCTCACGGTCGGCGCCGGGGAGGTCGTCGCCCTGCTCGGCGCGAACGGCGCCGGGAAGACGACCACGCTGCGCGCCGTCTCCGGGCTCGTCAAGCCGATGGAGGGCAGCATCGTCTTCGCGGGCGACGATCTCGCGCGCACCTCGCCCAGCGCGCGGGCGCGCCTCGGGATCGCCCACGTGCCGGAGGGCCGCGGCCTCTTCTTCCTGCGGGCGAACAAGCAGCTGTTGATCGCGAGCTACCTCGGCGAGCAGGTCCAGGAGACGGCCGCCGGAGAAGGAGGCGGACCATGAGCGTACGGAGTCTCGAAGACCTGCTCGGCACCGTCGACAGCCCCGTCGAGCTGCTGCGCAACTCGCAGGCGGGACCGAACGTGTACCCGGGCGTCCCGGCCGAGTACACGAGCTGGCGCGACGAGCAGACCGCGTGGCAGCAGGCGTGCGTGCTCTTCAACCAGTCGTTCCACATGGCCGACCTCGCGGTGTCCGGCCCGGACGCCGAGGCGCTCCTCTCCCGGCTCGCGGTCAACAGCTTCGAGGGCTTCACCGTGGACAAGGCCAAGCACTTCGTGCCCTGCACGCCCGAGGGCTACGTGATCGGCGACGTGATCCTCTTCCACCTGGCCGAGGACGAGTTCAACCTCGTCGGGCGCGCGCCGGCGCTGAACTGGATCACCTACCACGCCGAGACGGGCGGGTACGACGTGCGGCTCGAGCTCGACCAGCGGACCGCGCTCCGGACCGACGGGCGCCGGCGCTCGTACCGGTTCCAGGTGCAGGGTCCGAACGCGATGGCCGTGATCGAGCGTGCGCTCGGCGCGGCACCGCCCGAGCTGCGGTTCTTCAACATGACCACCGTCGAGATCTCGGGCAAGCGGGTCCGCGCCCTGTGTCACGGGATGGTCGGCCAGCCGGGCTGGGAGCTCTTCGGTCCGTGGGACGACGAGCCGGCCGTCCACGAGGCGCTGCTCGCCGCGGGCGAGGAGTACGGCATGCGGCAGGTCGGCGGCCGCGCGTACTCCTCGAACACGCTCGAGTCCGGCTGGATTCCCTCGCCGCTCCCGGCCGTCTACACGGGCGCGTCGCTGAAGGCGTATCGCGAATGGCTGCCCGCCGACGGGTACGAGGGCAAGGCGTCGATCGGGGGCAGCTTCAGCTCGCCCGACATCGAGGACTACTACCTGACGCCGTGGGACCTCGGCTACGGCAGCTACGTCAAGTTCGACCACGAGTTCGTCGGCCGTGAGGCGCTCGAGCGGATGGCCGAGGGCGAGCACCGGCAGAAGGTCACCCTCGCGCTGGACGACGAGGACGTGACGGCGACGATCGGGACGATGTTCGGGCCCGGCGACCGCGCGAAGTTCATGGACTGGCCCTCCGCGGTGTACTCGATGCACCCGTTCGACGCGGTCACCGTCGACGGTGAGAGGGTAGGGCTCTCGACCTGGATCGGCTACAGCGCCAACGAGGGGAAGATGCTGACGCTGGCGATCGTCGAGCCCGAGCACGCCGAGCCCGGAACCGAGGTCACCCTTGTCTGGGGCGAAGAGGGCGGCGGCTCGGCGAAGCCGACAGTCGAGCCGCACGTACAGATGGAGATCCGGGCGACGGTCAGCCCCGTGCCCTACGTCGCGGTCGTCCGCGAGTCCTACCGCGCGACCAAGGCCTAGGCCAGCTGCGCCCGGGTCGTCTCGGCGGCGCGGTCGAAGATCTCCTCGATCGGGAGCGCGCGCAGCTTCTGCGAGAGCACCTCGACCCCCCACGGCCCGTCGTAGCCCGCGTCGCGGACGGCGGCGAGGTACTCGCGGAGCGGGAACTCGCCCTCGCCGGGCAACTCGCGGTGGTTGATCGTCTCGTCGACGGGGTCGGGCAGGTTCCGGTAGTGGCCGTCGCTCAGCTCGACCCAGCCGAGGTGCCGGGCAGGGACGGCGCGGAGGTCGTCGGGCGGGATCCCGAGCTTGGCCATGTGCCACGTATCGATCGCCAGGCCTCCGTTCGGCGCGTCCGCGCCCTCGACGATCGCCAGCGCGGTCTCGAGGTCCTGGACGTTGACGTCCGGCGGCATGAACTCGTAGACCACCTTCGCGTCGTGGTGCTCGGCGGCGTCGGCGCAGAGCTCGGCGTAGGCCTCGGTCAGCCGCCCGAGGTCGCACGGGGTGCCCGGGATGTTCCCGACCTTGACGTGGTGCGCGGGGAGCGCCGCCGCCGCCTCCCACAGCAGCGCCCGCAGCTCGTCGCTCGCCTGCCGCCGCTCGTCGGCGGGATCGAGGAACCACTCCCAGAGGAACTCGAGCTCGAGGTGCCGCAGGCCGTGCTCCTCGAGCAGGGCCGCGACCTCGGCGAGGGTGCGGGTCTCGAGCACGTGCGCGAGGTCGGCGTGCCAGAGCCCGATCCCACTGAAGCCCACGCGGGCGGCCTGCTCGCACCGGTCGCGTAGGTCGAAGAGGCTCCACTCGCGCCCGTAGTGGACATCGACCGGTCCGGAGGTCGTCCAGTAGAGCGCGAGGACGTCGTCCGCCACCGGCGGAAGCTAACTGTTGGACAGGCGTTCCGACAAGTGGGATAGTTCCGCCGTGGCCGACTACGTGATCGTCGGCGCCGGCTCGGCCGGGTGCGTGCTCGCGTCGCGGCTCACCGAGGATCCCGGCGTCACGGTGCATCTGCTGGAGGCCGGCGGCCCCGACACCGAAGCGGCGCTCCACGTCCCGGCGATGTTCCCCTTGGCCTTCAAGTCGAGCCTCGACTGGGACCTGCTCGGCGAGCCGGAACCCGGCCTCGGCGGGCGCCGGCTGTACCTCCCGCGCGGCCGCGTGATCGGCGGGTCGAGCTCGATCAACGCGATGATCTACCTGCGCGGCAACCGGCTCGACTACGACGGCTGGGCGGCCGGCGGAGCGACGGGGTGGAGCTACGACGAGGTGCTCCCGTACTTCAAGCGGTCGGAGGACAACGAGCGGGGCGAGAACGAGTTCCACGGGGTCGGCGGCCCGCTCGCCGTCTCCGACAGCCGCTCCATGAGCACCCTGGTCGACGCGCAGCTCGAGGCCGCCGTGCAGGCGGGGTACGAGCTGATCGACGACCTGAACGTCGACCGGCCCGAGGGCGTGTCCCGCTTCCAGCTCACCCAGCGCAACGGCCTGCGCTGCAGCGCTGCCGACGCGTTCCTCCACCCGGCGGAGGAACGGCCCAACCTGGAGGTGACGTCGGGCGTCTTCGTCGAGCGGATCGTGTTCGACGACGACCGCGCGGTCGGTGTCGAGGTCATCCGCGACGGCGTCCGCGAGACCATCCGCGCCGAGCGCGAGGTGATCGTCTCCGCGGGCGCCTACCAGTCGCCGGTGCTGCTGATGCTCTCGGGCATCGGCCCGGCGGATGAGCTCGAGCCGTTCGGGATCCCGGTGCGGCAGGAGCTGCCGGCCGGCCGGAACCTCCAGGACCACTGCATGGTCAACGTCAACTTCCTCACCGACCGGCCGGGGCTGCACGGGATCTTCACGCCCGAGAACTTCGCGCTGCTCGAGAGCGAGGGCCGGGGGCCGCTGACCTCGAACTACCCCGAGGCGGGCGGGTTCTTCCGCACGCGCGCGGACCTGCCGGCGCCGGACGTCGAGTTCCACTTCGCCGCCGCGCCGTTCTTCGACGAGGGCCTGCAGCCTCCGCCCGACAACGGCTATGCCTTCGGCCCGGTGGTCGTCACGCCGACCTCGCGCGGTAAGGTCGGTCTCCGCACCCCGATGCCCTCCTCGAAGCCGACGGTGCTCTGCAACTTCCTCACGACCGAGGAGGACCGCGCGACCATGCTCGCGGGCGTCCAGATCGCGCTTGAGATCGCGCGCCAGCCCTCGCTGAAGGCGATCGGACGAGAGCCGCTCAGCGTCCCCACGTCGGATTCGGAGGACGACATCTCCGACTGGGTCCTGCGCGCGGCGCAGACCGTCTACCACCCGACCTCGACCTGCGCGATGGGGGCCGTTGTCGACCCCGAGCTCCGCGTCTACGGCATCGAGGGGCTGAGGGTCGTGGACGCGTCGGTGATGCCGACGATCACGCGCGCGAACACCCACGCGGCGACGTTGATGATCGCGGAGAAGGCGTCCGACCTGATCCTCGGCAAGGCGCCGCTGCCGCCCGCGGCAGTCGCCGCTGCCTAGTCCGTCCGGCTGCGCGCGTACTCGACGATCGGCTCGATCGAGGCCGGGTTGACGAGCGCGTCCGGGCTGACCACCTCGGCGGGTGGGACGCCGGTGAGGATGCGCTTGACCGGCAGCTCGAGCTTCTTGCCGGTCAGCGTCTGGGGGATCACCGGCACGGCGACGATCGTGTCGGGCGCGTGCCGCGGGGAGAGCGAGTCGCGCAGAGCGCCGGCGATCCGCGCCCGGAGTGCGTCGTCGAGCTCGAGCCCCTCCCCGAGGACGACGAACAGGATCAGCTCGTCTTCGCCCTCGAGGTGGACGACCAGCGCGTCCAGCACCTCGTCGAGCTCCTCGAGCACGGAGTAGAACTCGCTCGTCCCGAGCCGGACGCCGCCGCGGTTCAGCGTCGCGTCGGAGCGGCCGGTGATCACGGAGCTGCCGCGCTCGGTGAACATGATCCAGTCGCCGTGGCGCCAGATCCCGGGGTAGGTGTCGAAGTAGGCGTCGCGGTAGCGCGAGCCGTCCGGGTCGTTCCAGAAGCTCACCGCCATCGAGGGCATGGGCTGGCGGATCACGAGCTCGCCGAGCTCGCCGACGACCTCGCGCCCGTCCGGATCGAAGGCAGCCGTGTCGACGCCGAGGCACCGGCCGGCGATCTCGCCCGCGTACACCGGGATCAGCGGATTGCCCTGGACGATCCCGCTGCAGACGTCGGTGCCGCCGCTTCCGTTGATCAGCAGCACGCTCGGGTCGAGCTGCTCGTAGAACCACTCGAAGCCGTCCACCGGCAGCGGCGACCCCGCAACGCCGACCGACCGGAGCGACGAGAGGTCGTAGCGGCGGCCGGGCTCGATGCCGTCCTTGCGGCAAGCCAGCGCGAACGCCGGGCTCGCGCCCATCATCGTCGGCCGGGTCTCCTCGGCCAGCTGCCACTGGAAGCCGAGGTCCGGGTAGGCCGGGTTGCCGTCGATCATCACGATCGACGCCCGCAGGAGCAGCGTCGAGACGAGCGCGTTCCACATCATCCAGGCGGTCGTCGTGAACCAGAGGAGCCGGTCCCCGGCCTGGATGTCCCAGCCGAGACCCTGGTTCTTCATGTGCTCGATCAGGATTCCGCCGTGACCGTGGACGATCGCCTTCGGCAGGCCGGTCGTGCCGGAGGAGAAGAGGACGTAGAGCGGATGGTCGAACGGCAGCGAGGCGAAGTCCAGCGGACCCTCTTCGGCCATCACCCCGTCCCACGGAGTCGAGTCCGGGATCCGCTCGCCGGCGTAGAGCACCTCGACGACGTTCTCCAGGCTCGGCAGCCGGGCGCGGATCTCGGCCACCTGCTCGTGCCTCGCGACGAGCTTCTCGCCCCAGCGGTAGCCCGCGACCGCGAGCAGCAGCTTCGGCTCGAGCTGCCCCAGCCGGTTGACGACGCTGCGGACGCCGAACTCCGGCGGGCAAGTCGCCCAGATCGCGCCCAGGCTCGCCGCGGCCAGGAAGGCGACGAGCGTCTCGGGGATGTTCGGCAGGTAGGCGACGACGCGGTCGCCGGGGCCGACGCCCAGCCGCTGGAGCCCGGCCCGCGCGCGGGCGACCTGCTCGCGCAGGTCGCCGAAGGTCAGCTCGATCGGGTCGCGCGTCTGCGAGTGCGCCACGACCGCAACCGCGTTCGTGTCCTCGTCACGGCCGATCATGTGCTCGGCGTAGTTCAGCCGCGCGCCCGGGAACCACTCGGCGCCCGGCATCCCGCGCGCGCCGAGCACGCGCTCGTACGGCACGTGCGCGCGGATCCCGAAGTAGTCCCACAGCGACGCCCAGAAGCCCTCGAGGTCGGAGATCGACCAGCGGAACAGCTCGTCGTAGTCGTCGAGCCCGCGATCGAGCCACGTCATGTAGCGGCCCGCCTCTGTCCGCTCGCGCCAGTCGGCGGGCGGCCGCCAGATCGCCTCGCCCTGGCTCGTCATCAGGCGCCCGCCTGCACCAGCGTGACGCCGAGCACCTCGGCCATCGCGAGGCCGAGTCCCGAGGCGGCGCCCGTGACGATCGCGCGTACACCGCGGACGTCGAACAGCTGCTCCTGGACGCTCACGGGACGAGCACGGCGCGGCCGGTGATCTCGCCCTCACGCAGCGCATCGAGCACGTCGTTGACCGCTTCGAGGGGATGCGTCTGCGTCTTCAGCGTGACGTCGCCCCGGCCGTGCAGCTGGAGCAGCTCCCACAGATCGATCCAATTACCGACCAGGTTGCCCGCGATTACCGTCTCGCCGACGACCATCGCCACGGACGGCACCGTGATCATCCCGCCGTAGCCGACCGTCGAGTAGAGGCCGCGCCGCGCGAGCACGTCGAGCCCGGCGGCGTGCGTCGCATCGGTGGCGACGAAGTCGAGGACGACGTCGGCCCCGGTGCCGTTC
>JBKPSO010000176.1:0-5817 GCA_046735055.1 Actinomycetota bacterium
CCCCCCCCCCCCCCCCCCCCCCCCCCCCCCCCCCCCCCCCCCACTTATAATCAGCCGCCCCCCACCGAGAGCTACACGCGTTGGTATTCGTCGGCAGCGTCAGATGTGTATAAGAGACAGCGCCTGCACGACGGCGTGCGCGAAGCCGATCGAGTTGCCGCGGTTCTCGCCGAGGAACCACTCCGTTCCGGGTCGGGCGTGGAGGCGGTCGGAGCCCTCGCCGCCCGCGTGCATCGTCACGACCACGAGGTCGGCCCACCGGTCCGCCTTGCGGACGAGCGCCCGTGCCGCAGCGATCCGCAGCAGGCTCTGCGCCCACGGATAGGGCGCGAAGCCGACGACGGCGACGCGCGTCCCGCGGATCCTCGTGTAGGCGATCTCACCGGGCCGGCCGGTCGTCAGGAGGCCGACCTCGCGCACGGCCGCAACCGTGTCCGCCTGGCCGACCGCGCCGTAGTCCATCGCGTGGTTGTTCGCGAGGTTCATCACCGTGAACCCGGCCCGGCGCAGGAGCGAGGCGTACGAGGGCGGCGCGTGGAAGGCGAAGCAGTTCGAGCTCGAGGCAGCACACTTTGTCGAGCCGCGGTCGGTCAGCGTGCCCTCGAGGTTGCCGAGCACGACGTCGCCGGCGAGGTCGGGGGAAACGTTGCGGAAGTACGACTCCGCCGGTCCCGCGACCATCGCGATGTCGCCCGTGAAGGCGAATCGTACGACGGGACTCGCCGCGGACCCCACGGGCGCAGCGCCGGCGAGGACGACGACCGCCGCCAGTGTGCAGAGCCCTCCCTTCACCGCGCAGCAGCGTAGCCCGTTGTCAGAGGCCGCGCTTGCCAGTGGGGCCACCGTAGTTCACGGCCGACCCCTAGGTCGTCTCGTTTGCCGCAGGCTCGCAGTAGTCGGCAGCGTGGGGGAGTGCCATCGACTGCTCCACTTGATTGACGAAGTCCCGCGCGGTATCCAATGCGTCCGTATTGACGGAGTAGTAGACCCAGTTTCGCTCGCGTCGAGCTGAGACGAGGCCGGCCCGCCGAAGAACCCCGAGGTGCTTCGAAATGCGCGACTGGCTGTACGGAACGGCGTCCTCCAGGTGGCAAACACACAGCGGCCCACGGGCAGCGATGTGCGCCACGAGCTCGAGCCGCACAGGATCGGCCAAAGCGCGGAAGACCTCGAGCGTCACGTTCCGCGGTTCTGCGACAAGCCGCGGCTGGGCGAGAGGAAGGCCAGGGAAGCCATCTGAGAGGGGCCTGGACATCGCGCGGGAGTCTAGCCCCCCGGTCGACGACTGGCTACCGACCAAACCACGATCACCACATCTTGACTATTCCACTTGCGGAATATAGGTTCGCGGCTGATCCGACCGACGGAGCGTGACGCCCCGTGGAATGGAGGTCCCAGTGAGCATTCCAGCCGCCGAGGACACGAGCGGCAACGATCTTTCACGTCGTCAGTTACTGGTCGCGGGGGCTGCCGGCGCGGCAGCGGTTGCAGGGGTCGGCGCCCATTTTGCCGACGCCGCCGCGGCCGGTTATCCGAAGCTTCGCGTGGCGGCCCTGTCGAAGCTGAAGCCGAATCGGCCGATCACATTCAACTATCCCCTCAAGGGCCAGGCGAGCGTTCTAATCGACATGGGCCACACCGTCCCAGCCGGTGTGGGGCCCAAGAAGAGCATCGTCGCCTACAGCCTTTTCTGCCAGCACATGGGTTGCCCGGTCGAGTACCAGGCCAAGATCCGCGAATTCGTCTGCCCCTGCCACCAGACCCGCTACGACCCCGAGCGGCTTGGATCGATCATCCAGGGGTTGCCGATGACGCCACTGCCGCGCGTCATCCTGCAGGTGAAGCAGGGCGCTGTGTGGGCGGTTGGCGTTGACGGGCTGATCTACGGGTACCGCAACAACCTCCATCCCGGCAAGCGTGTGGGAGGAACAAAATGAGCGAGAACGCACGCGAACGGCGGCTCAACCGCAAGACAGTCGTCGCCGGAGCGCTGGCCGGAGCGGGCGCCCTGTCTCTGCCGAAGTTTCTGCAGGCGAGTGACGCACTGGCTGCAGGCGATCAGAAGGCGCTCGATGAGGCGATGACCCTATTCCTCGGCCAGACCGACCTGCCGGTTCCGCCAGCGAGCGCGAAGGTCCACACCTCGGCATGCCAGTACTGCAACGTCGGCTGCGGCTACAAGATCTACACGTGGCCCGTCGCCAGCACGCCGAAGAGCCCAACCGCCGGCGGTCCATACCCGAAGGCGACACTCGGCGACTGGATCTCGCCGGCGATGGTGACCCGCGCCCAGATCGACGGTGTCGATAGCTACATCGCCGTCGTGCCGGACAAGGACTGCATCGTCAACAAGGGCGACCACTCCCCGCGCGGCGGATCGAACGCGCTAACCGTCTACACCACCAAGCCGCACCCCCTGACCGACCCGACGGAGCGTCACCTGCACCCGCAGGTCCGCGACGTCAAGGGCGGGCCGCTCCGCCAGGTGACGTGGGACGAGGCGCTCGACCTAGTCGCGACCAAGATCAAGGCCGCTCTCGACAAAGGTGGCCCATCCTCGATTGGCGTCTGGGCGGCCGACCACCTCTCCCCCGAGATGAACTTCACGTCCACCAAGCTCTTCTTCGCACCACTGCCAAAGGGCCTCTACAACCCGAAGCTTGGTCCAGACAAGGGCGTCGCGGTGCGGGCGATTCACAATCGACCAAAGTGGAACTCGGAGCACCCCTCGATCGCGGATAATTTCGGCTCGGCGAACACCCTCCTCTATTCCTATCGCGACTTCGAGATCGCCGACAGCGTGCTGTATTCGGGGACGAACTCGTATGAGACCGGCACGGTTTTCTACAACCGAGTCTTTGCTCAGAAGAGCAAGAAGGTCGTGATCGATCCGCGCAAGATCGTTTCGGCCCAGAACGCCGAGGACCTGGGCGGCGTCCACCTGCAGCTGAAGCCGAACACCGACGTCGTCCTGGTCAACTCGCTGATGAACGTCATCTTGAGCCAAAACCTGCAGGACCAGGCTTACATAGACGCCCGCGTCGACAAGGAGAGCTTCGACAAGCTGAAGGCGGTCGTGACGCAGGCCAAGTACGCGCCGGAGAGCACCGAAGCCGTGACCGGCGTCCAAGCCGCGAAGATGCGCAAAGCGGCACAGCTGCTCGGCAAGCCGAACAAGACCTCTCTCCTGTTCGAAAAGGGTGTCATCTGGTCAGGCACCCAGAACGCAGCGGTGATGAATTCGTATGCGAACCTTGCGCTTCTGCTCGGTTCGGTCGGTCGTCCAGGCCAGGTTTTTGGCCGTCAGGGTGGTCACCAATCGGCCTACATGTACGACTTCGATTGGCCACACCCGCAAGCCGGCGATCTCCGTCGCAATCTCTGGCAGGAGCTGCAGAAGGGCACGATCGACTTGCTGCTCGTCGGGATCGCCAACCCGATCCGGATGCAGCAGCAATCGACGCAGTTGCGCCAGTTCATCGAAAAGGTGCCATTCGTCATCGACATGAACATCCGCCCCTCCGACATTACTGAGGTCGCGGACGTTGTCCTACCCTCGACTGCGTGGGGCGAGTACACCTACACGCGCGAGAACCTCGAGCGCCGGCTGCGCGTGAACCAGCAGTTCTACGATCCTGCCGGCGAAGCAAGGCCGGAGTATCTGATCTTCTCGCAGATCGGCAAGAAGATCGCCGACAAGTACGGGATCCTGGATCCGAAGGAGTACCTGTACGCGAGCTGGGAGGACGTGTTCAACGGCATGCGCGCCACAAGTGAGGGCAAAGCGGTAGGTATTGATCAAGTCACGCCTGCCGAACTCGCCGCGCTCGGTACGAACGGCATCCAAGAACCGTTCAAGCGCCAGGGGAACACGCTGATCGGCACTGAACGCATGTACGAGGACAAGTTCGCAACGGCCGACGGCAAGGCTCGTTTCGTGGCGCACGACTACAGCTGGACCGCCGCCGACCCGCTCGCCTTCTTACCGGAGGAGATCAAGCCGAACGCCCAGTACCCGCTATTCGTCACGACCGTCCGCTACCAGACGTCCTGGCAGTCGGGTTACACGTACCGCTGGCTGAAGGTGCTGCCGGCAAGAAGTGTCCCGTTCATGGAGTTCGTCGTGAACCCACAGGACGCGGCCAAAGCGGGGCTGAAGGACGGCGACTGGGCAGAACTCTCCAATCAATACTCAGCAACTCAGGGCGTGGTCAACGTCTCCGACCAGGTACCGCCAGGGCTTGTCTCGGCGATCTTCGGCTGGCAAGGACGAACCGACAGCAAGCCAACGGGGGACCCGCAGTTCTATGCCAACAACCTCGTCGCAGGCGGCGCCAACGTCCAGCAAGTATCGAACGGCGCCTTCTACAAGAACACGCGCGGGGCCCTGCGTAAGCTCGATACGCCGCCTCGCAACGCCCAGAACACTCCCGGTCTTTCGGAGAAAGACCGCTACGGACACGTCAAGGGTCCTGGAGTGGACGGCAACCCGAAGTCCAAGGCGAAGAACTTCGTCTCACGCGACATCCCGTGAGCGGAGCGCTGCCGGCGCCCTCGCCGATGCCTCGAGCGGCGAGGGCGCCCCTCCTCTACAAGATCAACGACCGGGGCTTTGTCCGGGGCCCGTAACCGCCGCGCTCGATCAAACAAATGGACGCATGGCTGACGAAAGCACGCGATGTTCTTGCGGAGACGGCGCACATCCCGGCGTCCGAGCTCGAACTCACAGACGCTGCGGTCACGACGCTACTCGAACTCGCCAGCCTCGCCGCCCACGAAAGCGGTGACCGGAGAAACGCACCACTTCTCTGTTACCTCATCGGGCGGGCCGATCAGGGCGTCGATCTTCAGAAGCTCTCCGACGCCATCGAGGCATCTGCGTAGCCAGGCTCCCGTCCTGGTCAAACCCAAGGTGGTCCCGGTAGCCCGGCGAGGGGCTAGGCCTCGGGGTGTGACGCGTCGGTGAACTCGCGGAACTCCCCGGTCACCAGGTACGCCGTCTGCTCGCCGATGTCGACGGCATGGTCGCCGATCCGCTCCAGGCAGCGCGAGACGACGAGCATCCGCAGGCCCCACTCGCGCTGGTCGGCTGGGAGCTCGAGCACGTGCTCGGCGAGCCGACGGTTGGCGCGGTCGATCAGCTCGTCGAGGTCGACGAGCGCCTCGGCGCGGGAGACGTCACGGTGCTGGAAGGAGCGTAGGGCGACCCGTGTCATCTCCTCGGCGCGTACGCCCATCTCCGCCATGCTCGCGACGATCCGCGGCTCGCGCGACCCGGTCGCTGCGAGCTTCGTCAACTTCGCGACCGTGACGCAGTAGTCGGCCATGCGCTCGAGGTGCAGGTTGACGTGCAGCATCGCGAGCACGAGGCGCAGGTCGGTCGCGACGGGGGTCTGCAGGGCGAGCAGGGACTGGATCCCCTGTTCGATCGCGAAATATCGCGCGTCCACGTCGTCGTCGAACGCGATCACCTCGTCGGCGAGCTCGAGATCCTCCTCGACGAGCGCACGCGTCGCCGCCTGCACCGAGCGAACGACCAGAACCCCCTCGCCCTGCAGTGCCTCCTCGAGCTCCACGAGCTCTTCGTGGAAGCTCACCCGTGCGCTGCGAGGCGTGCCCTCCATCGTTCGATGCTACCGCGCTTCCGCGAATGCTAGGCGCCGGCGAGGCTGGGCCGCGAGGCGTCGGTGTACTCGCGGAACTCACCGGTGACGAGGTAGGCAGTCTGCTCGCCGATGTCGACGGCGAGATCGCCGATCCGCTCGAGGCAGCGCGAGACGATCAGCATCCGCAGCCCCCAGCGGCGCTTGTCGAGAT
>JBKPSO010000177.1:0-3859 GCA_046735055.1 Actinomycetota bacterium
CACCCGGCCAGGTTGGCGGCGGCGATCGCGGCCTTCTTCCTCGCAGTCGGGATCGGGGCACACGCGCTCGACGAGCTGAATGGGCGTCCGCTCGAGACGGGGATCCCGAGCCGCGTGCTCGGCGCGCTGGCGACGCTCTCGATCGCAGGCGCCGTCGCGATCGGGATCGGCGGCGCGATCGCGTACGACCTGTGGCTCCTGGCCTTCGTCGCCGCCGGCGTCGTCGCGGTCTACGCCTACAACCTCGAGCTCTTCGGCGGGCGGTTGCACAACGACGTCTCGTTCGCACTCGCCTGGGGAGCCTTCCCGCTCCTGACCGGCTACTTCGCGGCCGCCGGGCGGATCCGTTGGGAGGCGCTGCTCGCCGCCGCATTCGCGGCCCTGTCGAGCTACGCGCAGCGGCAGCTCTCGACGCCGGTGCGCCGGCTCCGCAGAAAGGTCGTCTCGGTGTCCGGGTCGCTCGAGCTCGCCGACGGTCACCGCGAGCCGATCACCCGCGAGACCCTGATCGCCGGGAACGAGGCGGCGCTGCAGGCGTTCGCCGCCGCGATCGTCGCCCTCGCCGTCGCACTCGTCGTCCTGCGCGCGACGTAAGGGTCGACCCCGTTCCGCTCGCGGCGCTGGCGACGCCGTAGCCGCCGGCAGCAACGCCGATCGCGCCCGTCAATGCCAGCTTGCGAGATGTGTGCATCTGTGGCTCCTTCCCGTTGAGGTGCGCCCCACAGCGGACGCATCCCGATGCTCGGGCCCGAAGCTGAGAGGACCCTGGACGGCGCCTGAGAGGAACGTAGGAAGTGACTGCGACCGGGCCGCGGGTTAAGGTCCCGCGCGATGAAGGGCGCCGACAAGCAGAAGAAAGGCACGAAGAAGCCTGCGCAGCGCTCGCTGAAGGAGAAGCGGCAGGAGAAGCGGGCGGCGAAGAAGCTCGGCGGCTCCGCCTAGCCTGCGGATCCGGGACGGGCGTCGCTACAGTTGCTCCCCCGTGCCCAGGGGATTCTCGATCGCGGGCCGCCGCATGTGGGCGGCAGCTCTCGTCGCAGCGCTGGCTGCCCTCGCAGCCGGATCCGGCGCGGGCGCCGCGCGGGCGGGCAACCACGGCTTCGGGGGAGCGCTCGCGGCCCAGGCCCGCCGGTCGTCTGCCGCCGCCTGCGGTCAGACGCCCGGCCTCCAGTGCTCGACCGTCGTCGTTCCGCTCGACCGGACCGGGCGCGTGGCCGGGACGATCGCGCTACACGTCGAGTATCTCCCGGCCGAGGGTCCGCAGCGGGGCAACTTGTTCCTGATCGCCGGCGGCCCGGGCCAGGGGTCGGCCCACGTCTTCGGTCTCGGCACGCCGTCGGCCGTGCAGCTCTACCGCTACCTGTTCCCCGGCTACGCGCTGGTCGCCTACGACGACCGCGGCACCGGAGCGTCAGGTCTGATCGACTGCCCCGTGCTCCAGCGGGCGATCACCGCGGACGAGCAGCAGCTCTCGGCCGCCGGCTGCGCGAACACGATCGGAGCGGCGCGCGACTTCTACAGCACGGGCGAGCATGCGGAGGACCTCGACGCCGTCCGGGCCTCGCTCGGCCTGGACAAGATCGCGCTCTACGGCGTCTCCTACGGGACGAAGCTCGCGCTGTCCTACGCGCTCGCGCACCCGGATCGTGTCGACCGGCTTCTGCTCGACTCGGTGCTCCCGCCCGATCTCCCTGACCCCTACAGCGCGGATGTGCTCCGCGCCATGCCGAAAACGCTCAACGCCTTCTGCACAGACGTCGACTGCCGCGCGGCGACGGCCAACTTCGCCGGCGACGTGGTCGCAGTCGCGAATGCATACGCGTCGAAGCCGCTCGTCGGCAAGGTGCTGGAGCCGAACGGTAAGACCGTCACCGAGCGCGTCGACGGCATCGAGTTCCTCTCGACGCTTCTCGACGCCGATATCAACCCGGGTCTCGCAGCCGAGCTGCCTGCGGCGGTCCATGCGGCCCGCCTCGGCAACACCAGGCCGCTCCTCCGGCTCGCCCGCCTCCACGACCTGAGCACCGCGCAGGCGGCCGAGGAACTGAGCACCGGACTCTATGCGGCGACGGTCTGCCGCGACGGCCCCTTCCCGTGGGATCCGAACGCACCGGTCGAGAGCCGCCGGCCGCTCTACCAGTCGGCCGTCAGTGCCCTCTCCCCGGGCACGCTCGGGCCCTTCGGCAAGTGGGCGGCGCGGTTTGGCAACGCCGACTTTTGCCTCCGCTGGCCGAGCCCCGCGGGCGGCGCTCCGTTCGGTTCAGGGCCGCTTCCGGACGTCCCGCTGCTCGCCGTCAGCGGCGGCTTCGACATGCGCACTCCGACGGCCAACGCCGCCTCGGTCGTCGCGCAGTTCCCGCAGGGCCATCTGCTCGTCGTCCCCGGAGTCGGGCACAGCGTGACGACCGCCGATCCGTCCGGATGCGCCGCGAACGCCGTTCGCGCCTGGTTCCAGACCGGCGCGGTCCCGGCTCCCCAGTGCCCGCGCGGAAAGCCGATCGTGCGCACCCTGTCGCCGTTGCCCGCCGCCAAGGCGCCGGCGAAGCTGGGTCCGCTCGCGACCTTTGCAATCGCGTCGAAGACGATCCGCGAGGCCCAGGCGGCCTGGCTGATGGCGTCCGCCTCTCCCGTCGCCGGAATCTACTCCGGCAAGCTCGTCCCCGGTCGCCGAGGCTTCACGCTCACCCGCTACGCGATCGCGCGCGGTGTCGAGTTGAGCGGCACGTTCCGACTCGTCAGCACCGACCTGCCTGTGAGCTTCCAGGGCACGCTGAAGGTGAGCGGCGAGTCGGCGTCGACCGGCATCCTCGGCCTGTCCGGAAACAGCCTGAAGGGCACCCTCGGCGGGCGCCTGGTCGGCTAGGTAACCCGGGCCGAGAACCCTCGCGTCACCGAGGTGCCGCGCACGGTCAGCGTGATCAGGCCGCGCACGGTCCGAGCGGTTGCCGTCCTCGGGATGCGCCAGACGCAGACCGCAACCCCGTTCCGAACGGCGTGGGTGACGACGACGAGCCGCTTGCCTGCGATCGACGCTGCGCACCCGACCGTCCCGGCCTGGACGGGACCGGCGGTGTCGTTTTCGTTCGCGGCCAGCGACGCGGTGAACGGGCGGCCGGCCTTCGCCGGCTTCGGCGCGGTCGTGAACGCGGTGACGGTCAGGACCAGCTTGGTCAGCACCTGGTACGAGTTGAACCCGTGCCCGAGGTCGGGCGCGTAGTCGCGGTGCTCCTTCGAGAAGTCCGGGTTGCCGGCCGCGTCGACTGCGTACCCCGACGCGGCGATCGCGCCGAAGTTGAACGCCTTCGTCTTGTTCAGCTCGTCGGCCCTGATCTTGATCACGGGCCCCGTGGCCGGGTAAGAGAACGTGAGCGAGGTCTGAGAGGGCGCAGTGGCGAACGTCGAGCCGTTCCACTGGAAGAGATCGACCGCGCCCGGATCGAGCTCGATGGCGAAGTCGGCCCCGAGCGAGTCCGTGCTGCCGGTATTGGGCTTTTGGTCGGTGTCGAGGAAGATGAGGAAGTACATGTCGGGAGTCAGGGCCGGCCGGTTGCTGACGTTGATCTGGAACGTGATCAGCCCCGCGTCGTCGTTGGAAACGGCGACGCTCGTCACCTCGGGTGCCTGCGGATCCTCGCCGAGCGAGTCCGGGAAGGTCATCGAGTTGTTCGCGTGGCGGGCCTCGCCGCCAAGGGCGGCCGCCGGCATGGCCACGAGCGCGACCGCGAGCACGAGCATGGTCAACAGCCGTGCCTTCATCAGGGCGTGACTCTAGCTGCCTTCACGTCGTCGAGCAGAGCAGGCGACCGGTCCGCGCTACCGCCTCGGCGGAGCGACGTCGCGCGGATTGCCCTGCAGCGCG
>JBKPSO010000178.1:0-35864 GCA_046735055.1 Actinomycetota bacterium
GGGAGGAGACGTGCAGCAACACACCGCTCGATCGACGAATCCGCATACGGTTTCAGGCGCCCCTTGCGCTGAAAGCTGACGGTATGCGATGCCCCTTCCCCAGACGAGACCACCCCGTATCCAGATCGAGGACGTCTGGCCGCAGATCGACTGCGGCCGCTATCCCGTGAAACGGTCGGTCGGCGACGAGGTCGAGGTGTGGGCGACGATCTTCCGCGATAGCCACGAGCTGCTCGGCGCAGCGATCCTGTACCGGGCGCCGGGGTCGACGCAGTGGGAGGAGGTGCCGATGCGGAAGGTGGAGGACCAGCCGGACCGCTGGACCGGCTCTTTCCACGTCGACCGGTGCGGTCGCTGGGAGTTCACCGTGCAGGCCTGGGTCGACCGCTTCGAGTCGTGGCGCGACGAGCTGCGGCGAAAGGTCGAGGCCGGACAGGCCGACCTCGACAGCGAGCTGCAGGAGGGCGCGGCGCTGATGAAGGTGCAAAGGCTCGACGTCGAGACCGCGCTCGCCACGACCGAGCGTGACCGCTCCGAGCCCACGCAGCTCGTCCGCCCGCTCGAGGTCGATGCCGACCGCCCGCTGGCGCGATTCGGGGCGTGGTACGAGCTCTTCCCGCGGTCGTGGGGCGGCTTCGTCGGAGTCGAGAAGGTGCTGCCCGAGCTGGCCGACCTCGGCTTCGACGTCGTCTACTTCCCACCGATCCACCCGATCGGGCGGACGAACCGTAAGGGCCGGAACAACGCCCTGACGACCGCGAAGGGCGATCCGGGCAGCCCGTGGGCGATCGGTTCCGAGGAGGGCGGGCACACGGCGGTGAACCGCGAGCTCGGCACGATCGACGACTTCGACCGGCTCGTCGTGCGGGCGCGCAAGCTCGGGCTCGAGATCGCGCTCGACTTCGCGATCCAGTGCTCGCCGGACCACCCGTGGCTGAAGGAGCACCCCGAGTGGTTCCACCGGCGCCCGGACGGGACGCTGAAGTACGCCGAGAACCCGCCGAAGCGCTACCAGGACATCTACAACGTCAACTTCGAGAGCGAGGACTGGGAGGGGCTCTGGACTGCGCTCCAGGACGTCGTCCTCTACTGGGTCGCACACGGCGTCAAGGTCTTCCGTGTCGACAACCCGCACACGAAGCCGCTGCCGTTCTGGGAGTGGCTGATCGCGGAGGTGCGCGTGGTCGAGCCGGAGACGGTGTTTCTCTCCGAGGCCTTCACGCGCCCCGCGATGATGGCGGCGCTCGCGAAGGCGGGCTTCAGCCAGTCCTATACCTACTTCACCTGGAAGAACACGAAGGCGGAGCTGACCGAGTACATGACGCAGTTGACCCACTCGACGCTGCCGGAGTCCTTCCGGTCGAACTTCTTCGTGAACACGCCGGACATCCTCCACGAGTACCTCCAGCGCGGCGGCCGGCCGGCCTTCGAGGCGCGCCTCGTGCTCGCGGCGACGCTCTCGCCCAGCTACGGGATCTACTCGGGGTACGAGCATCTCGAGAACGTGCCGGTGCGCGAGGGGAGCGAGGAGTACATGGACTCGGAGAAGTACGAGGTGAAGAAGCGGAAGCTGGACGGGCCGCTGTTGCCGCTCGTGAAGCGGCTGAACCGCATCCGTCGCGAGAACCTCGCGCTGCAGCGGCTCGACAACGTCGACTTCCTCGAGACCGAGAACGACCAGCTGATTGCGTACGCGAAGCGCGGGGAGGGCAACATCGTGCTCGTGTGTGTGAACCTGGACGCGCGGGCCGAGCACGAGGGAGTCGTCACCGTGCCGGTCTGGCTCGGCCTGCCGCCGGCCTACAGCGCGACAGAGCTGCTCACCGACCAGGAGTTCCACTGGCGGATCGGCCGGAACTACGTCCGCCTCGCGCCGGGGCAGGCGCACCTCCTCCGGGTGGAGACGCGATGAACTGTGGAGAAGACGTCACACACTCGGCACACCTCCAGTGCCAGGCACTGGTTGTGGAAAACCGTCGCGAGTCGCCGATGAGCCATGTCTGAGCCGGGCCACTGGTTCGAGTCCGACCCGCTGTGGTTCAAGCGGGCGGTCTTCTACGAGATCCACATCCGCGGCTTCTTCGACGGGAACGACGACGGCGCCGGCGATTTCCGCGGGCTGATCGAGAAGCTCGACTACCTGCAGTGGCTGGGGATCGACTGCATCTGGCTCCTGCCGATGTACCAGTCGCCGCTCCGGGACGGAGGCTACGACATCTCCGACTTCTTCACGATTCACCCCGACTACGGCACGGTCGACGACTTCAAGTCGTTCGTCGATGCGGCGCACCAGAGGGGCATGCGCGTGATCGCCGACCTCGTGATGAACCACACCTCGATCGACCATCCGTGGTTCCAGGAGTCGCGCTCGAGCCCCGACTCGCCGAAGCGCGACTGGTACGTCTGGTCGGACACCGACCAGCGCTACCTCGACTCGCGGATCATCTTCATCGACAGCGAGCCGTCGAACTGGACCTGGGACCCGGTCGCAGGCGCGTACTACTGGCACCGCTTCTTCTCGCACCAGTCCGACCTGAACTACGACAACCCCGAGGTGCAGGAGGCGATGCTCAACGTCCTGCGCTTCTGGCTCGACCTCGGAATCGACGGCTTCCGGCTCGACGCCGTCCCGTACCTCTACGAGCGCGAGGGCACGAGCGGCGAGAACCTGCCGGAGACGCACGAGTATCTGAAAGGCGTGCGCGCGGAGATCGACGCGCGCTACCCGGACCGCGTCCTCCTCGCCGAGGCGAACCAGTGGCCAGAGGACGTGGTCGAGTACTTCGGCGACGGGGACGAGTGCCACATGGCGTTTCACTTTCCCGTGATGCCGCGCATGTTCATGGCCCTCCGCCGCGAGGAGGCGAGGCCGATCCTCGAGATCCTCGATCGCACTCCGCCGATTCCGGAGAGCACGCAGTGGGGATTGTTCCTACGGAACCACGACGAGTTGACCCTGGAGATGGTCGCCGACGAGGAACGCGACTACATGTACGCCGAGTACGCGAAGGACCCGCGGATGAAGCTGAACCTCGGCATCCGCCGCCGGCTCGCTCCCCTGCTCGACAACGGCCGCGACGAGATGGAGCTGATGCACGCGATCCTCTTCTCGCTGCCGGGTGCACCCGTCCTCTACTACGGGGACGAGATCGGCATGGGCGACAACGTCTACCTCGGCGACCGCGACGGCGTTCGCACGCCGATGCAGTGGACCGGCGACCGCAACGGAGGGTTCTCGCGCGCCGACTTCGCCCAGCTCTACCTGCCGCCGCTGATGGACCCCGTCTACGGTTTCCAGGCGGTCAACGTCGAGGCGGCGCTGCGCACGCCGACCTCGCTGCTCCGCTGGCTCCACCGCTTCATCGCGCTGCGCAAGGAACACCCTGTCTTCGGGCTCGGCACCTACGAGCCGCTGCGGCCCGAGAACCCGCGCGTCTTCGCCCACATCCGCCGGTACGCGGACGACATCATCCTCTGCGTCCACAACCTCGCCCGCACGGCTCAGGCGGTCGAGCTCGACCTCTCAGAGTTCGCCGGCTACGTCCCGGAGGAGATGCTCGGCCGCTCGAAGTTCCCTCGGATCGGCGAGCTGCCCTACCTGCTCACGCTCGCACCGCGTGGGTGGTTCTGGTTCCAGCTCCGAAAGGACGTCGCGTGAGCCCGCTGCGCGAACTGAACGAACAGGAGCTGATCGACTACGTGACCGCGCAGCGCTGGTACGGCTCGAAGGCGCGCGAGGTCGCCCGCGCGAGCATCGTCGACCACGTCGAGCTGCCCGGCCTGTTGCTCGCCCTCGTCGAGATCGTCTTCCCGGAGGGGACGCACGAGGTCTACCAGCTGCTCGCGGGAGAGACACTCGACGGCCTTGCCGAGCCGGCGGTCGCGCGGGAGCTCGTGCACCTGATCCGGACTGGGAACCCGCAGCTGACGGCGGGCGACGGGACGGTCGAGTTCCACCACGTCGAGGGGTTCGCCGGCCTCGGCGCCGAGCTGATCGATGCCCGGGCGAACGACGCCGAGCAGTCGAACAGCTCGGTCGTCTTCGACGACGCGTTGTTTCTGAAGAGCTTCCGCCGGCTCGAGCCGGGGATGAACCCGGAGCTCGAGATGCTCCGCTTCCTGACCGAGCACGGCTTCGGCAACATCCCGCCGCTCGGGGGCTGGTACTCGTACGTCGGTCCTCCGCTCGAGGCGACGCTGGGGATCCTTCTAGAGTTCGTCCCGAACGCGCTCGACGGCTGGGAGCTGGCGCTCGACGAGCTGGCCGGGGCGCCCGACCGCTTCCTCGACCGCCTCCGACGGCTCGGCGAGGTGACCGGCACGATGCACGCGACCCTCGCCTCGGACCCGAGCGACCCGAACTTCGCCCCCGAGCACCCGAGCCTCGAGTCGCTCGGCCTGCTGACGGCCAGCGTCGACGAGGACATCGAGCAGCTCTTCCTGACGCTGCCCGAGCACCTCGACGCGCTCGAGCCGATCATCGGGCGCGGGGAGGAGGTGCGCGAACGGCTGCGCCAGCTCACGCATGCGGGCACCACCGGAATGGCGATCCGCAACCACGGCGACCTCCATCTCGGCCAGACGCTCTGCACCGGCTCAAGGCTGGAAGCGCCGTCGGCAAGGCCGCCGGCGCCCGGCCGGGAACCATCGGGGACGCCTGCGGCGTCCCCGGGGGACTGGATCATTCTCGACTTCGAGGGCGAGCCTGCGCGGTCGCTCGCCGAGCGCCGGCGCAAGCGCTCGCCCCTCCGGGACGTCGCCGCGATGTTGCGCTCGTTCGCGTACGCCACCTCGGCCACCGGCTTCCTGCGCGGCGCCGAGGCGCCGCCCCGGTGGGAAGAGGCCGCCCGCGCCGAGTTCCTCGACGGCTACCTGGAGACGGTCGACCCGACCATCGTCCCGGCCGGCCGGGAGCAGTTCGACAAGCTGCTGGCGGTCTTCGAGCTCGAGAAGGCGGTCTACGAGCTCCGGTACGAGCTCTCGATGCGCCCCGACTGGCTGCCGATCCCCGTCGCCGGGATCCTCCGCATGCTCGAGGAGCCGATCACGCTTTGATTCGTCCGCCGTACGAGCTCGCCGACCCGCACTCCGTCCTCGGCGCGCACCCGGCGAAGGGCGGAGTGCTGATCCGCGCGTACCGGCCGGACGCGGTTTCGGTGCGCGTGCTGCCGATGGACGTCGAGCTCGAGCAGGGGGACGGCGACGGCATCTTCGAGGGCACGATCAAAGGCGCCAAGCTCCCGCTCGACTACGAGCTGGAGGTGCGCTACCCGGCCGGGGACACCTACGTCCTGCGCGACCCGTACTCGTTCATGCCGACGCTCGGCGAGCTCGACATCCACCTCGCCGCCGAGGGGCGGCACGAGGAGCTGTACGAGCGGCTCGGCGCGCACCCGCGCACCCTGGACGGCGTCGCGGGCATCGCGTTCGCCGTGTGGGCGCCGAACGCCTCCTCGGTCAGCATCGTCGGAGACTTCAACGGCTGGGACGGACGCCTGAACCCGATGCGCTCGCTCGGCTCCTCCGGGATCTGGGAGCTCTTCGTCCCGGGAGCGGAGGAGGGCGCCCGGTACAAGTTCGAGATCCGAACGCGCGAGGGGAAGCTGCGGCTGAAGGCCGACCCGCTCGCCTTCCGCGCGGAGCGACCGCCCGCGAACGCGTCGATCGTCTTCGAGTCGCGCTACGAGTGGGGCGACGACGACTGGCTGGCGCGGCGGCGCGCCTCAGAGCCGCTGCGGGGGCCGGTGTCGATCTACGAGGTGCACCTCGGCTCCTGGCGGCTGAATCCGGTCGAGGGAAACCGCCCGCTGACCTACCTCGAGGCGGCCGACGAGCTCGCCGAGTACGCGACGTACATGGGCTTCACCCACGTCGAGCTGTTGCCGGTGATGGAGCACCCGTATGCGCCGTCCTGGGGCTATCAGGTGACGGGATTCTACGCGCCGACCGCGCGCTTCGGGCAACCCGACGAGTTCCGTGCCTTCGTCGACCGGCTCCACCGCGCCGGGGTCGGCGTGATCCTAGACTGGGTGCCCGCGCACTTCCCGCGCGACGACTGGGCGCTGGCCCGCTTCGACGGGACGGCGCTCTACGAGCACGCAGACCCGCGGCGGGGCGAGCACCCGGACTGGGGAACGCTGGTCTTCAACTTGGGGCGCAACGAGGTGCGGAACTTCCTGCTCGCGAGCGCGCTCCTCTGGCTGCGCGACTACCGCGCGGACGGCCTGCGGGTCGATGCCGTCGCGTCGATGCTGTACCTCGACTACTCGCGCAAGGCGGGCGAGTGGTTGCCGAACGTCCACGGCGGCAACGAGGATCTGGACGCGATCGCCTTCCTGAAGCAGCTGAACGAGGTCGCGCACGGCCGCGAGCCCGGAGTACTGATGGCGGCGGAGGAGTCGACGGCGTGGCCCGGGGTCTCGCGGCCGGTCTACCTCGGCGGCCTTGGCTTCGGACTGAAGTGGAACATGGGCTGGATGCACGACACGCTGGAGTACTTCCGGCGCGACCCGGTGTATCGCCGCCACCATCACCATCAGCTGACGTTCAGCCTCGTCTACGCGTTCTCCGAGAACTTCGTCCTCCCGCTCTCCCACGACGAGGTCGTGCACGGGAAGGGCTCGCTGCTGGCGAAGATGCCCGGCGATCCATGGCAGAAGCGGGCGAACCTGCGCGCGCTGTTCGCGTACATGTGGGCCCACCCCGGGAAGAAGCTCCTGTTCATGGGAGGCGAATTCGGCCAGGAGGGCGAGTGGCGCTCCGACGGCTCGCTGGACTGGCATCTGCTCGAGCGGCCGGAGCATTCGGCGATCCAGTCGCTCGTCCGGGACCTGAACACGCACTACTGCGAGGAGTCCGCGCTCTGGGAGCTCGACTTCGACCCGGCCGGGTTCCGCTGGCTGGAGCCGAACGACGGCGCCGCGAACGTGCTCGCGTTCATGCGCCTCTCCGAGGGCGGCAACCGGCAGCTCGTCTGCGCCTGCAACTTCTCGCCGGTGCCGCGGCTGGACTATCGCCTCGGGCTTCCGCGCGCGGGCCGCTGGCGCGAGCTCGTCAACACCGACTCCGAGCTCTACGGCGGCTCGGGCGTCGGGAACATGGGCGGGGTCACGGCGCAGGCGAAGCCGTGGCACGACCAGCTCTACTCCGCGGAGGTGACGTTGCCGCCGCTCGGCGTCGTCTGGCTCGTGCCCGACTCGTAGCGAAGCCGGTCCATCGACGCGAAGAAGGACGCGAACGAGCCGGCGAGCCCGGTGACGACGAAGAGCGCCCAGATCTCGAGGAAGACGTCCACGACCCGTCCGCCGGGCGTGAGCGGGTTCTTCAGCTGCGACGAGACGGTCAGCAGCTGCACCGTCGAGAAGAAGAAGGCGTCGCCGATATCGTGGATCTCGGTGCCGGGCGCGTGGCGTTCGAGCCGCCAGATCAGGATCGCGCCGATGACGTCGACGACCGCGGTGAGACCGAGTGCGATGGAGATGCGGGCGACGAGGGCCCGATGGTGCTCTCCCCAGTGCCACAGCACCCGTGCTTCTTCGTGGATCACGCCCCGAGTGTCGCCGCCGCGGCGGACGGGCTACGAGATGCGGCCGAACCCGTCCGACCCGGCGATCACGGGCCGCTGTTCTTCGCCGGCGTGACCGCGCTCGTCACGCTCTTCCAGCTGCGCGTGACCCGTGGACCTCCGGCTGGCCGGCCGGGCCGAAGCTCGCGACGGCGATGCTGCTGATGGGCTGGTCGTTGCTCTTCCTGCTCGTCGACGGGTCGGTGGCAATGTTCTTGGTCGTGCTCTTCGTCTTCGTCGTCGGCGAGATGCTGTGGGTGCCGACCTCGCAGGCGATCGTGGCGAGGCTCGCGCCCGAAGACCTGCGCGGTGCATACATGGGCGCGTTCGGGAGCATGAGCGCGGTCGGGTTCGCGCTCGGCCCGTTCACCGGGCTGCAGCTGCGCGGCGCCTACGGCGACGATGCAGCCTGGTACTTCTTCGCCGCGGTGTCGCTGGTCGCGGCTGCGACCGGCGCCGCCGCTGTTCGCGGTGCTGCCAGGCGGCGGGTAACGCCGGCCACCGTCGGGTACTAGCTGCCGTGTCCTCGCGAGTCAACAGGCTCGGAGCGCTGCCGGAGCGCGGCGGAGACTTCAGCTTCCGCGTCTGGGCGCCGAACGCGCGCTCGGTCGACGTCCGGATCGGGGGCGAGAGCCTTGCGCTTGCGGCCTGGCCCGGCGGGACGTTCGCGGGCGTCCTGCATGCGCGTCCCGGCGAGGACTACCTGTACGTCCTCGACGGACGGGAGGCGCTGCCCGATCCGTGCTCCCGCTCCCAGCCGCACGGCCTGACGGGCGCCTCCCGAATCATCGACCTGCCGCCTGCGGCCCGGCGCGGCCTGCCGCTCGACGATCTCGTCGTCTACGAGCTCCACGTCGGCACGTTCTCGGCCGAAGGCACGTTCGACGGCATCGTCCCGTACCTGCCCGAGCTCCGTGAGCTGGGGGTGACCGCGATCGAGCTGATGCCGGTCGCGACGTTTTCCGGCGAACGCGGCTGGGGCTACGACGGGCTCTACGCCTACGCGCCGCATCCCGCGTACGGCGGTCCGGAGGGGCTCGCGCGGCTCGTCGATGCGGCGCACCGCGAGGGGCTCGGTGTGATCCTCGACGTCGTCTACAACCACCTCGGACCGGGATCGGAGGCGCTGACCGCCTTCGGGCCGTATGTGACCGACCTTCACGTGACGTTCTGGGGCGGCGCTCTCGACTTCCGGGAGGCCGGCGTGCGCGAGTGGGCGATCCAGAATGCCTGCATGTGGGTCGAGGACTACGGCATCGACGGCCTGCGCCTCGACGCCGTCCAGGCGCTCCACGACGACTCACAGCGGCACGTCCTGGCCGAGCTCGCCGATCGCGTCCACGCGGGCGCGCCGCGGGCGCTCGTCATCTCCGAGACCTCGATCGACGATGACCGGCCGATCAGGGAGTGGGGCCACGATGCGCGCTGGGCGGACGGGCTCCACCACGCCCTCCACGCGCTGCTGACCGGCGAACGGGACGGCTACTACGCTCCCTACGGCTCGGTGGACGACGTCGTCACCGAGCTCGGCCGGCGGCCGCCCGTGCGGCACGTTGTGTGTGCGCAGGATCACGATCAGGTCGGTAACCGCGCGGTCGGCGACCGCCTGCCGCTCGAGCTGCTCCGGCTGGCGTCGTCGGTCGTACTCTTCTCCGCGCAGACGCCGCTGCTCTTCATGGGCGAGGAGTACGGCGAGCGAAACCCGTTCCAGTACTTCACCGACCACGGCGACCTCGCCTCTGCGGAGGCGGCGCGTGAGGGCCGCAAGCGCGAGTTCGCCGCCTACCACGGGTTTGCGGGCGACGTGTCGGACCCCCAGGCTCGCGAGACGTTCGAGCGCTCGAAGCTCTCGCGCCGGGCGCAGCCCGGGGTACGCGATTACTACCGCAGGCTGCTGGCCCTGCGACGTAGGCTGCCGCGCGACGTGCGAGTGGAGGCAGAGGGACAGACGCTGACGATCCGGCGCGGCGAGGCCACGCTCGTCGTCGACTTCGCAGCGAAGACGGCGGAGCTCACCGAGTGAAGGTCTGGCCGGGGCGCCCGTTTCCCCTTGGGGCGACCTGGGACGGCGAAGGGACGAACTTCTCGCTCTTCTCCGAGAGCGCGGAGCACGTCGAGCTCTGCCTTTTCGACGATGCCGACAACGAGACGAGCCTCCCGCTCACGGAGCGGACCGCGTTCAACTGGCACGGCTACGTCCCGGAGGTCGGTCCCGGCCAGCGTTACGCCTACCGCGTGCACGGCCCGTGGGCGCCCGAGTCCGGCCACCGGTTCAACGCCCACAAGCTGCTGATCGATCCCTACGGCAAGGCGATCGAGGGCCCGGTCGACTGGGGCGCAGCGACCGTGCTTCCGTACGTGCCAGGCGGCGCCGACGCCGACCTCGAGGCCGACGACGAGGACGACGCAGCGGCGATCCCGAAGTGCGTCGTGATCGACCCGGCCTTCGACTGGGAGGGCGACCAGCACCTGCGCACGCCGTGGCACGAGACCGTGATCTACGAGGTCCACGTAAGGGGCTTCACGAGGCTGCATCCCGGAGTGCGCGAGGACCTGCGCGGCGCCTACGCCGGCCTCGCATCCGAGGAGGCGATCGCGCATCTCCGGGCGCTCGGCGTCACCGCGGTCGAACTCCTCCCCGTCCACCACATCATCGACGAGCACGACCTGGTCGAGAGGGGCCTCCGGAACTACTGGGGCTACAGCTCGATCGGCTACCTCGCGCCGCACGCGCTCTACGCGGCGACTGGGCGGCAGGGGGAGCAGCTGCGGGAGTTCAAGGGGATGGTCAAGGCGTTCCACCGCGCCGGCATCGAGGTGATCCTCGACGTCGTCTACAACCACACCGCCGAGGGGAACCACCTGGGCCCGATGCTCGCGTTCAAGGGGGTCGACAACCCGTCCTACTACCGGCTCGTCCGCGACGAGCCGCGGTACTACATGGACTTCACCGGCACCGGCAACAGCCTTAACCCGATGCACCCGAGCGTGCTCCGCCTGATCATGGACTCGCTCCGCTACTTCGTGATCGACTGCCACGTCGACGGCTTCCGGTTCGACCTCGCCGCCGCGCTCGCACGCGAGTTCTACGACGTCGACCGACTGTCCGCGTTCTTCGACGTCATCCACCAGGACCCGGTGCTCTCTGAGGTGAAACTGATTGCCGAGCCGTGGGACGTCGGCCCCGGCGGCTACCAGGTCGGGAACTTCCCGATCCTCTGGACGGAGTGGAACGGCCTCTACCGCGACTGCGTCCGCGACTTCTGGCGCGGCCGGTGCGGGGTCGCCGAGTTCGCGCAGCGCTTCACCGGCTCGAGCGACCTCTACCAGGATGACGGCCGCCGTCCGTTCGCGTCGATCAACTTCGTCACCTCCCACGACGGCTTCACGCTTCACGACCTCGTCTCCTACAACGAGAAGCACAACGACGCGAACATGGAGGGGAACCGCGACGGCACCGACGACAACCGCAGCTGGAACTGTGGCGTCGAGGGGCCGACCGACGATCCCGAGGTGAATCGCCTGCGCGAGCGGCAGACGCGCAATTTCTTGACGACCCTCTTCCTCTCCCAGGGCGTGCCCATGGTGCTGGGCGGCGACGAGATTGCGCGCACCCAGCACGGAAACAACAACGCGTACTGCCAGGACAACGAGATCTCGTGGTTCCACTGGGAGCTCGACGAGCGGAAGGAGCGGCTAGTCGAGTTCACGCGTCGGCTGATCCACTTCCGGTCGGCGCACCCCGTCTTCAGGCGCACGCAGTTCCTGACGGGCGAGTCGCCGCTCGGCTCCGGCCTTCCGGACAGCTGGTGGTTCCGGCCGGACGGGCGGAAGATGACGCGCCGGGACTGGGCGAACGACGAGCTCCGGTCGATCGGCCTCTTCCTGAACGGGGACGAGATCCCGACGCGCACGCGCCAGGGCGAGCACGTCACCGACGAGTCGTTCCTCATCCTCTTCAACTCCCACCACGAGCCGATGAGGTTTCTGCTTCCGCCGCGGCGGTTCGGCCAGCGCTGGAAGCTCGAGCTCTCGACCGCCGAGCCCGAGGTCGAGGAGGGCGAGCGCAACTTCACCGCCCGCGCCGAGGTCACGGTCGAGGGGCGGTCGATTCTGCTCCTCCGCCGCGGCTGGTAGTGCCCGGGCGGGCTCCGCGCGTCCGCTGTTCGCACTCGGATCGTGCTGCGCTTCCCGCGGCCAGGCGATTCGAGCAGCCGTATGCGCTCGTCTAGGGCGCCTCGGGCGGGCGCAGCGCGGCGAACTGGTTGGTGATCTCGAGGCGATCCGAGCCGAACCGGTAGACCGCGGCGGGCCGGCCGCCCGCGCGGCCGGGCGCGCGCAGCTCGCCGGTCGGGACGAGCACCCCGCGGCGCAGCAGCACGCGCTGCAGGTTCGTCGCCGAGACCTCGTGCCCGAGCGCGGCGGCGTAGAGGTCGCGAAGCTCCGAGATCGTGAAGGTCTCCGGCGCGAGCGCGAACCCGACGTTTGTGTAGGAGAGTTTCGCGCGTAGCCGTTCGCGTCCGGCGCGGGCGACCGCGCCGTGGTCGAACGCGGTGGCGGGCAGGCTCGCGACGGGGTGCCACCGCGTGTCCGCCGGGACGACGGGGTCGAGCCCGGTGCGGATCAGGCCCAGATAAGCGGTCGTCACGCGGCCGGTCTTCGGGTCGGCGTGCGTCTCCAGTTGCTCGAGGTGCGAGAGCTCCCGCACGTCCACCTTCGCGGCGAGGTGGCGGCGGATGGAGTGCTCGAGCGTCTCGCCGGGGTCGAGTCGGCCGCCCGGGAGCGCCCACCGTCTCGCGGCCGGCGCACGCGCGCGGCGCCAGAGGAGCACCTGGAGCCTCCCGTCGCGCACCTGGAGCACGACCGCGACGGTGTCGTGGAGCAGCTTGCTATCGTGCCCGGTAGGTTTTCGCTCCACAGTCGTAAACTAGCGGAGGAACTCGGATGACGGCGAAGCGGTGGATCGTTTTGGGGGCGGCTCTGGTCGTCACGACGGCGGCGGCGGTGTGGTCGAACGGCGGCGGGCAGGCGGCGACCGGCGCCTCGACGCTGAAGATCGGGATGGTCACCGATGTCAGCGGTTTGAACGACCGTGGCTTCAACCACCTCGCCTACGTGGGTCTCCTCGAGGCACAGAAGCGCCTCGGCGTCCAGTTCCGGGTCACGGAGTCGCGTTCGCCCGCCGACTACATCCCCAACCTCGCGTCGTACGCGCGGCAGGGGTACGACCTCGTCCTCGGGGTCGGCTACACGGAGATCGGCGCGATGGGCGCGGTGGCGGGGCGATTCCCGAGCACGCGCTTCGCAATCGTCGACGTGGCGAACGGCGACCTGGCCGGGAAGCCGAAGAACGTGCTCGGCCTCCTCTTCCACGAGGAGCAGGTCGGCTATCTCGCCGGGTACCTGGCGGGGCTCGAGGCGAAGCGGCTGCCGGGCAAGGATGTCGTCAGCTCGGTCGCCGGCGAGAAGCAGCCGCCGGTCGACCGGTTCATCGCGGGGTACCAGGCCGGGGCGAAGCACGCGGATCCGGGGGTCGCGACGCTCAACGGATACTCGCAGGACTTCACCGACCAGGCGAGGTGCAAGGCGATCGCGCTCAACCAGATCGCCGCCGGCTCCGTCGCGGTCTTCACGGTCGCAGGCGCTTGCGGCCTCGGCGGACTCGACGCGGCGCGTGAGCGCAAGGTCTGGGGGATCGGCGTCGACGCTGATCAGTCCTTCCTCGGCCCGCACATCCTGACGAGCGCGACGAAGAAGGTCGACCGCGCCGTGTTCCTCGCGATCCAGTCCGTGCAGCAGGGCCGGTTCCACGGCGGGAATGCGGTCTACAGCCTCGCGCAGGGCGGCGTCGGCCTCGGGAAGATCAGCCCCCGTGTGCCGCGCAGCGAGGTCGCGGCGGTGACGCGGATCCAGGCGCAGATCGTCGCGGGGAAGATCCGCCCGCCGACGGCCGTGCGCTGACCTGTGGAGAGAACGTCACGCTCTCAGCACCCAACCGGTGCCAGGCACTAGCTGTGGAAAACCGGGGCGCTACGCCCGTCGGATGATGCCCTTGCCGGCCAGGGCCGAAATCTCCTCCTCGGAGTAGCCCGCCTCGCGAAGGATCTCGGCCGAGTGCGCGCCGAGGGGCGGCGGCGGGGAGGGGTACTCCGGTCGCTCGCCGTCCACGGAAAACGCGGGCTCGAGCGTCGTGAACCGGCCGATCCGGCGCAGGATGCCGATCGCCTCGGTCTGCGGGTCGGCCGCGACCTCGCCCACGTCTTGAACCGGCGCCGCGGGGACGCTCGCCGCGGCGAGCTTGTCCAGCCAGGCCGCGCGCGTGTCCTCGCGCAGCCGCGCCGAGATTGCCTCGGCAAGCGACGCTCGGTTTGCGACGCGGTCCGGGTTGGTGGCGAAGCGCGGGTCGGTCGCGAGCTCCGGCAGGCCGATCGCCTCGGCGAGCCGTGCGAAGATCCCGTCGTTCGCAGCCGTGATCATCAGGCCGCCGTCCGCGGCCGGAAACACCTGATACGGCGCGATCGCGTGGAAGGCGGTTCCCTGGGGCGACGGCACCGCGCCCGTCTCGAGGTTGCCGATCAGGTGGTACGAGACGAACGCGAGCGCCGTCTCCCAGAGCGAGACGTCGAGCGTGTGCCCGCCGCCCTCCTTCAGCGCGGCGAGGATCGCGAAAGCGGCGTACATGCCCGTTGCGTGGTCGATCAGCGAGACGCCGACGCGCACGCCCTCGCTGCCGGGCTCGCCCGTGACCGAGATCACCCCGCCCGCCGCCTGGAGCAGCGGGTCGTACCCGGGCAGGTCGCTCTTCGGGCCGACGCGGCCGTAGGACGAGATCGTGCAGTAGATCAGCTCTGGCTTCCGCGCCCGCACCTCGTCCGCTCCGAAGCCGAGCTTCTCGGCGAGCCCCGGCCGAAGGCTCTGGACGACGACGTCCGCACCGTCGACGAGGCGAAGCAGCACGTCCCGCCCGCGCCGCAGGTCGAGCGCGAGCGACCGCTTCCCCGAGTTGACGGCAACGAACAGGGTTCCGAGCCCACCCGAGAACGGCGGCCCCCAGAGCCGCGCCTCGTCCCCTGTCGGCGGCTCGACCTTGATCACGTCGGCGCCGAGCGCCCCGAGGAGCTGCGTGCACGTCGGCCCGGCGTACGAGGTCGTCACGTCCACGACCCGGACGCCGGCGAGAGGCGCAAAGGACATGCCCGCGATTATTGTCAGGGGGTGAACCGCCTCGCCGCCGAGACGAGCCCGTACCTGCTCCAGCACGCCGACAACCCCGTCGACTGGTACCCGTGGGGCGACGAGGCCCTGGGCCGCGCGCGCGCCGAGGACCGGCCGATCCTGCTCTCGATCGGCTACGCCGCCTGTCACTGGTGCCACGTCATGGAGCACGAGTCGTTCGAGGACGCGGAGACCGCCGCGCTGATGAACGAGCATTTCGTCAACGTCAAGGTCGACCGGGAGGAGCGGCCCGACCTCGATGCGGTCTACATGGACGCGGTCGTCGCGATGACCGGACAGGGTGGCTGGCCGATGACCGTCTTTCTGACGCCCGAAGGCGAGCCGTTCTTCGGCGGTACGTATTTCCCGCCGGCGCCGCGTCATGGGCTGCCGAGCTTTCGCCAGGTGCTGGAGGCGGTTGCACAGGCCTACCGCGAGCGGCGCGACGAGGTCGGACGCTCCGCGCGCCGGCTCGTCGAGTCCGTTCGCGGCTCCGCCGAGCTCGCGCCGTCGAGCGAGCCGCTGACCGATTCCGTGCTCGGCGAGGCCGCCCGGGTCCTGCGCCGCTCGTTCGACCCGCAGTGGGGCGGCTTCGGAAGTGCGCCGAAGTTCCCGTCCGCCTCGGTGCTCGAGTTCCTGCTCCGCCGCGGCGAGCTCGACCTCGTCACCAAGACGCTCGACGCAATGGCGGCGGGTGGCATGTACGACCTCGTCGGCGGCGGCTTCCACCGCTACTCGGTCGACGAGCGCTGGCTCGTCCCGCACTTCGAGAAGATGCTCTACGACAACGCGTTGCTCGTCCCCGCCTACCTGCACGCGTGGGTGGTGACCGGCGAGGAGCGCTACCGGCGCGTTGCGGAGGACACCTGCGAGTACCTGCTTCGCGATCTCGCTCTCCCGGACGGCGGCTTCGCCTCGTCGCAGGACGCCGACACCGACGGGGTCGAGGGGCTCACCTATACCTGGACCGAGGACGAGGGTGTGCCCGCCGAGCTGTTGCAGCCGTTCGAGCACGGCCGCTCGATCATCCGGGGCGAGCTCGACCCGGAGCTGCGCGCCCGGGTCCTGGAGGAGCGCTCGCGCCGGCCGCAGCCGGGCCGGGACGACAAGGCGATCGCCGCCTGGAACGGCCTCGCCCTCGCCGCCCTCGCAGAGACCGGGCGGCGGCTGCCAAGTGACAGACTGTTACAGGCCGCCGAGCGGCTCGGAAACTTCCTGCTCAGTGGGCTCTCCTCGCCTGACGGTCGGCTGTTTCGGACCTGGCGCGAGGGCCGCGCGTCGATTCCGGGCTACCTCGAGGACTACGCGGACGTCGCGCACGGCCTGATCGAGCTGCACGTCGCGACCGGGGGGCTGCGCTGGCTCGAGGAGGCAAACCGGCTCGCCCGACTCGCGGTCGAGCTCTTTGCCGACGAGGAGCGCGGCGGCTTCTTCATGGCCGCCCGCGACGCCGAGCAGCTCGTCGCGCGAAAGAAGGACCTCGACGACAACCCGGTCCCGTCGGGGAACTCGATGCTCGCCCACGTGCTGCTGCGGCTCGCGCGGATCTACGGCGACGACGAGCTCGACCGTCTGGCCGCCGGCGTGCTCCGCATCTTGCACGGCGCGCTGGCGCGCGTCCCCTCCGCTTTCGGCTGGGCGCTGTGCGCGCTCGACCTCTACCTCTCGCCGCCGCGCGAGCTCGCGATCATCGCTGCGCCCGGGGACGAGATTGCACGCGCGGCGCTCGCGCCGTTCGAACCGAACGCGGTCGTCGCGTTCGGCCCGAGCGAGGCGATTCCGCTCCTCGCCGGCAAGGGTCTGGTCGGCGGCAAGCCCGCGGTCTACGTCTGCGAGCGGTTCGCGTGCCGAACTCCCGTGACGGACCCGGCCCAGATCTAGATGACGAAGCTCTCCGGTCGCGCGAGGCCGCGCTCGAACCGGGCCGCGTCGAAGGCGGAGAGGTCGAGGGTCGACTCGCGGCCGGCGACGAGCTCGGCGACGTGCTCGCCGACAGCCGGCGCCTGCTGGAAGCCGTGCCCGGAGAAGCCCGTCGCGTAGAAGAACCCGTCGACCTCCGCCGCCCGTCCGACGAGCGCGTTGTGGTCGGGGCTCATCTCGTAGTAGCCCCACCAGGAGGACTGCACCGGCAGGTCGATGAGCATCGGCAAGCGGCGGGCCGCGTGCTCGGCGACCTCCTCGAGGGCGTGCTCCTTGCCGCCGAAGACGAGCCCGGGCCCCTCGCGGTGGAAGTAGAACGAGGTCGTGAAGTCGATCGTCAGCGGTAGGCGCTCCGGGAGCCCTCCGTCCTCGGGGCAGAACCACATGAAGCGCTGCTCGCCCTCGACCGGCAGCTGGACCCCGGCCAGCGCCGCCACCTCGCGTGACCACGCGCCGGCGCAGCAGACGACCGTGCCGCAGGCGATGTCCCCCTTGGTGGTCTCCACGCTCGCGACTCGCCCGCCCCTGACGCGGATCCCCGTCACCTCGCAGCCCTGGCGCACGTCGAGCCCGCGCGCGTACCACTGGACGACGGACTCCGGCGAGGCGTACCCGTCGAGCTCGCAGAAGGTCGCGGCGAGCAGGCCCTCGGGATCGAGCGCGGGGACGAGCCCGAGTGCCTCCTCGACCGAGAGCTCACGCGAGGGCACGCCGAGCCGGTGCTGGAGGGCGAGCGCGTCCTGGAAGGCGGCGACGTCCTCCGGCCGGTCGAGCAGGAAGAGGTAGCCGTACTGGCGCAACTCGATCCCGTCCATTCGCTCGAACTCGGCCAGTGATCGGAGCGCGATTCGCACGTTCAGCTCGTCCGAGAACTGGGTCCGGATACCTCCCGCCGAGCGGCTCGTCGAGCCCGCGGCAAGCGAGTCGCGCTCGAGCAGGAGCACGTCCGTGATGCCGAGCTCGCCGAGGTGCCACGCGACGCTCGCGCCCATCGCGCCCCCTCCGACAATGACGATCTCGCGCGTTTCCACTTCGTCCCCTGCGAGCTTAAGGTAGTCCGGTGCCGCTGCTCGAGGTGAAGGGGATCACCTGCCGGTTCGGCGGGATCGTCGCCCTCGACGACGTCTCCTTCGACGCGGACGAGGGGGAGATCGTCGGACTGATCGGCCCGAACGGCGCCGGGAAGACGACCGCCTTCAACGTGATCACGCGCCTGTACCGGCCGGACTCGGGGGAGCTGAGCTTCGAGGGGCGGTCGTTGCTCTCGACGCCCGCCCACGGCGTCGTCCGCCGCGGGATCGCGCGCACCTTCCAGAACCTCGAGCTCTTCGAGACGATGACCGTGCGCGAGAACGTCCTCGTCGGTGCGCACGCGCGGACGGGGAAGCGGAGCGCCGACGAGGTGCTTGCGTACGTCGGTCTCGGCGACGTCGCCGACCGCGACGCCGGCTCGCTTCCCTACGGGACGCTCAAGCGCGTCGAGACGGCGCGGGCGCTCGCCTCTGCGCCGAAGCTCTTGCTCCTCGACGAGCCGGCCGGCGGCCTGTCGCACGAGGAGGTGGAGCAGCTCGGCGCCTTCATCGTCCAGACTCGGACGGACTTCGAGCTGACGATCCTGCTCGTCGAGCACCACATGAACCTCGTGATGAACGTCTCCGACCGGGTGCACGTGCTCGACTTCGGCAGGAAGATCGCGGCCGGGGCGCCGGCGGAGGTGCAGCGCGACCCAGCAGTGATCGAGGCCTACCTGGGCACCGAGTCACCTCGCGACGCCGCCGGGCGCAGCCCGGCGGCGCGCGAAAAGCGAGTCTAGTGGCGCTGCTCGAGCTCGAGAACGTCGAGGCGCGGTACGGCCACGTCACGGCGCTGCGCGGCATCTCGTTGCGGGTGCCGGAGGGGCGGATGGTCGCGGTGCTGGGGGCGAACGGAGCCGGGAAGACGACGACCCTGCGGGCGATCTCGAACACGGTGCGGAAGACCGGTGAGGTCGTGCTCGACGGTCGCCGGATCACGCACAGCTCGCCGGAGACGATCGCGCGGCTCGGGATCGCGCATGTCCCCGAGGGCCGCGGGATCGTCGGCGGGTTGACGGTAGACGAGAACCTCCGGCTCGGCGCGTACGCGCGGAGAGGGGGGGCGGCGAAGGGCGATCGCGAGCGCACACTTGCTGCGTTCCCGCGGCTTGCCGCTCGGGGAGGCCAGCGCGCGGAGACGCTCTCGGGCGGCGAGCAGCAGATGCTCGCCCTGGGACGGGCGCTGATGGCACGTCCGCGGCTGCTGATGCTGGACGAGCCCTCGCTCGGCCTCGCCCCGCTCGCCGTCCGCGAGATCTTCGCGATCCTGGCGCGGCTGAACGAGCAGGAGGGGCTGACCGTCCTCGTCGTCGAGCAGAACGCCGCGCTCGCGCTCCGGGCCTGCCACGAGGCGTGCGTGCTCGAGGTCGGCCGCGTCGTCGTCGCCGGCGAGAGCGCCGTCCTCCGCGAGCACGAGTCCGTCCGCCGCTCCTACCTCGGCTACTGACGTGGCTCAGTTCTGGCAGCAGGTCGTCGACGGGCTCGCAACGGGCGGGATCTACGCGAGCCTCGCGCTCGCGATCGTCTTGATCTACCGCTCGACACGCGTCGTCAACTTCGCCCAGGGCGAGCTGGCGACGTTCTCGACCTTCGTCGCGTGGCAGCTGATGGAGTGGGGGTTGCCCTACTGGGGCGCGTTCTTTCTCACGCTCGGGCTGTCTTTCGTCGGCGGCGTCGCGATCGAGCGCACGGTGATCCGGCCGATCGAGCGCGCCTCGGTGTTGACGATCGTGATGGTCACGCTCGGTGGGCTGATCGCGCTGAACGGCCTCACGGGCTGGATCTGGGGCAGCGACACGAAGACGTTCCCGAGCGCGTTCTCGACCCGGCCGATCACGATCGGCGGTGTCGCTTTCTCGATCCAGGAGTTCGGCGTCATCGGCGTGACGCTCGGCGCCGTCGGGCTGATCTACCTGCTTTTCCAGTTCACCAAGGTCGGGCTCGGCCTGCGCGCCGCTGCCGTCGCGCCCGAGGCGAGCAGGCTCCTCGGCGTGCGCGTCTCCTGGATGCTCGCCCTCGGGTGGGGTCTCGCTGCCGCGCTCGGCGCACTCAGCGGGATGATGACCGCGCCGACGACGTTCCTCGACCCGAACATGATGCTCGGCGTCCTCCTCTACGCGCTCGCCGCCGCCGTGCTCGGCGGGCTCGAGAGCCCGATCGGCGCCGTCGTCGGCGGCCTCTCGCTCGGGGTCGCGCTCAACCTGATCGGCACCTACGTCGATTTCTGGGGCATCGATCTCGGCGGCCAGATGCGCCTCGTCGCCGGGCTCGCGATCATCCTCGTCATCCTCCTCTTCCGGCCGCAGGGTCTCTTCGGGCGCATTGCGGCGAGGAAGGTATGAGCCGGGCGCGCGTTCGCGAGCTCGGCGCGATCGCGGCCTTTGTCGTCGCGGTCGCGCTCGTCCCACTCGCGCTCGACAGCTTCCAGCGCTACCAGTTCGCCTTCGTCGCGATCTACGTCGTCGCGATCACCGGCCTGAACGTCCTCACCGGCTACACCGGCCAGATCTCGCTCGGGCACGGCGCGTTCATGGCGATCGGCGGCTACACGACGGCGATCCTCACCGTCGACCACGGCGTCGGCGAGCTCTGGACGATCCCGATCGCGGGCCTCGTCGCCGGCGGGGCCGGGCTCCTCTTCGGGATCCCGGCCCTGCGGCTCTCGGGCATGTACCTCGCGCTCGCCACCTTCGCGATCGCCGTCGCCACCCCGGCGGTGCTGAAGAACTACTCCGGCTTCACCGGCGGCGTAGTCGGCAAGTCGCTGCCGCTCCGGAGCAACGACTGGCTCTACTACCAGAACTGGATCGTCGCGCTCGTGCTGCTCGCCTGCGCCTGGCTCCTCGTCCGCGGGAAGATCGGCCGCGCCTTCCGCGCCGTGCGAGACTCCGAGGTCGCGGCGGCGTCCTCGGGCGTCAGCCTGGCGGTCTACAAGACGCTCGCGTTCGGCGTCTCCGCGTTCTACGCGGGCATCGCCGGCTCGCTGCTCGCGATCACGGTCGCCTTCGTCAACCCGGACACCTACCCCGTCAAGCTCTCGATCTTCCTGGTCGTGGGCGCGGTCGCCTCCGGCCTCGGCTCGCTCTGGGGAGTCCCGTTCGGCGCGGCGCTGATCGAGTTCCTGCCGGTACACGCGCAGGACATCTCGAAGACGGCGCCCGACGTCTTCTTCGGCGCCGTCCTGATCGCGGTCATGATCCTCCTTCCGTCGGGCATCGTGGGGCTCTGGCGGCGGGTAACCGCGCTCAAACACTGAGCTACGCACCGACGAGGCCGCCGGAGGGGCCGAACGCGAACCAGACCTTTTCGAAACCCTGGCCCTTCGCGTCGCCCGGTCTCGTGTAGCCGGAGAAGCGGTAGAGCGCGAACCCCGCGAAGGTCGTCGTCGTCTTCTGGTGCGGGATCGCCCGCCGGTCGGCATGCCTGTTCGCGTACCTCGCCTCGCTCGTCGACCGGTACCCCCCGTTCAGGCTGCAGACGGGCTCGCCTTCGTCTCTGGCTCCGGCTTCGAGCTAGCGACCGAGTCCTCCTGGCCCGAGTCTTGCGCGCGCTTGCCGAATGCCGGCGTCGCGCATACGCTCGGCCGATCACGCGGCTCTGGGCGGGGATAACGGTGGCGGTCGCGTTGGCTGCAGGTGCGGCGGCGTCGAGGGCCCCGGGTGCTGCGAGCAGGACATCGGCCTGCTCGGTCCTACCGGCTCTGCCCGCACCGCCCCCGGATCACGTCCACTACACGCTCAGCATCCGCCTCAATCGCCGCTTGACGGAAGCTGCAGGATCCCTCCGCGTCTCCTTCCACCCGGCGGTGGCGACCGATCGGCTCGTATTTCGCCTCTGGCCGAACTCGCCCTACGACAGGCAGCGGGGTGCAAGCCTGACGGTCGGTGGGGTGACGGATGCGGGACAGACTCTGCCCACGCGGCGTCCCGACGCGACGACGCTGGTGGTCGACCGCGCAGTCGCAGCCGGCGAGGAGGCGAGAGTCACGATGACCTGGAGGCTGCGTCTGCCGCGAGGTGCTGGGTCCCAGCTCCACGGCGGCCGCTCCGCACGGCTCGTTTCCTTCTTTCCGCTGCTCTCGTGGGACGGCCGCGGGTGGACGACGGAGCCGGCGCTCAGACGGATCGACGGGTTCTGGTCCACGTCGCCCACGGCCGATTTCGACGCACGGATCGTCGCCCCGCGCGGCGTTCGCGTGCTGGCGTCCGGCGAGGAGCTCGGAGGGGGGCGCTGGCGTGCGGTCGGGGTGCGGGATTTCGGCGTCGCGGCCGGCAGCTTCGACATCCAGCGCACGATCGTTCGCCTTCCCCGCCCCGTGCGCGTGCTCGTCGCCGTCGAGCGCCGCTCGTCGTACCCGAGCGAGGCGTTCGTCGAGGAGACCGTGCGTGCGCTCCGCTGGTACTCCGAGCGTTACGGCGCGTACCCGTGGACGACCTACAAGCTCGTCGTGATGTCCGATCCGTCGGAGCTGTTCGGGGTCGCCTACCCGACGATGGGCTTCGTCGGTGACAACAGTCTCGTCCTCGTCCCGCACGAGACCGCCCATCAGTGGTTCTACTCGCTCGTCGGAAACGACCAGGCGCGGGACCCGTGGATCAGCGAAGGGCTCGCCACCTGGGCACAGACTGGGCCGGAGGGATCTCTCACGACGATGCTGGCGACCCCTGTTCCGAGTCAGGTGCGCAATCGGATCGGCGAGCCGATGAGCTTCTGGGACCGGTTCGACTTCGAGACGACGCGCCTCGGCGCCTACATCCGGAGCGTGCAGGCGCTCGGCTCGCTCGGCAAACCGACTGTCGTCGACTGCGCCCTGCGGCTGTTCGTCGCTCGAAACGCGTACCGGACCGCCACCCCGCGCGACCTGCTCGCCGCACTGGTCAGGTTCTTCCCGGCTGCGGAGCGGAAGCTGACCGCGTTCGGCGCGCGTTTCTAGCCTCGGCTCGAGTACGCTTGCCGGCCGATGAAGCGCACGCTTCTGCTGCTGGCGCTCGCGATGACGTCGGTCGCGCTCGCAGGCTCCGCGGCTGATCCGGGGGTCAGCGACGACTCGATCCTGATCGGCGGGACGGCGCCGCTCTCCGGCGAGGCCTCGTCGGCCGGGGCCGTCTCGCGGGGCGCGGCCGCGTACTTCGCGTACGTCAACGCCCGCGGCGGGGTGAACGGGCGGAAGATCGAGTACAAGGTGCTGGACGACGGCTACGACCCGGCGCGGACGATCCAGGCCACCCGCGAGCTCGTTCAGCAGGACAAGGTCTTCGCGGTCTTCAACACGCTCGGCACCTCGACCAACCTCGCGATCCGCGACTTTCTCAACCAATCGAAGGTGCCGCAGCTCTTCGTCGCGAGCGGCGCGACGACCTGGGGGAGGGACGCGAGACGCTACCCCTGGACAATCGGCTACATCCCGAGCTACCAGACCGAGGGGATCGTTCTCGCCCGCAACGTGCTGAAGACGAAGCCGCGAGCGAGGATCGCCGTCCTCTACCAGGACGACGAGTACGGCAAGGACCTGCTCGCCGGCTTCGGGCGCGGGCTCGGCGCAAGGGGACGGCAGCTCGTGAAGGCGGTCGGCTACGACCCGACCGGCGCCGACGTCAACTCGCAGGTCGCCGACCTGCGCGCGACGAAGGCGGACGTGTTCATGGTCTTCGCGTTCGGCAAGTTCGCGATCCAGGCGGAGATCCAGGCGGCGAAGCTCGGCTGGCGGCCGCAGGTCTACGTGAACGCGGTCGCGAGCTCGACCTCGCTGATGACGATCGCCTCGCTGACCGGCGCGAAGGCCGTGATCAAGGGCGCGATCTCGACCGTCTTCTTCAAGGACCCGAGCGACCCGCGCTGGGCGAAGGATCCGGGGATCGCGCTCTTCCAGCGGATCATGCGCGCCGCCGGCGCGAACGACCTCCGAAACGGCTACTACGTCGCCGGGATGGCGTCGGCGTTCACGCTCGTCGACGCGCTGCGGAAGGCCGGGAAGAATGTCAGCCGGACCGCGATCATCGCCGCCGCCCGGTCGCTGAACGAGGCCAACAACCCGTTCGTGATCCCCGGGATCGTCGTCAAGACGAGCGCAACGGACGCGTTCCCGATCCAGCAGGTCGCGCTCGAGCGCTGGACCGGCACCCACTGGAGCATCTTCACCGGGCCGCTGACCATCTCCACCTAGCCCGACATGCCGGCGGCTTCACTCGACGTTCACTGTGTAGTCACCCAACCGTTGCCCTAGGGCGCAGCGGATCACCGTAGGGTCGTCGTCCGGCAGGCTCGAGTGACGACGCGAAAGGGGACAAGCATCGTGAGGAGGCTCGGCTTTCTCATCGGCGTGCTGATCACGTCGGCTGCGCTCGTTGCCGCTGTTGCCATCAGTGACAGCGGAAGGCAGAACAACAAGACCTTCCAGTACGCGATCGGGCTGTAGGGCGATCTGCCCTACTCGGACACGCAGGCCCTGACAGGCGTTCCGAATCTGATCGCCGACATGAACAACTCCGAGATCGAGTTCTCGGTCCACGACGGCGACCTCAAGGCCGGCAGCGGGACGGCAGGGTCGGCTACTCCGACCGACTGCTCGAAAGCCCTGTACACGCAAGCAATCGGATACTTCAACTCGCTCAAGAAGCCGGCTGCCGTCACACCCGGCGACAACGACTGGACCGACTGCGACCGCACCTCGAACGGGCTGTACAACTCCCTCGAGCGGCTGCAACACGAGCGCGACGTTCTCTTCTCCACCGACCACTCGTTCGGCAAGGAGACCCTGAGGCAGACCGTCCAGACCTCCCCGGCGTGCGAGGGCTGGGACTACGCGACGAGCTCGGCCACCACCACGGGCGCGTGCGTGGAGAACCGCATCTGGACGTTCCAGAAGGTCACGTACGTGACCGTCAACATCCAGGGCACCTGCAACAACCTGTGCGGCAGCGGCTCGGTCTCGGATCCGGCGCCGGGCGACTCCGGCGACGCGAACGAGTACGCCGCGCGGAATGCGGCCGACAACGCGTGGCTCCAGGCCGGTTTCGCCGAGGCGATCGCGAAGAACTCGGCCGGGATCATGGTCATCGGCCAGGCCGATCCGGGCTTCGACGGCTCGGACGGGACGCGTGCTCCGCTCCGCAACCCGAAGACCCTGGACGAGACGGACGCGAACTCGGCCCCGAAGGACGGCTACAAGTCGTTCCTGACGACGCTGCGCCAGCTGACGGTCGACTTCAAGAGGCCGGTCGTCTACGTCCACGGCGACTCGCACTACTTCCGCGTCGACAAGCCGCTGCAGGACGCCTCCGCAAAGCAGGTCGAGAACTTCACCCGCGTCGAGACGTTCGGCGACAAACAGGGCAACGGCAACAACGCCGTGCACTGGGTGAAGGCGCTCGTCGACCCGAACAGCCGCGACGTCTTCGCCTTCCAGGCGCAGATGGTGTCGGCAAACCGGATCGCCGTCCCGAGCCCCTAGGGGAGGGAGCGCAGGGTGCCGCGGGTGTTCCCGCGGCACCCTTTGCGCGGCAGAGCTTAGGCCGCGTCGGCCAGCTCGTCGGCCTCGACGAGGCCCTCGAGCTCGTCGGCGAGCTTCGCGAAGGCACTCGCCTCGAGCTGGCGAACGCGCTCACGCGTGATGCCGAGTTCCTTGCCGATCGCCTCCAGCGACCGGCTCTCGCCCTCGAACCCGAACCGGAGCTCGATCACACGGCGCTCGCGCTCGGGCAGCAGGTGCAGCGCCCGGCGGATGCCGTGGTCGCGGAGGCTCGTGTCCGCCTCCTCGATCGGGTCGACGCTCTCGCGGTCGACGAGCAGGTCGGCCAGCTCGCCGTCGCCGTCGTCGCCGACGGGGCGGTTGAGTGAGACTTTCGCCTCGACGGCCTCCAGGGCCTCCTGGGCGTGGACGAGCTCGAGTCCCGCGGCCTCGGCGAGCTCCTCGAGCGTCGGCTCGCGGCCGTGGGCGGTCTCGAACCGCTGGCGTTCGCGCGCCAGCTTCCGGCGGCGCTCGTCGACGTGCACAGGAATGCGGATCGTCTTCGACTGGTTCGCGATCGCGCGCTGGCAGGCCTGGCGAATCCACCAGGTAGCGTAGGTCGAGAACTTGAAGCCCTTGCGCCAGTCGAACTTCTCGACCGCGCGGTTGAGGCCGATGACGCCGTCCTGGATCAGGTCGCCGAGGGCGACGCCCTGTCCCATGTACCTGCGCGCGATGTGGACGACGAGGCGCAGATTCGAGTTGATCATGCGCTCCTTCGCCGCGTGGTCGCCGCGCTCGATCCTCTTCGCGAGCTCGACCTCCTCCGCTGCGGTGAGCAGCGGGTACCGGCCGAGCTGGTTCATGAACAGGCTGAGCGAGTCGACGCCGCCGGCGGTCGCGTCGAAGGACAGGTCGAGACCATCCTCCTCCGGGCCATTGGCATCGTTCTCGATGATCGTGCTGATGTCTGTGTTCAGGGGTGCTTCAACTCCTTTGGTAGTCACTAATCATATAAACGGCGAACGCCCGTTCGGTATTCCTACCGGAGAAACATGAGGATTCCGTGAGAAACGAGCTACGACTGGCGCCAGACCTCGCGGATCCCGTTCTCGTCGAAGTAGTCGAGGACGGCGCGGTCGACGTCGGCGCAGGTGACGCCGGGGCGGAACGCGTCGAAGGCGACCTGCTGCGCGGCGACGACGTGGTCGAACAGCACGACCGGGCAGCCGGCATGCTCGAGCAGGCTCCGCCTGGACTCGAGCTCCTTCGCCGGTATGCCGGTCGCGTGGCTCAGCTGGGCTGCGGGACGATCCGGATGTAGGGCTTCGGCGCTTCCCACTCGCCGAAGATCTCCTTCGCTTCGTCGTTCGACACCGAGCCGGCGATGATCACGTCCTCGCCTTGCTGCCAGTTCACCGGCGTCGAGACGCGGTGCTTGGCAGTGAGCTGGAGCGAGTCGATCACGCGCAGCACCTCGTCGAAGTTCCGCCCGGTCGTCATCGGGTAGACGAGGACGAGCTTGACCTTCTTGTCCGGGCCGATCACGAAGACGTTGCGGACGGTCTGGTTGTCGGCCGCCGTGCGGTCGGCGGCTTCGCCGGAGACGTTCTCGGGCAGCATCTCGTAGAGCTTGGAGACGGTGTAGTCGGCGTCGCCGATGATCGGGTAGTTGGGCGCGGCGCCCTGGGTCTCCTCGATGTCCTTGGCCCAGCCTTCGTGGTCGCCGGTCGAGTCGACGGAGAGGCCGATCACCTTGACGTTGCGCTCGTCGAACTCGGGCTTGATCTTCGCCATGTAGCCGAGCTCGGTCGTGCAGACGGGTGTGAAGTCCTTCGGGTGCGAGAACAGCACGCCCCACGAGTCGCCGAGCCAGTCGTAGAAGTCGATCTCGCCCTCGGTGGTCTGTGCGGTGAAGTTGGGCGCGTCGTCGCCGATCGTCAGTGCCATGGTTGCCTCCTTTTTGGTGCGGTGGTGTCCACTATACAAAGGAAAGCGACCATCCTTATGTCTGCAGCTGCGCGAAGGCGCCCTCGAAGACCTCGCGCGGGTGGGCGCCGAGGACGAGCAGGCGCCCGTCGAGCACGAACGCCGGGACGCCGGTGACGCCGGCGGCGTAGGCCTGGGCGGTCGAGGCGTGGACGACGTCGCGGTAGGCGTCGGTCTCGAGGATCTCGTCGGCGCCGTCGAGGCCCACGTCTGCGGCGAGCGTGTGCAGCACGTCCGTGTCGCCGATGTTCTGCGCCTCGGCCCAGTAGGCGTCGAAGAGTCGCGCGTGGAGCCGGTCGAAGAGTCCGTGCGCGCGGGCGTGCTCGGCGAGCCTGAGCGCCTGCAGCGAGTTCGCGCGGATCGGCGGCGGGTTATAGACGAGGCCCTGCTGTTCGAACGTCGCCTCCATCTGTCCGGTCGACGGCGGTCGCGGCACGCCCTCGGGCGGGTACTCGGGGTGCAGGTCGAACGGCGCCCAAGTGGTCTCGGCGCCGAACCGCTCGCGCATCCAGTCGGCCAGCCCCTGGCCGATCCGGCAGAACGGTCAGATGTAGTCGGACCAGATCAGGACGTCGGGCACGGGCGAGGTTCGTCAGAAGAATAGGCGCCCGGGCGCACGAGACCGGCCTCGTAGGCGGCGATCACCGCTTGCACGCGGTCGCGCACCCGCAGCTTGCGCAGTACCGCCGAGACGTGTGTCTTCACGGTCGTCTCGCTCAGATGGAGGCGTTGCGCGAGCTCCGCGTTCGAGAGGCCGGTCGCCAGAAGGCGGAGGATCTCGCGCTCGCGGTCGGTCAGGTCGTCGAGCGAGCGCACCGCCGCGGGCTCCGGCTCCTGCGCAAAGCGCGCCACGAGGCGTTCGGTCGCGGCAGGCCCGAAGAGCGAGTTTCCCGCAGCGACGACACGGATCGCGTCGACGAGCTCGTTGGGCTCGACGTCCTTGAGCAGGAAGCCGCTCGCCCCGGCGCGGATCGCGGCGTAGACGTACTCGTCGAGGTCGAACGTGGTGAGGACGAGAACGCGCGCCCGCGAGCCGGATTCGATCAGCCTGCGCGTCGCCGCGACGCCGTCGACGCCTGGCATGCGGACGTCCATCAGGATCACATCCGGATCGAGCTCGCGCGTGAGCGCGATTGCCTCCGCACCGTCACCGGCCTCGCCGACGAGCTCGAGGTCGGAGCGCTCCTCGAGGATCATCCGGAACCCGCTCCGCACGAGCGGCTGGTCGTCGGCGACGAGCACTCTGATGCTCACAGGGCAATCTCTGCCCTGTGAGCGTGGAGAGCGAGCCGGAGGCGAGCGACGCTCATTGGTCCGCTCCGAGCGGGAAGCGTGCGGCGATGACGAAGCCGCCCCCCGGAGCGGGGGCGGCGTCGAGCGAGCCGCCGAAGAGACCGATGCGCTCGCGCATGCCGACGAGCCCGCGCCCAGCGCCGGCGCCGTTGCCCCGGCCGACGCCGTCGTCGCGCACCTGGACGACGAGCTCGCCGGCGGTGTAGCGGAGGTCGACGTCGGCCCGCGTCGCGTGGGCGTGCTTGAGCGTGTTCGTCAGCGCCTCCTGTACGACCCGGTAAGCCGAGAGGTCGACGCCGGCCGGGAGCGGCCGCGGCACCCCGTCGACCCGCACGTCCACGGCCAGCCCGGCAGAGCGAACCTGTGCGAGGAGCTCCCCGAGCTGGTCCAGCCCGGGTTGCGGCGCGTAGCTCGTGTCGTCGCCGTGGACGTAGCCGAGCAGGCGCCGCAACTCGGTGAGCGCGCTGCGCCCGATGGCCTCGATCGCCCGCAGCGCCTCACTGGCCCGCTCCGGACGCGTGTCGAAGACGTCGTTGGCGGCTGCCGCCTGCACGACCATGACGCTCACGTTGTGGGCGATCACGTCGTGGAGCTCCCGGCCGATCCGAGCCTGCTCCTCGGCCACGGCCCGCGCCCGCTCGGCTTCCTGGTCGCGTTCCAGCCGCTCGGCACGCTCCTCCAACGCGCGCATGTACGCCCGGCGCGTGCCGAGGTTGTCGCCGAAGACCCAGGACGCCGCGAGGAGGATCGCGAATCCGAGCACCTTGTCGCCTTGGCCGTTCCCTGCGGCGGCCGCGACCAGGAGCATCGAGGCGGCAGCCGATGCGGCCAAGGACGTGCGGCGGTCGAGCTGAGCGGCCACCGTATAGACGGCAACAGCGACCGCAAACGGGAGTGGGCTCGAGTACAGCAGGGTAAACGCCGTGGCAGCCGCTGCGGTTGCCGCGAGCACCCAGAGGGGATAGCGCCTGCGAACGAGAAGCGGCAGGGTCTGGAGCAGCGCCAGCACCATGCCCAGCTGCCAGTGACCGTGGTGCCCGAGGAAGCCGATGTAGGCCGCGGAGAGCGCCAGGACGATCGCCGTGTCGAGAAGCAGAGGGTGCCGCCGGAGCCACGTCCAGACCATGTCGGTTCCTGAACCGTAGCTCCGGCGGCCTCGGCTCTACGCGTCGCGCGTCGAGTCGCGCCAGCCGCCGAGCACGAGCGCCGTCAACGTCCAGACGACGAGTACGGCCGCGATCGCCGTCGCCGACATTCCGATCAGCGGCCCCTGCCGGGCCGCGTCGCCGAAGGCCGCCGGCTGGAGGGTCTGCATGGCGACGCCGGGGACTAGCTCGCGCACGATGCCGAGCGACGAGATTGAGGCGAGCAGCGGTGTGATCGCCATCCGCCACGCCAGCACGATCCCGATCGTGTACGAGCGCGAGCCGGTGAAGGAGGCGATCGCGAGCGCCAGCAGGAAGTAGAACGTCACCTCGAGCAGCGCCCAGAGCCCGCCGAGCACCATCAGGCGTACGTCCGGCATCGGCTTGCTGTTCGCGAAGACGACGGAAACCACGGCCGCCAGCACATACGCGGCGACGACGAACGGCAACAGGAACGCCAGCCCGGCCGGGATGCGCGACAGGTAGAGCGAGAGGCGCGAGCGCCCGGTGACGACCAGGTCGCGATAGACCCCGGCGTCGAGGTCGCCGGCCCCGGCGGAGGCACCGACGATCGCCGCTGCGACTCCTCCCAGCGCGGCGACGAGGAACATCCCGTGGCCGAGGTTCTCGATGCCGCCAGCCGGGCCGTGCTTGGTCGAGTCGATCATGTGCAGGATCTCGATCACCGTGTAGGTGATCGCCACCGCGCCGACCGTGAGGAGGCCGACGACGGCGACGAGGCCGCCGCGTCGCCGCAGCTTGAGCAGGTCGGCGCCGACGAGGCGCGGAGTGGGCAAGGCAAGCGTGGTCATGCTGCGTTCTCCAATCGGGTCGTGATCTCCAGGAAGCGCTGCTCGAGGGAGGCCTGCTGGGGCTCGAGCCGGCGGACGTCGAAGCCGGCCGCGACGAGACTGCGGTTCAGCGCGGGCACGGCGTCCACGCCGTCGTGGAGCGCGACCTCCAGCGGGCCACCGTCGTCCTGAACCCGCTCCACCGCCGGGTGAGCGGAGAGCAGTGCAGCGGCCCGCGCCGGCTCGTCGACCTCGACGAGCACAACGCGTCCACCCTCGCCGCGCAGCTCGGCGATCGAGCCCTGGGCGACGACAGTGCCCTGGTCGACGATCGCCACGTGGTCGCAGGTCTTCTCGACCTCGTCGAGCAGATGCGAGGAGAGGACGATCGTGCCGCCCGCGGCGACGAAGCGGTGGACGAAGCCGCGGAACTCCTGGATGCCGGCCGGATCGAGACCGTTCATCGGCTCGTCCAGGAGCAGGAGCTGCGGATCGGCGAGCAGGCAGCGGGCGATGCCGAGCCGCTGCTTCATGCCGAGCGAGTAGGCACGGACGCGCTCGTCGGCGCGGGCCGTGAGCCCGACCCGGTCGAGCGCGCCGTCGATGCGGCCGAAGGCCTCGCGGCCGCGCGCCGCCGCGACGATGCGCAGGTTCTCGCGGCCGGTGAGATGTCCATGGAACTTGGGCTCTTCGACGATCGCGCCGACGCGGGCCAGCGCCTCCGCGCGCCGCTTCGGCACGGGCAGCCCCAGCAGCTTCGCCGAGCCGGCCGTCGCCGGAGTGAGGCCGAGGAGCACGCGGATGAGAGTCGTCTTGCCGGCGCCGTTCGGGCCGAGGTAGCCGAATGCCGAGCCGCGGGGAACCCGGAGCTCGACGTCGCGGACGACCGTCCGCTCGCCGAACCGCTTCGTCAGCCCCGCCGTCTCGACGACGTATGGAGAGATCGGTGTCGTGGTCATGCAGCCATGAAAGCGCCGCGACCGCGCTTCCGCCTCGGCCGGACGTCCCGACTTGCTCGTCCGCCCGGACGGACTTCGCTCATCCGAAAGAAGGAGAGAGATGGAGGAGCGAGGTGGGCTGAGAGGCCGTCAAAAAGTTCGCAAATTGCGCATACTAGGGACCACGCAGACAAGAAGGAGCCGCCCCGCCGTGTCGGAGATCGGAAGCAGCCTCGGGCGGGCCCGTGAGGAACGCGGCCTAACGCTGGCCGACGTGGCCGTGGCGACCAGGATCCGCGTGCGCTACCTGGCCGCGCTCGAGGAGGAGCGGTTCGACGAGCTGCCGGCCGGCTATGCCCGGGCGTTCCTGCGCACGTACGCCGCGTACCTCGACCTGGACGCCCAGCGGCTGGTCGACGACTACGGCGCGCGTTTTCCGCCCAGGCAGGCGATACCCGCGCGCCGGCCATCGCGCGGCCGACGTGTCTGGGTGCCGTCGCGGGCCGTGATTGTCATCGTCGCCTGTGTCGTCGGGCTGCTCGCGCTGCTCGTCGCCGGCGAGGTCGGTTCCCGCAAAGGGTCACCGGAACTGCGGGGGCCGAGCCCGAAGCCGCCGCCGTCAATCGTCGCGTCGTCGAGTGCGGCACACGCGCTGCGTCCGCGGAAGGTGGAGCGGCGGAGGCGCATCGTGCTCCGCGCCTCGCACGGCGACTGCTGGATAGCTGTCAGACTCGGCTCCGCAGAAGGCCCGCTCCTGTACGAGAACCTGCTCCGGCCGGGTCAGGCGGTTTCGTTCGTGCGCAGGCCCCTCTGGGTCCGTGTCGGCGCACCCGCAAATCTCGTTCTCGTCCTCGACGGCCGGCGACTCACGCCGCTTCCCGGCTACGGGCCGCTGAACGTCGTCGTCGGGACGAGCGGCATCCGGGCCGCGTAGCCACGATGGCCGCGCCCCGTAGACCCAAGGACGGTCGGTCGTCGAGGCCGGCGCAGGAGAAGGAGGAAGCGGCCCGGGCGTGGCTCGGCGGTGCGCCGAGAGGCGGTGAACGCCTCGCCCGCGTCTTCCAGGTCGGACCGGCGGGGCGGACCGCCGAGCTCGAAGCGGAACTCGCCCAGCTGAGGGCGAAGGTCCTCACGCTCGAGCTGGAGCTGTCGGCGCTACGCCTGCATGCCGACGGCTCGGACGCCCTTGCCGACGTCGGCTCCGATGCGCCCGTGATCGAGCTTTCGCGAGCACTGCTCCCGTCCGAGAGCGACTACCGGCTCTCGCGCTGCGAGGGCTTCACCGTCTATGCAGGGGCACGCCTGCTCGGCGCGGTCGAGGGCGTCCGCTACCACTCCAGAACCGATCGACCCGACGTGCTCGAGGTGCGCGGCGGGCGCCTGGGCCGGCATCTGTTGCTCGTCCCCGTGAACGACATCGAGGCGATCGAGCCGGACGACGAAGCAGTCATCGTCAACGAGGCCCTCTATCCTCAGCACCTCCCTAAGCGCCTGCACTCACGCGTCGAGCGGCTCTTCGGGCGGTGCGCACCGCGCTGAGTTTCTCAACAGACGTATGTTCGGCGTCACGCGGCGCCGTCGACTGCGTCCAGCGCTTCTCGCCGGAGTAGGAGCCTACGGTCCGCTCCCGCCAGTATCGCTCCCGGCCGGGGAAGGGCGTTGTAGTTGCTCGCCATCGCGAGCGTGTACGCGCCGGTCGCCGGAACTGCGAGGAGGTCGCCGCGGCGCGGCTTAGGAAGCTCCGCGCGCTCGATCAGGACGTCGCCGCTCTCGCAGTGCTTGCCGCACACGGCGAAGACGCCCGCTGCCGGCTCGTCGGCACGGTTCGCCAGCAGCGCCGAGTAGCGCGCGCCGTAGAGCGCCGGGCGCGGGTTGTCGGACATGCCGCCGTCGATTGCCACCCACGCCGTCGGGCCGCTGCGCTTGACCACTCCCACGCGATAGAGCGTGACCCCGGCTCGGGCGACCAGCGACCGGCCGGGTTCGAAGATCAGTTGCGGGCGGGGGAGGCTCTGCACCGACCACGCGTGCCGGACATGCTCCGTCAGCGCTCGGGCGTACTCCTCTGGCCCCGGCGGGGGCGGCTCATCGAGCGTGTAGCGGATGCCGAGACCGCCGCCCAGGTTCAGGATCTCCGGTGTCCACTCGAGCTCGGCGGCGGTCTCGGCGACGAATTGCGCCAGCCAGTCGATCGCCATTCGCGCAGGAGCGTCGTCCACCAGCTGCGAGCCCAGGTGGACGTGCAGGCCGAGCATCTCGAGGCCGGCCGCCCGAGCGCGGCGGACCACATCGACCGCGTCCTCCGGCGGCACGCCGAACTTCGAGCCGATGTGGCCCGTCTGGATCGCTGCATGCCCGCCCGCCTCGATCCCCGGCGTGACGCGGAGCAGCACCCGCTTCACGCCGAGCTCGACGCACCGCTCGACCTCGCCGGGCTCGTCCATCACCACGAGCCACGCGTCCGCCTCGGCTGCCGCGCGCAGCTCCTCGTCCGACTTGTTGTTGCCGTGGACGACGGTGCGTTCGGCCGGCACTTCCGCGGCCTGCGCGTAGCGCAGCTCCCCGAGCGTGGAGACGTCCGCGCCGATCCCCTCCTCGGCCAGCACCCGCATCAGCGCCACGTTCGGGAACGCCTTCGTCCCGTAGACGACGACTGCGTCGCCCGCGCCTCGCCGCCACGCCCGCGCCGTCGTACGTAGCGTCTCCTCGCAGTAGACGACCAGGGGCGTGCCGTGCTCCTCCGCCAGCTCGACGGTCGACACGCCCCCGATCCAGAGGGCGCCGTCCCGAATCTCCGTCATATCCGGGAACAGCTCGAGCATCAGCGGACGCGGTACCCCTGCTTCGCGTCCCAGTGCAGCACCCGGCCACTCCGAGGAAGCGGCGCGTCGCGGGTCGAGATCGTCACACCCTTCGCCGTCGACTGCGGGCAGACCGCGACGTAGCGCGCGTACCCACCGACGCCGCCCTTGAACTTCGGATAGCCGATCGCGACGAGGCAGCCTGTCGCCGGGACTCCGTCCAGATTGGCCACACCCTCCGCCTGCGTGTAGCCGTGGTGCATCAGCCAGGATTCGCCCTCGAGCGTCGGCGTCGTATCCGTGTCGAGCGGCTCGTGGCCGTGGAACAGGATGTGGCGCTGGAGGTGCAGGAACTTCAGCGCCGCCAGCGACACGCCCGGGAACACCGGGTCGGCCGCCAGCGCCTTCGCCTTCGCAGCGTCCTCCGTCCACTTCTTCGACCAGTCCGACTGCACCATCACGACCGACCCAGCCGGGATCCGCCCGTGCTCTTTCTCGAACGCCCGGATGTCGGAGACCTGGAGCGCGTACTTCGGGTCCTGCTTCACCTGCGGAACGATCGAGATGACGACGAGCGGCCGCACCGCGTACGTCGGCGGCAGCTCGTCGATCGCGGGATACGCAGGCGCCCAGTGCGCCGGCGGGTCGAGCTGCGTCCCGAACTGATCCGTCGACAGACGGTAGGCGGTCGCCTCGAACCCGTCCTTTGTGTACGTGTATGGCTTGCCCGTCTTCGGATCGACCGTCGGGCCGAACTTCGCCGGGCCGAAGCCCTTCCAGACAGGCATGTTCGGCGTGATCGGATGTGTCAGGTCGATGTAGCGCGCTCTGCTCAGCGACTGGTCGTAGACAGTCCACAATCCAACCCCCGCCGCCGTCGCATGGGCAGCGCCCGGCCGGGCGACGACGGCGACCACCGCCGCCGCGCAGCCGCCAGCCAGAAACAGTGCCATGCCGGCAAGAATCCGCATCGAAAGCCTCCTTTCGCTCAGCGCGTTGACACCATTAGAGAAAGAACTCGACCATCAGGCCCAGGGGAGCGCGTCCCAGCATGCGGGCCGGCCGGGCTCCCAGTGCGGGAAGGACGCGTACGCCTCCTGTGGCGATGACGTCTCCAGCTCCACGCCCGCGCCGTGTTGCCGCGCGACCTCGGACTCCGGGTAGACGATGCTCCCGTCGGCGTGTCGCGCGCCGGTCATCAGCAGGACGCATGGCCCGTCGCCGGCGCCGACGAATGCGTGCGTCGTCCCGGGCGGGCAGTGGACGAAGTCCCACGCCCGCAGCGACCGCTCCTCGCCCTCGATGATCGCGAGGCACTCCCCGGCGAGCACGAGGAAGTCCTCCTGGCCCGACTCAGCGTGGTACAGCGTGCTCGGCCTGCCCAGGGCGATGACGGCGATCCTGAAGCCGAGCTCCGGGAACGGGCGCGCCTCGATGTCCGGGTACGCCCGCGCAATCCGGCCGTCGGCCTCGAAGACGCAGCGTCCGCCGAAGGCCTCGTTCGTCCGCCAGGCCGCGTCGCGGACGTTGACGACGAACCAGCCCTCGCTTACCGGCACGAGGCCCGAGCCCGTTTCCTCGAGACGCGCCTCCTCTGTCATCGCCACCACACTCCCTCGTCGATTTCGAAGATGCTCATGCAGTACCATCTTCGGCGATGGAGCAGCTCCTCGCATAGACCAGGAGGC
>JBKPSO010000179.1:0-9528 GCA_046735055.1 Actinomycetota bacterium
ATCGCCACGGACGGCACCGTGATCATCCCGCCGTAGCCGACCGTCGAGTAGAGGCCGCGCCGCGCGAGCACGTCGAGCCCGGCGGCGTGCGTCGCATCGGTGGCGACGAAGTCGAGGACGACGTCGGCCCCGGTGCCGTTCGTCGCCTCGCGCACGTCGCCGACGTCCGCGAGCACCTCGTCCGCGCCGAGCTCCTTTGCCAGAGCCCGGCGGCGCTCGTCCGTGTCGACGCCGATGACGGCGCCGCCGCCGAGCACGCGCAACAGCTGGAGCGCGATGTGCCCGACTCCGCCGACCCCGATCACGACCGAGGTCGTCCCCGGCGCGAGCCGCGGCAGCAGCTTCTTGACCGCATGGTAGGCGGTGATGCCGGCGTCCGAGTGGGGCGCGACCGACGCCGGTTCGACACCGGCAGGCAGCGGCACGAGCGAGCGCTCGTCGACGAGCAGGTAGTCGGCGAAGCCGCCGTCCTTCGTCAGACCGTAGAACTGGTGCCGCTCGCAGAACATGTCGAGCCCTCGCCGGCAGCTGACGCAGAGCCCGCACGAGTACGGCGGGTAGACGAGCACCGCGTCGTCCTCCTTCGCGGTGGTCACGTCGGGCCCGGCGGCTTGCACCCAGCCTGCGTTCTCGTGGCCGAGGACAATCGGCGGGCGCAGGCCGGCCGGCTCCATCAGTCCCTCCTGCGCGTGCAGGTCGGTCGCGCAGACACCGGCGCCGCCGATCTTCACGACCACGTCGCGCGGCGCGACCGGCTCCGGCTTGGGGCGCTCGACGAGCTCGAGCGGGCGGTGGTACTCGCTGAGGAGTGCGGCTCTCATACCCGCTCCGGCGCCGGCAAAGCCGGCACCTCCGCTCCTTGGTCGGCTCCGTCTAGCCTACGCCTCATGCTAGGTGCTCCGCGAGCCGAGTGGCGAGGGCCATGATCGTCAGGGAGGGATTGACCGACAGCGTGCGCGGGATCAGCGAGCCGTCGCCGATGTAGAGGCCGTCGACGCCGTGCACCTTCCCATTGCGGTCGCTCGCGGAGTGCGCCGGATCGTCGCCCATCCGGCAGCTGCCCTGGACGTGCGTCGACGCAAGCCCGGTCCAGCAGATCTGCCGCGCGCCCGCCGCCGCCAGCACCCGCTTGCTGAACTCGAGAGACGCGTCCATCCGGCCGAGCTCGCGCTCGTCGAATGCGAGGTCGAACCGCTCCCGGCCGTCCTCGTCGACGGCGACCGAGGCGTTGTTCTCGTCGTTTACGAGCGCGAGCACGCCGTTCCAGTAGCGGTAGCGCCGCACCGCCTCGGTCAGGCGCTGCCCCCACATCGGCCCGTCGTCGTCCCGCAGCGTGGTCGCGAACGAGATCGGGTCCTGGATCGTGGACGCCTCGATCACGAACCCGCCGTCCTCGTCGTGCTGGAAGCCCATGAAGTGCGAGGAGATCGGATAGGTGATGTGCGCGTCCTGCGGCTCGTCGAAGAGGCCGTAGACGAGCCGGACCGGATGGAGCCCGAGGAACTTGCCGATCGCGGGCGCGTCGAGGCCGGACCGGCGCAGGAGCTGCGGCGTGTTCAGCGCGCCGCCGGCGACGACGACCGTCTCGGCGCGAACCGTCTGTCCGGCGTACTCGACCCCGGCTGCACGCCCGCCCTCGATCAGGACGCGGTCGACGTGCGAGTTCGGCCGTAGCTCGAGCAGCCCTCGCGCCCAGGCGTCGGCGATGTAGGTGTTCGCGGTGGACTTGCCCGCGTTCGTCGGGCAGCCCTGCAGGCACGAGCCGCAGTGCATGCAGTTGCCGTCCGTGTACGAGGTGACCGGCTCGAGCTCGTGGCCGAGCGCCCGGAACCCGGCCTCGATCGTGCGCACGCAGTGCTGCCAGTCGCTGCGCTCGCGGACGCCGAGCCGCTGCTCGACGCGGTCGTAGTACGGCTCCAGGTCGGCGAGGGAGAAAGGGGTCGAGCCGTCGCTCGTCAGGCCGGTCTCCGGGTGCCACTTCGCCACGTCTCGCTCGTGCGCCCGCAGGGCCACCTTCGTGTTGATCGTGGTCGTGCCGCCGACGCAGCGGCCGGCGAGGAACGCGACCACGTCGCCGTCGGGCAGCAGGCCGAACCGGATCGGCCACCAGAACTCATGCGTCGCCTTCGCCTCCCAGCGGTCGAAGTCGACCGCGGTCAGGTGCGGGCCGGCCTCGAGCAGGAGCACGTCGCGCCCGCGCTGCGCGAGCTCGCCGGCAACCACGCCGCCGCCGGCGCCCGAGCCGACGACGACGACGTCGAACCGGTCCCTCACGCCACGCCCAGGTAGGACCAGTCCTTGCGCAGCCGCTGCGCCGCCGGCGGCGCGAAGTCGATCTCCGCCCATGCGCTCTCCACGTCGCGGCCGGGCGCGACGAAGTCGGAGTAGTAGGCCTCGATCGCGAGCGCGCGGACGAAGGCGAACTCGGGCGTGCGCTCCTTCTCCGCGAGCGTCTTGGCGGTCGCGGGCGTGAGCGCGTCGATCGACGCCAGCGCGCCGTCGCGCACCGGCAGCGGCATCCGCGCGAGGAGCGCGTCGATGTAGACGAGGGGCCCGACCCGCGCGGAGCCCGGCACGATCAGCTCGCACAGCGCCTCGAGGGCCGCCGCGCGCTGCTCGTCGAGAGCGCGAAGCGCCGTCGTCACTCGCTCTCCTCCAGCAGCTCGGCCGCGTCGCGGCGCTCACGCAGCAGGTAGGCCGAGTGGAGCCGCTCGGGGTGCTCCCGCAGCTCGCGCGCGGTGCCGTGGTGGACGATCCGCCCGTTCTCGATCACGTACGCCCTCTCGGCAAGCGCTAGGGCGACGTGCACGAACTGCTCGATCAGCAGGACGCCGACCCCGTCCGCGGCAGCGTTCTCGAGCGCGGGCATTAGGCGCTGGACGACCACCGGCGCAAGGCCGAGAGACAGCTCGTCGACGAGCATGAATTTCGGCCGGGAGACGAGCGCCTGCGCGAGCACGACCATCTGCTGCTCGCCGCCGGAGAGCGTCCGGGCGACCGCGTTCCAGCGCGGCTCCAGGTGCGGGAAGAGCTCCCTTGCGTACGAGATCCCGCGTCGGGCTTCTTCGCGGGAGAGCGCGTAGGTCGCAACGCGTATGTTGTCCTCGACTGTCAGCTCCGGCAGGAGGCGACGCCCTTCTGGGACGATCGCGACACCCGCCTTGCGGATGTGCTCGGGGCGCAAACGCGTGAGGTTCCTTCCGTTGAGAGAGACGGCGCCGGCCGTCGGTCGCAGGACGCCGCCGACCGCCAGCACCATCGTCGACTTGCCGGCGCCGTTTGGGCCGAGCAACGTGGTCACGGTGCCGGACGGGATTGCGAGTGAGACGCCGTGCAGCACTTGGTGGCCGCCGCGAGAGACCTCGAGACCTTCGATCCGGAGGACGGCGCCGTTCTTGGTCAAATCTTCTCCTCCGTGCCGAGGTACGCGCGCATGACGTGCTCGTCCCGCAGCATGTCCGCGGTCGGCCCGGCCGCGATCAGCTTGCCGAAGTCGATGACCGCAGTCGTCTGGCAACACGCGGAGACGAGGCTCATGTCGTGGTCGACGAGGATCACGAGGGCGCCGACGTCGCCCGGGATCTTTCGGATCACGTCGCCGAGATGCCCCGTCTCCTCCTCCGGCAGGCCCGCGCCCGGCTCGTCGAGGAGCACGAGCCGAGGCCGGCCGACGACCGCCCGGGCGACCTCGACGAGGCGGCGCTGGCGCGCACCGAGGCCCCCGACCTTGGCCCTCGGCGAAGCCTTGAGGCCGACGAACTCGAGGGCCTCGAGTACGTCGGCGCGACGGGAGGCCCGCTTCGCGCCCGAGTGCTCGTGGATCATGGCCACGTTCTCGAAGACGGAGAGCTTCTCGATCGCCATCTCGGTCTGAAAAGTTCGACGCAGGCCCCAGCGTGCCCGGCGGTAGTCGGCCATCTTCAGCAGGTTCTCGCCGAAGGCCGTCACAGTGCCGGTGGCCGGCTTGACGAATCCGCTCATCACGTTGAAGAACGTCGTCTTGCCGGCGCCGTTCGGCCCGATCAGCCCGCACGTACCCCCGGGGAAGACCACGCTCATGTCGTCGATCGGCGTGATCCCGGCGAAGCGAACGGTCAGGCTCTCGACCTCGATCACGAGGCCGCTCCCCTGCTGGCTCGACCGGCGACGGTGCCGGAGAGCGCGCGCCAAAGCCTCGCAAGGTCCTTCGGTACCTGGTCGACGAGCCCGCCGGGGGCAGTCGCCAGCACCTGGAGGACGCCGACGCCGAAGAGCAGGAGTGAGAGGTAGTTCGACACGCCCCAGTTCTCCAGGAGAGCGGGCAGCAGCCTGACCAGCAGGCCGGCCACGACCGCACCCCACACGCTGTAGATCCCGCCCATCAGGATCACGGCCAGTAGCACGATCGAGTCCTGTGTCGGAAACTGCACCGGCGATAGCGCTCCGGCGCTGCCGCTCAGCAGTCCTCCCGCGACGCCGGTCATGAATGAGGCGAGCGCGAAGGCCCACAGCTTGTACTGCGTGACGTTGACCCCTGCCGCGAGCGCCGCCGGCTCGCTCTCTCGAATCGCAGCCCAGGCGCGGCCCGGCTTGCCTGCGATCTGCCACAGCGCAAGCAGGAACATGAGCGCTGCGACGATCAGCGTGTAGCGGTAGTAGGCGGTGTCGCCCGTTGCGATCCCGGGGCGGCGAATGTTGCGGAAGTCTTGAAGCCTCTCGAGCGGTAGCACCCCCTCGAAGCCGCTACCGCCGTTGGGGAAGTGGATGACGCTGAGCACGAGGGTGATCGCCCCGGCGAACATGAGCGTGATCAGGGCGAGGTGCAAGCCGGAGACACGTAGCGCCGGGAGGCCGACGACGGTCCCGATCACAGCCGTGACGATCCCGGCGAGGATCAGCACGATCGGAAAGGGAATGCCCGTCGCGTAGAGGATCCGCGTTGACGTCCAGGCGCCGACCGCGAGCAGTGCGATCTGACACAGCGAGACCATTCCGACGCGGCCGTACAGGAGGCCCAACCCGAGCGCGGTGATGGAGTAGATCGCCGCCGCCGTCAGGATCTTCACCCAGTACACGCCGACCAGCTCCGGCACGACGAACAGCGCGAGTGCGAACAGACCAGCGATGACAATGGCGCGCACGACATGAGCACGCTCGACGTTCACGTCGGCGATGCGGCTCACGCCCGCAGTCCTCGCGGCGCGCAGGCCGCTCATGAGAAGCTAGTGCCCCGCCCGGGACAACGTCAGCTGGCGACGTCGGCCGAGCAGGAGGAGGCCGACGATCGCGATCACGAACGGCGTCATCGCGCGGTACTGCGCGAGCGGCTGTTCCTGCGAAGGCCACAACGTGAACGCCTGCAGGCACGACTCCACAACCCCGATGAACAGAGCTGCGAAGAGCGTCACCCACAGCGACTGCAGGCGTCCGATCAGCGCCGCGGCGAGTGACGAGATGACGAGGAACGTCAACGTCACCGCCTCGAGGGAGTTGATGAGGCCGGAGAGAAGCAGGCCGGACGCGCCGCAGACGAGCCCGGAGACGAGCCAGGCCGACGCCTCGACGGTGCGGACCGGCACGCCCAGCGTCGCCGATATCTCACGGTCGTTGGCGATTGCGCGGTAGGCGGTGCCGAGCTTCGTGTAGCGCAGGAACAACGTCGTCACCGCGGTCATCCCGAAGGCGAAGATCAGCGCGATGATCTTCGTCCAACTGATCCGGACGTCGCCGACCTGGTACCCGAAGTGGTGCCAGTTGTCGCTCGGGAGCGGCACCAGCCTCGCCTGGTTCGTCGGCCAGAGCCAGCTCATGATTGCCAGCAGGATCAGCGTCAGCCCCAGAGTCGCCGCCGCCTTCACCAACGGATCGCGGGCGGCGAAGATCGGGCCGAAGACGAGCCCGTACGCCAGCGTCACGGCACCGCCGAACAGGACGCAGATCAGGAACGCGAGCCAGTCCGGGCACCATGACGTCTTGAAGATCAGCTGGTAGGCGATGAAGACGCCCAGAGCTCCCACCGCCCCGTAGGCGAAGTTGAGCACGCCCGTCGTCCGGTAGAGGACGACGATCCCGACTCCGGACACCCCGTACACCGACCCGACCGCGAGGCCGAGTGGGACGAACTGCACGAGATCGTGGAGCGTGGGCAGCATCGGGAGCTCTAAGCGTCTTCGAAGTGGTCTAGGACACCTCGCTTCCTATCGTTCCCACGCTGGCGGTGGATAGGACGCGCCGCTCGTCAGCTTGAACTTGGCTTCAGCTGCTCGCGCGGCCTTGATCTCGGGCGTGACAGCCGCGATCGGGAAGCAGGGCTCCAACTCGACCATCTTCCCGTTCTTGCCCGTGCTCGTCAGGTCCCAGTTGTTCGGCACGTGCCCCGGGAGCCTGCCGGAGTAGAACGGCCTGCAGAGAAGATCGGTCTTCCAGTTCTTGATCCTCGTGAACGCTGCGTTCACGCCCGCAGGGGTGAGCTGGCTCGGTTTCAGCGTCAGCAGCACCTCGGTGGCGACGCGGGCATCGAGGAAGCCGAACTCGCCGAAGGACGACAGTCCCCACTTCTTGGGGGTGTACCTGGCATACACCTGGCGGTAGAGGGCGGCGTCCGGCCCCTTCGTGGTGAAGGGCTGGAGCTCGGTGTTGATTCCGATCTTGCCGTCCCAGAAGGAGCCGGCCCTCGCGGCGAACCGCGTGTCGTAGGCGGGCGTCGAGGCGGCCCATCGCACCTTGTTCGCGATTCCCTGCTGCTCCGCGGCCTTGAGGACGGTCAGGACCTGGTCAGTGGTGAAGTCGAGGATCACGCCGCCGCCCTCGCCCGCCAGCTGCACGTACTTCAGGGCGTACGACGCCTGGGTCGGATACGGGTCGTGAACGTCGTAGGCCTTGAGGCCCTTCGACTTCGCGAACTCGACTGCGGGCTTGTTCCACGTTCCGGCGGCGTCGACGCCGGTCGGTGCGACCGAGACGATCGACTTGGCGCCCGCTCGGACGAGGTACTGGGCCGCACCCAGGGTGCTGTATGCCGGGCCCATGTTGATCGGGATGTGGTACGGAGTCCCGCCGTAGCAGAGGTCGTGGACGCCGTCGCCGATCACGTAGAACTTCTTCAGCGCGTAGTACTTCGCGTTGACAGCGCAGTCCATGACGTCGATCGTCCCGACGAGCGCGACGACGTGTTCCTGCTCGATGAGCTTCTTCGCGAACGCCGCCACGAGCTCCGGATTGATCGGGTCTACGTGGACGATGTAGCGGATCGGCCGGCCGTTGATCCCGCCGTTGTCGTTCACGCAGTTGAAGTAGGCGCGTACGTTGTCCGTGATCTCGTCCCAGTTGACACCGGGGGCGACAGTGACGATCGCGCCGATGTTGATCGGCCTGCCCGTTGCCTTCTTGCCGGTACCGAGGCCGCAAACGCTCTTGGTCGGTGACGGCTTTCCGGACCCGACCGGTGGCGCGGTGGAGCCCGAGCCGACGCCGACGGCGAGCACGACCACCGGGACGAGTACGGCGAGGACCGCGGCCAGGGCAGTTTTCCGCAACTTCATCCTTCCTCCCTTCCCTTCGTTCCTTGATCCTCCGGCGTGGCGGAGCGGCTCCGGTGCGCAGGGCCGAGCCGGGTCGGTGGCAGTGGGTGAAGTTCTCACATCTTGACCCTCTCTGCAAGACACTGTTCGAAGTATCGGGACGTCAGGGTGCAAACGTGGTCGTCGGCGCGACGACCACGTCGAGGAGCAGCGGCGTCGTGCTCCGAGCGAGGCCGGGCACCGCCTCGTCGAGTGCCGTGAGCAGCCCGTCGTGGGTCGTGATCCGCTGCGCGGGACAGCCGAATCCGCGTGCGACCGTCGCCACCTCCACCTCGCCGAACGATGGCCAGGGCCCGGCGCCGCCCCCTTGCTTCTCGGCGAGCCGGTCCATGACCACATAGCCGCCGTTCGAGAGGACGACCCACAGCGGTCCGGCCCCGTAGTGGACGGCGCTCCAGCCGGCGTGCACGCCGTAGAGCGCCGAGCCGTCGCCCGCGACGGCGACGATCGGCCGGTCGGGGAGGGCCAGCTTGAGCCCGGCGGCCGCCGGCAGGGCGAAGCCGAGCCCGCCCTGAGCGGCGCTCAGGTAGCCAAGCGGCTCTCGGGCGGGGAGGCGATCGTGGATGTCCGGACGGTCGACCGGCGCCTCCTCGATCACGACGGCGTTCCGGGGGAGGCGCTCGGCGAGCGCGGCGAGGACGTGGCTCGCGGTCAGCGGCTCGCCCGGGCCCGGGGGCTCGGGCGCAACCGGCGCCGCCCGTGGCTCGGGCGGCTGCGTCTCCCGCTGCGGCACGCGAGCGGCGAGCTCGCGGACGACCGGCGGGATCGGGGCGAGGACGCTGAGCTCGGCGGGACTGCGGTGGACCTCGTCCGCGTCGTCGCCGACGACTGCGATCGCGGTGCCGGGCGCGGTGAAACGGCCCGCGACGAACGCGGTCTGGCGGAAGACGGGAGCACCGACCACGAGCAGCGCGTCGAAGGGGGCAAGCGTCTCTCGGAGCCGGGTCCGGTCGGCGGGGAGCACGCCCTGGTAGGCCGGGTGGTCCTGCGGGAAGCCGGCGCGGGCGCCGAACGGCTCCTGAAAGACGGGTGCACGGAGTTTGTCGACCAGTTCGACGAGGGCCGCCCAGGTCTCCGGCTCGTCGGCGCCGGCGCCGACCACGAGCGCCGGCCGCGCGGCCGCGACCAGAAACGAGCCGAGCGCGTCGACCGCCTCGGGGTCGGCCGCGGCCGCCCGTAGCACGGTGCCGACGGCGGCGGCGGGCTCGCGGTCCTCGTCGGCGGGCTCGAGCCAGTCGCCCATAGGGACGATCACGAGCGCGGGGCCGCGCCGGGAGACGGCAGAGTGGTAGGCGCGCTCGATCGCAGCGGGCACGTCCTGTGCAGTCGCCGGAGTCTCGACCGAGACGGGGTATTCGCCTGCGAGGCCGTCCAGCCGTCCGGCGAGGAACGGCTCGTAGGCGAGGTGACGCCGGTCCTGCTGGCCGACGAGGACGATGAGCGGCGCGCGGTTCACCCGCGCGGTCGCGAGCCCGCTGATGCCCGTGCCGAGCCCCGCCGTCGTGTGCAGCAGGACGAGCGCGGGCTCGTTCCGGCCGATCGCATAGCCGCTGGCCATCCCCACGACCGTCCCCTCGTGCAGGCCGAGGACGAAGCGGAGGTCCTCCGGCAGCCCCGTGAGGAACGGCACCTCGGTGGAGCCGGGGTTCGCGAACATCGTCGTCAGCCCGCGGCGCCGGAAGAGGTCGAAGGTCGCGTCGCGGACGAGGCGGCTCAGCCCCAGACCTCCTCGGCGACCTCGACGACGAGCCCCAGCTTTGCTGCCTGGTCCTCGACCGTGAGCGCGTTCCCAGCGACCGTCGAGGCAAAGCCGCACTGCGGCGAGAGACAGAGCTGCTCGACGTCGACGAAGCGGGCGGCCTCCTCGATGCGGCGCTTCAGCTCGTCCGCCCGCTCGAGCTCGCCGCGCTTCGTCGTCACGAGGCCGAGGACGGCGACCTTGCCCTTGGGCAGGAACCGCAGCGGCTCG